>CAZPCC010000190.1:0-6523 GCA_964584905.1 uncultured Gemmatimonadaceae bacterium | reverse complement strand
CGTGGCCTGGGTCTCAAGCCGTGGGAGACTTTCCTGCATCTGGCAGTGCCCGTCGCACGCCCGGCAATCGCCGCCGGGCTCGCGCTCGCGCTCATGGAGACTCTTGCCGATTTCGGGACGGTCTCGCTGTTCGGCTATCAGACCTTTACGGTCGCAGTCTACAGGGTGTGGTTCGGGATGTTCGACCGGGTGGCTGCGGGGCAACTGGCGACGGTGTTGCTGGTTTTCGCCGCTATAGTGCTGGGCCTCGAGCGCTGGGCCCGCCGATCGGCGCGCTTCTCGCTGCCGTCCAGTGGCGCGGTGATGGAACGCACGAAGCTCACGGGGGGCGCGGGCTGGATGGCAACCTCGTTATGCTCGGCTGTGCTCGGCATCGCATTCGTCCTGCCGACATCGGTCCTCGTCGTGTGGAGCGCTCGCGACTTCGGGGGCGGCGCCTCGCTGGAGCCGCTGTGGCGGCAGGGAGCCAACACCGCGTTCATCGGCGTCTGCGCGATGGTGGTCTGCCTGGCTGCTGCGCTGGTGCTGTCGTACGCGGCGCGGCTCGTTCGCTCACGGGTCATAACGCGGCTGGGGAACGTGGCGCTGCTCGGCTATGCGATACCGGGTACTGTCGTTGCGGTGGGAGTGATAGGCGTGCTGGCCGCGACGGATAGCGCGGTAGAGGGAGTGGCGGGATGGCTCGGGGTGGCGCCACCGCCGTTGCTCGTGACATCCGCCCTCGGGCTCCTGTTCGCATACGTAGTCAGGTTCCTCGCCGTGGCGTATCTTCCCATCCACGCCGGGCTGGCGCAGGTGGGGCCGGCGTTGGACGAGTCGGCACGCTCGCTAGGTGCGTCGCCATTCCGGCTGTTCGCCAGCGTGCACGCGCCTCTCCTGCGCGGCGCGCTCGTAACCGCGGGAGTGCTCGTTCTGGTGGACGTGATGAAGGAGATGCCGGCAACGATGCTTTTACGGCCGTTCGGATTCGACACACTCTCGGTGGGGATCTGGCAGGCGACCACCGAGTCGCTCTGGCTCCAGGCAGCACCGCCTGCGCTCGCGATCGTCGTCGTGGGCACCGTCCTCGTTCTGTTGCTCACGCGCGGACTCGGACGCACGATACTGCGGCCAATCGCCCGGCCGGGAGCGGCGGCATGACGGTCAGGCTCGAGGTAGAGGCACTCGTCAAGCGTTTCGGCGCGGGGGCGCGACCTGCTCTCGAAAACGTGTCGTTCGCTGTCCCGGCCGGGACCATTTGCGCGCTGCTGGGGCCGAGTGGCGCGGGAAAGACGACGCTCCTCCGCGTGATTGCCGGGTTCGAGCGCTCCGATTCCGGGTCGGTGTTGCTAGGCGCGAGGGTAGTCGCGGATGAGAGAACGTGGCTCGCACCGGAGCAACGGGGCATCGGTTTCGTGCACCAGTCAGGCGCGCTGTTCCCGCACCTTACCGTAAGGGACAACGTCGTCTTCGGTCTCCGCAAGGAACCGCGTGCGGCTCGCGACGGCAGGTGGGAGGAGTTGGCGGAGCTTTGCGGTCTCGAGCAGTTCGCAGCACGCTATCCACACGAGCTCTCCGGCGGAGAGCAGCAGCGCGTCGCGCTCGCTCGCGCGCTGGCACGTCGGACCGATCTGGTGTGCCTCGACGAGCCGCTATCGAACGTCGATCCTATGCACCGGTCCGCACTCGGCGACGACCTGCGGCGCATTCTCAGGACTTCGGGCACGACAGCGGTGCTGGTCACGCACGATCAGGAGGAGGCATTCGCGCTGGCCGACCAGGTGGGCTTGCTGCGCGAGGGAAAGCTCGTTCAACTGGATACGCCAGAGCGCATCTACCGCGATCCGGCATCTCCCTTCGTCGCCGATTTTCTGGGACACGCAACATTCCTCCGGGGGATGGCGGGAGAAGGGACCATCGAGACGGAGATAGGCATGTTCGACGCGGCGCGGACGCATCCGCACGGAGCGTGGGTGGATGTACTGATTCGCCCCGGAGACTGTCTGCTGGACCGGGACGCGGAAGGAAGCGCGATAGTGGAGACTGCGGCGTATGCAGGTGAGCACTGGGTGTATGGCGTGAAGCTCGCCTCCGGACGCCTTCTCAGGTGCGAAATAGACGCCGTGCCGCACACTCCCTTCCATCGGGGTGACAGGGTGCGCGTCGTTCCGCGCGCGAGGCACGCGGTGGCATTTCTCGACACGGAAAGCGGCGCACCCACGCGGTTACCATGAGATTCGTTGGCTGGTTCGTCGAGAAACTCTTCGTGTGGCGCCGCTAGGCGCACGCTGCCATGGCACCGATCATCCCCGATCCAGGCAGGATCAGGAGCTTCCGTACGGAGGCGGCCTTCGAGAAGTGGCTGGCCGGGAACCACGACCGGCAGACGGAGCTCTGGTTGAAGATCCACAAGAAGGACTCCGGCCTGCCGACGGTGACCTACGCGCAGGCACTGGATGTGGCGCTGTGCCATGGATGGATCGACGGTATTCGTAAGGCATTCGACGAGGATTCGTTCCTGCAGCGGTTCACTCCTCGCAAGGCGAAGAGCATCTGGAGTCAGGTCAACCGGGACAACGTCGCCAGGCTGACGGCGGCCGGCCGGATGACTCCCGCCGGCCAGCGGCAGGTGGATGCCGCGAAAACGGATGGACGCTGGGAGGCAGCATACGCCCCGATCCGCAGCACCACCGAATCCACCATCCCTGACGACCTTCGTGCAGCCATCGCGGCGAACCCGAAGGCTCGCAAGACATTCCGTAACCTGGGGCGCGTGAATCTCTTCGCGCTCGCATTTCGCACCAACAACATGAAGACGCCCGCCGGACGCGCGAAGAAAATCGCAGCCCTGGTGGCGATGCTGGCGCGGGGTGAGACGATCGTGCCTGAGAAGAGGCGCCCGCAATTGCGAGAATGATGATGGCGACAGACAAGCAATCCTCTGTCGCCGAGGTTTTGGCGGACTAGGCGAGGGAGTAGAAGAAGTCGACGAACGAGCCCGCCGCTCCGTCCATTCCGGCGACCTTCGGATTCTCCGCTTCGACTATCCAGTACTCGTCAGGCGCGTGCGCTCCGCCGCCGTGCCCCAGGCCGAACTGGCCGGCCGGGAGATTCAGCGGCGCCGCGGTGAAGGTGGCGCCCGGCCACGACCCCGCCAGACGGGGCCACAGCAGCGGCTCGATCCCCGCCTTGCGATAGGTCGCAACCATCGCCTGAATGAGCTTCGAGTCGGCTGCCGTCTCGGTGGGGTCGTACCCGCCGGTCATGTTCACCTCGATGTCCCCGAACCCGTGCTTTGCCAGGTGCGTCTTCAGCAGCTCGAGCGTGCCCTTCGCCGTCATGTCCGGCACCAACCGCATGTCGATCTTGGCGACGGCGCGGTGCGGGAGAATCGTCTTTCCACCCGGGCCGGTATAACCGCCGACGAGTCCCTCGATGTTGATCGTCGGCTGGGACACGAGCCTGACGAGAGAGTCGTGCCAGCTTTCGTCCTCGATCCAGGTCTTTACCCCGAGCGCGCGCTTCGCCGCATCCTCGCTCTTTTTCGGGATCGCCGCCTCGAGAATACGCCGCTGCTCGGCGGTGAGAGGGCGCATCCGGTCGAAGAATCCCTCGACCGCCGGCGTATGGCCGTCGGCCTTGATGAGGGTGTTGAGCGCCTGCACGAGATGCCACGCCGGGCTGTCGATCTGGGCGGCGAGGCTGGAATGCACATCCTTGCTCGGGCCGCGCCCCCACTTTTCGCCCGAGGCGACCAGCTCGAGCTCCACGATCCCCTTGGCGCCAAGGTTGACCTGCACCGCGCCGTCCAGGTCCTGATTGCCGAGGGGGATGATGATGCCGACGGATCTCCGCAGTGCGGCCTCGACCTCGGGCTTGAACACGATCTGCGAGAAGTTAGGCGATCCGATCTCCTCCTCCCCCTCGCAGACGAGGACGAGGTTGACGGGAAGCCTTACGCCGGCCGCCCTGAATGCATGCAGCGCGGCCAGACACGCCATCTGCGGGCCCTTGGTGTTGGTCGTCCCGCGCCCGATCATCACCCTGCCCACGCCGGGCCGCTCGACAATGCGCGCCTCCAAGGGCGGCGCGCTCCACTCCGCGGGATCGTACTGCTTCACGTCGTACATGAAGTAGATCGCCAGCGTCGTCGGCGCACCCGCGTCGAGCGTCGCGAACACCCCCGCCTTGCCGGCGGTCGGCACGACCTCCACGTGCTGGAACCCTGCCTCACGCGCCAGCCGCGCCATGTACTCGGGACCTGCGGGATATCCAAGGTCTTCGGCGGCGATCGAGGGGAGCGCGATCCACTCGCGCAGCATTCGCACGGTTGCGTCATGCTGCGTGGTGATCTGGGCGACGACCTTTTCGCGGTCGATGGCAGCGGCGAACGGAACGCGAAGGTCGCCTAGCGAGAGTGCGGCCGCTCCCGCCATTGCACCGTGGAGGAACTCCCGGCGGTTGACGCCGGACGACTCTACGCGTGAGGCATCCTCGTGCTTCCTTTCCACGGTGGCACCCTCGATCGGAATGAAGGTTCGGTTGCGGTCGGCAGGAGTATGGCGCGCACGCCGGTGCTGCGCCACGGGGCTCGTCTCGATTCCCGCTACCGATCCTCCGCATTACCTTCACCGGCCATGGCGACACGACGATTGGTCCACGACGCCGAGGAGCTGAACACGGCGGTTTGGCCGGTTCTGCCCGGTCAGGCGATCACCCCGGTGGAGGCCTTCTTCACGCGCAGCCACGCGGCAGCGCCGGCGATCGATGTGGCGACCTGGCGGCTCGAGGTCGAAGGCCTCGTCGAGCGGCCGCGACGGTTCTCGTTCGACGAGCTGACTAGCGAATTCGACCGCGTGGAGGTGGAGGCGACGTTGATCTGTGCCGGGATGCGCCGCGCGGAGTATCTGGCGCTCGGTCCCCTTCCCGGCGAGCTGCCGTGGGGACCGGAGCCAGCGAGCACGGGTCGGTGGGGGGGTATTGCCTTACGCGATGTGCTCGCCGCGGTCGGCGTCGCGTCCGGCGCTCGGCACGTGCAGCTGGAAGGCCTGGACGCGGTCGTGCGCGAAGAACGCACCTTCGGGTTCGGCGGCTCCATCGACCTCTCGAAGGCGCTCGGCAGCGAGGTGCTGCTGGCGACGGAGCTGAACGGTGCACCGCTTCCGAGAAAGCACGGATACCCCGTCCGCGCCGTCGTACCGGGCTGGATCGGCGCGCGTAGCGTCAAGTGGCTGGGCCGGATCGCGCTGGCGCACGAACCGTCGCCTAACTACTTTCAGCGGAAGGCTTACCGGGTGCAGCGCGAGCTGAACCCCGGCGACCCATTCGATGTGAGCGCGGGCGACGCGCTAGGCGCCGTCGCCGTCAACTCCGTGATCGTCGACCCGGCCCCCGCGCAGGTGCTGCCAGCTGGCCGGACGCGCGTGCGGGGGTGGGCCATCGGCACAGAGGGCGCGCCGCTCGTCACCGTGGCCGTTTCACCCAACGGCGTCGGCGGCTGGGCCGCCGCGCGGATCGAGTCTCCCGCCGCGCGATGGACGTGGTCCTTCTGGGAGGCGGAGCTCGATCTGCCCCGCGGGGAACACACGATCGCTGTTCGTGCGGCGGACGTTGCCGGCGGCACCCAGCCCGAGACGGTCGGCGAGACGTGGAACGTGAAGGGGTACGCCAACAACGCGTGGCATCGCGTCTCCATCCGCTGCGAGTGACGGATGGTGATGCAGTACGTGCGGAACGCGAATCAGACTGGCGGGCAGCCGACGACCGAGAGAGTTGCGATAGAAAGGTGACGGCTCTTGTAGCTCTCCAGGCAACCGGAGTCTTCTGCGCCTGACCCCGACGCGTGCTTCAGCTCGAGATGCCGTGATTACACATCGCAGGTCGAAGCCACGGCGAGTCGATCCGCAATAACGCTCATCGTTGACACGGATGAGGCGGAGACCTCGGATGCCGCGGATTCTCTCCGCGCGCTGTTCTGAGCTCATCTCAGCGCAGAACACACCCCTCCGAGGAGAAGCACTTGTAGTTCAAAGCTTCGCATTTTTTGCCGCAGAGGACGCAGAGGACGCAGAGGACGGCACGAGGATTGAGAATGCGGCTCGCTCACTGGGCGAATAAAAAGAGTCGTTCGCTTTTTTCTTCTGCAGTTCTCTGCGATCCTCTGCGTCCTCCGCGGTTCAAATGCTGTTGACTTCACCTTCTGGGCGTACGACTCCAGCGCTCCACCCGAAATCCTGGCGCGACTCCAGCCGCCGCCGACACAATCGCCTTCAACAGCGCAAGAAGACCTTCGCGATCGAATCCGCAGAATCCGTTCAGATCCGCCTCATCCTCATAGCCATGAGCGTTAGTGCTGGTCGACGCGCCGTCTGAGCTCATCTCAGCGCAGAACACACCCCTCCGAGGAGAAGCACTTGTAGTTCAAAGCTTCGCATTTTTTACCGCAGAGGACGCAGAGGACGCAGAGGACGGCACGAGGATTGAGAATGCGGCTCGCGCACTGAGCGAATACAAAGAGTCGTTCGCTTTTTTCTTCTGCAGGTCT
>CAZPCC010000189.1:0-1888 GCA_964584905.1 uncultured Gemmatimonadaceae bacterium | reverse complement strand
GCGTTAGGCCGCACACATGCCTTGTGAGGGCACTACCCTGTCTGTTCGGAGGTTTGCGCCAGACGAGTGGCGGCTCTACCGCGACTTGCGATTGCACGCCCTCCGGGAGGCGCCCGATGCCTTTGGTAGCATGTATGCTCACGAAGCCCGGCGTTCCGACAGTGAATGGACATCGCGGCTCTCGCGAGGTGTGAGCTCCCCATGGGATCTGCCATTGGTTGCCGAGGCGAGTGATGAGCCGTGCGGACTCGCCTGGGTTCGTATCGAGGAGGATGCGCCGGCAATCGCACACCTGTATCAGATGTGGGTCGCGCCCACGCGGCGGCGGCAGGGCACCGGTCGAGCTCTGCTGGACGCTGCCGTTGCCTGGGCTCGACTTGCAGGGGCTCACACTATTGTATTGGATGTGACCACCGGCAACAACGACGCGGCGCGCCTCTACGAACGCGTCGGCTTCATTCCGACCGGCGAACCGAAGCTGCTTCGCCCCGGATCAACCCTGCTGTCGCAAGCAATGCGCCTCTCTCTCGAGACTGTGTCCAGTGAGCGTTCGGCCTAACGGTTCACTGGAGCTGACGGGGCGACCCACGTCCGTACACCCGTTCGGGTCCTGCCCTGGTCGCCCCGCGGCTCAGTTCAGGCGTTAGCAACTGTCTGGAAAGTCAAGCGAGAACTGAGTCAGGCACCCGCCAGCGTTCCTGCGATCGCACCATGCTGTTGAGGATGGTGAGCAGCTTTCGCATGCATGCCGTGAGCGCCAGCTTCTTTGGCTTCCCCGCGACCAGCAATCGGGCATAGAATGCCGCGATGACCGCGTTCCGCCGGGTCGCGACGAGTGCCCCCATATAGAGCACCGCCCGAACGTTCGCCCGGCCCCCGCGGATGAAGCGCCGGCCCCGCTGCTTTCCAGAATCCCGTGCGAGCGGCGCGACGCCAACCAGCTTCGCGATCTCCTTCCGCGTCAGGCGCCCAAGCTCCGGCAGCTCCGCCAGGAGCGTGGTCGCCACCACCCGGCCCACCCCGGGAACACTGCGGAGCAGATCCTCCCGTTCACGCCATACCGGGCTCGTGCGGATCAGGACGCCGAGCTCCGCGTCCGTCTCACGAAGTTGCCTCTCGAGATACGAGATGTGGCGCGTCAGGCTTCGTCGAACGCTGGCGCCGTGCGTAAAAACCTGCCCCAGCCGATTGCGCTCCGCCTGCAGCATCTCGAGCAACTGCCGCCGCCGCGTCAGCACAGCCTCCAGCTCGCGGTGCAGCTCATCCGGGATCGGTCGCACCGGAGGGTGCACCCGCTCTCCGAATAACGCCAGCATCGCCGCATCCAGGCGATCCGTCTTCGCCAATTGCCCCGTCGCTTTGGCGAAATCGCGGACCTGCCGTGGATTCACCACCACCAGCGGGAGCCCTGCGGTGGCGAGCGCTCCCACCACAGCGAGCTCGTACCCGCCCGTTGCTTCAAGCACGATGAGTTCCGGCCCCAGAGTCGTCAGGCGCGCCATCAGCTCTCGAATCCCGCCCGCCTCGTTCGTTGCCGTCCACCGATCACCGCTCGGCCGCACCGCCACCTCCAGCTCCGCCTTCGCCACATCGATCCCGATCACCGGGCCTTGGCTCGCACCCTCTGACATGTGACCTCCCGCGTGAGCGTCGTCGCGCCCCCTCTTGCATGATTCGGGGTCCCTACCCCCGTCAACTGTTCGGGCTCCTGACGACAACGGGGGACGCCGCCCTGGCTAACGCCCGGTGTTCTCCACCTAGACCACAACGAGCTGGCGCCCCCCTTAGAAATGCTGCACTTTCACTCAAACGCTAGATACAAGAGCGACACGAACTCTTTCCCGCTTCTTATGGCACGCGTCCGCTTGAGTTCACCTGAGCTTCTCAC
>CAZPCC010000188.1:0-2004 GCA_964584905.1 uncultured Gemmatimonadaceae bacterium | reverse complement strand
ACCCAGCGCGTCGGCGGCTACGTGAATCTCGTCACCAAGAAGCCCTGGCTCGACGAATTCCGCGCGGACACGGAGCTCACCGCCGGCCGCTTCGATCGCTACCGCGCGCAGATCGATCTGGGCGGGCCTTTGCAGGCGGGCGTCCTCGGCTACCGGCTGAGCCTCGAAGGCGTCGACGACGGCAGCTACTACGATTTCGCACAGACGCGCTCGCAGAGCGCCTATTTCGCGCTGGCGTGGCAGGCGTCGGACACGCTGCGCCACGACCTCAACATCGAGTATTTCGATGCCGACGTATATCCCGATATCGCCGGCATCAACCGCGCGACGCAGGACCTGATCGATCACGGCACCTACATCACCGGCACCGGCGTTTCGCCGGATCCGCGCTTTGCGGACATCCCCGGGCCCGGCGCCGTGATCAGCCCGACCGGGGAGGTGCGCATCCCGTTCAGCCGAGTGCTCAACGATCCGGCCGACGTGAGCAAGGCCGATCATCTGATACTCAACCTGACCAGCACCTGGGAGATCGACGACGAGCTGCGGCTGACCAATCGCTTCGCTTACCAGAGCCTGTCGAAATTCGAGGTCGAGCAGAACAGCTTCGTCGAGATCATCGACGAGAACCGCACGTTCGAGCTGCGCAGCGAGCTCGCGCACGCTTTCGAGCTGCCGCTCGGCGCACGCACGCTTTTCCACGAGGCCATCGCCGGCGTGTCGTTTCGCCACAATCACGTGGTCGGATTCAGCCAGTTCACGACCGAAGCCGACAACCCGATCGACCTCATGGGTCCCATCGAGGGTCGCCGCATTCCCCTGCCGCCGGAGATCCGCCAGCAGCTCGTGTTCCTGAACCCCCCGGGCGTGTTCGTCTCGCCGGGCGGGCATTACGATCTGGACGGCGATGGCGCGAACGATTTCCGGATCTCGGATACGACCGGATCCGACAGCTACCAGCTCGGCCTGTTCTATCAGAACGACGTGCAGCTCACAGATCGGTGGAGCCTGCTGCTCGGTCTGCGCGGCGACTGGTACGACGTGTCGGCGAAAGACCCGCTGCCGCCGGAAGGGTTCGCGGCCGCGTCTGACTCGACGTCGCAATTCAATCCGGGCGGCACCGCGAGCCTGAGCTACATGCCGGCAGCGAATCGCAGTTTCTACGCGACCTGGAACACCGGCAAGGCAACGCTCAACAGCCTGGCCGGAGGTTTCACGCTCGACGCGAACAACGAGATCCCCGAGCAGAGCTTCGACACCGAAAGCGAGCTGTTCGAAGTCGGCGCCAAGTTGTCGCTGCTCGACGGCGGCCTCTTCCTGGCCCTCGCGGCTTTCGACCAGACGCGCATCCTGCGCAATCCCGATGGCTCGGTGTCCGGCATCCAGGTGCGGGGGGTCGAGCTCGAATCCGTCTATCGGCCGGGCGCCAATTTTTTTGCGAGCGCCGGCTTGAGCTGGCTCGATCCGCGCTTCGATAATTCCTCGGCCGTGCAGGACACGCGCGCCGTGGTCGACGCCTTCGACGATTCGCGGCCCGACATCATTGCGGGCACGGGTATCGGCAGCCCGGGCTTCACGGTGTTCCCGCCCGGCGACGACCGGGTGCCGGGACTGCCAGCCTGGCTGCTGAATGTCTTTACGGGCTACAGTTTCGATTCCGGTTTCGGCATCACTCTGGGGCTGGTCGCGACCGACAGCTACAGGCTCGACTTCCTCGACCAGGTGCGCATCCGGGCCCAATACACGCTGAACGGCGGCATGTCTTTCCGTCGCGGCCCCTGGAAAGTGCGCGCCGATTTCTTCAACCTCACGAACGAGGACAATTTCAGCCCCGTCTTCGGCGGTTTTTTCGGCGCGACCGACGTGTTTCCAGAGCTGCCGTTTCATTACCTCGTGTCGTTCGAATATCGGCTGGGACATTGAGCAGGCGCGCGTTTCCTTTGCGTCATGGCCGGTTGAAACCGGCCCTACGGGCGCGATTCACGGCCGCCGCAGGGCGGATTTCAA
>CAZPCC010000187.1:0-2973 GCA_964584905.1 uncultured Gemmatimonadaceae bacterium | reverse complement strand
CGGCCGCGGCCGGACGCGCCGCCGAGCGTCGAGGCGGGCGGCGATTCCTGTGGCGAGGGCGTCCCAGAGGAGAGCGCCCCAGAAGCGGGCGGGGCTCGTCCCGCGACGCGCGGCACGGTCCACGTGATGGCAGAGCATCTCATCCGCGTACCTCGCGCGGAACTCGGCAGGCATCCAGCGGCGCCACCAGCGCCAGAGACGCTGTGCACGGATCGCTTTGGCGTCAGGCATCGGCGAGCCTCCCGCGCAGGCCAGGTGCCCGGGCGACAAGGGCCGCGTACATGTCCAGCTCCGCGGTCGCGGTGCGGCGGCCTGCCGCAGTCACGGAGAAGTAGATGCGGCGCTCATCAGCGGAACCCGCGCGGGGCGCAGCGGCCTGCCGCACCCAGCCGCGCTCCTCTAGGCGGTCGAGCACGCGGTACAGGTTGCCGGGACGAACCTCGATGCGGCCATCGGTGAGTTCCGAGATGCGCTCGGCCAAGGAATAGCCATGGCTCGGTCCATCGGCGAGAGCCACCAGCACGACCAGCTCGATCTGCTTCACACCGCCTCCCTTTGTACTCAGTTTGAGTATATAGACACGGTGAGCGGCACGCAATCGGGTAGCCGATGGGCCGTGGCCGCTGAGTCGAACCGCGAACATTCGTCGCCTTGACGCCGCGCCGCCGGTGGGCACCTTGAGGGCTCGGAGTCGAAGGGCTCCAAACGCCACACCGCAGCTGAACTGGAGCGTATGACTCGACGATCGATCAAGTATCCGACGGTCGTGACCGCAGCGTCACTCGCATTCCTCATCTCGAGTGTCGCGGCGCAGGCGCACGCACAATCGTCAGGTTCCCCCCTGCGGTCCGACATGATGCCAGACAGGCGGATCGCGCTCACATTCGATGATCTCCCCGCGACCGGACCTACCCTATGCGACGTCGAGCGCATCCGGGAGATCACAAGGAAGCTGACGGGGGTGCTGGAGAAACGCGGAATACCTGCGATGGGGCTCGCCACGCCAGGCCGTCGATGCGCGACTGCATCCCTGCTCGAGGAGACGCTTGGACGCTGGCAGCGGACCGACGCAATCATCGGCAATCACTCCGCCACGCATCCCGATCTTAACTCCACCTCGCTCGAGGCCTACCTCACCGACATTGGGCGCGGCCAGGCGCTCATCGACAGTGCAGTGACAACCAGCGAACGCTGGTTTCGCCCTCCTCTCCTGCACTCCGGGAACGTGACGGCGAAGAAGCAGGGACTGGACGCGTACCTGTCTGCGAACGGATATCGCCTGGCGCCTGTCACCATGGACAACCAGGAGTTCGTCTACGCCGCGGTCTACGCTTCCGCCCGAGCACGAGGCGAGGAGCGATTAGCGAAGCGCGTTGCCGATGCCTATCTGCTGCACCTTGCGGAGGCCACCGACTTCTACGAGCGTTTGTCGATCGACGCGTTCGGACGAGAGATCCCGCAGGTGATGCTCCTGCACGCGAATCTCCTGAACGCCGAGCACCTCGCGCGAGTGATCGACATGCTCGGTCGCAGAGGCTACACCTTCATCGGGGTCCCGGAGGCGCTTGCCGATTCGGCGTACTCCCGGAGAGACGCCTACGTGGGACCTCGAGGGCTCTCGTGGCTCCAGCGATGGGCCTTGGCTGCCGGCATCGACGTTCCGGCGGAGCCGCGCGAGGCCGACTGGGTGGCACGCGCCTTTCGAGAGTCGCGTTAGGGTCGCTGTTCCGGGCTCGTAACGTCTCGGAGCGTAGCCGGGCACGATGCTCGTCTGGCGCTGGCGATGTGATTTCGGTGCCTTACGATTGCGTATCGGGCTCGGGCACCTCGGTCCGGCGCTCCATCCGCATCCGCCAGACCGGTTGCCATGAACTGCCGCCGTCGGCAGATACCGCGAGCTCCCAGTCCACCGAGCTCTCGGTCACATTCTGAAAGGTGATCCGGTCGAGCCGCTTCCCGTCAGGCGCCTCAGTCTCGCGAACGAACTGGCCGCGTCCGTCGATGAATCCTCCGATGAACGGCGGCCCGAAGCGTGTCGCGCCGGTGTCCATCCAGTGGATCAGCTGCCATCGCGGCGCAGAATCGACTGCCGAATATCCCAAGTTCCTATCCAGAAGTCGAACTCGCGCGCCTCGGTGGACGCGCATGCGGGACGCTGAAGCAGTCCCGATGGACCACCGATGGGCTGAGTCTGCGTGTCGTCGGCACGATGGACGTCCGGCCCCTGGCCAGGCAGGGCTGATGGAGCCGCAGTGAACGTGAGCACGAACACGCTCGTCAGGATCGGTCCGATGTTCCCGCCACGGCGGCGCGATGTTGCGTCCATGATACCTCCAGTGAGCAATCGCTCCGGTTTGCGGATCGAATCGGAGAGACGTCTTTCGGGGGAGAACATGGGGACTGCTGCGCCGAGACGCCATGCACCCGGATGGAGATGCAGCCCCGACACGCTAACTTGTCGCCGTCACGAGGCTCTCGGCGACGAATTCACAAGGGGAACTCCACACGATACTCATGCCGATTCGCGACTCGCGGGCCAGCCGGTGAGCGATCCCGCGCTTCGACTGGATACGCCGGATGGTCGATGGGTGCTCACCGCATCGGTCATGGGGTCGGCGGTGGTGCTGCTCTCGGCCACCGTCATCAACATTGCTCTCCCGGCGCTCGGCACCGAGCTGGGTGCCGGCGCGGCGGCGCTCCAGTGGACGTTGAATGCCTATCTACTCGTACTTGCCGCGCTCATCCTGATCGGCGGCGCGCTCGGCGACCGGTTCGGCCGCCGGCGCATGCTCGTCGCGGGATCGGCGGCGTTCGGCGCGGCGTCGCTCGCCTGCGGGTTGGCACCTAACGTCGAGTGGCTGATCGCCTTCCGGGTGCTGCAGGGATTGGCCGCCGCCTTGCTCACGCCGCAGAGCCTCGCCGTCATCCAGGTGTCGTTCCGCCAAGAGGATCGCGGGCGCGCCATCGGCGCGT
>CAZPCC010000186.1:0-6937 GCA_964584905.1 uncultured Gemmatimonadaceae bacterium | reverse complement strand
GTTTGGCGAGCGCCACATCGAGTCCGAGCTCGGCGGCCATGATGCCGGCAAGCCACGAAGTCTCCTTGGAGTGCGCGAGGATGTTCTGCCCGTAGCTCGTGCGGTAGTGCATGCGCCCGATGAGCTTCACCAGCTCCTGATGCATGCCGGTGATCCCCACCTCGTAGAGCGCCTGCTCGCCCATCTCCTGGATCGACGCGTCGACTTCCTTGCGAGCCTTGGCGACTACCTCTTCGATGCGCCCGGGATGGATGCGGCCGTCGGCCACGAGCTTGCTGAGCGCAAGTCGCGCTATTTCACGCCGCACGGGATCGAACCCGGACACGACCACCGTATCCGGCGTGTCATCGATGATCACATCGACGCCGGTAGCGAGCTCGAACGCGCGAATGTTCCGCCCTTCGCGGCCGATGATGCGGCCCTTCATCTCATCGTTCGGAAGCGCCACGGAAGACGCGGTAATCTCCGCGGTGTGCTCGGCGCCGATGCGCTGCACGGCGAGCGCTACGATCTTGCGCGCCTCACGTTCGGCGGTGCGCTTGGAGCTCTCCCGTATTTCGCGCAGCTTGTTGGCAGCCTCGGCGTGTGCTTCGTTCTCGATTCGGCTGATGAGCTCGGCTTTTGCCTCCTCGCCCGTCATGCCGGCGAGCAGCTCGAGCTTCCGCCGCAGTTCCAACACCAACCGTTCGATCTCCTCCTCACGGTCGGCGAGGATCTTCTCGCGACGTCCTACGTCACTCGCCTTTTTTCCGACCTCCTTCTCGCGTTGCTCCAGGAGGTCGAACTTGCGATCCAGCGCTGACTCGCGCTCCTGAACCCGGCGCTCACCCCGTTCGACTTCCTCGCGCCGCTTCGTAGCCTCGAGCTCCCACTGTTCCCGCAGGCGGATGTTCTCTTCCTTGCCGGCCACGACCGCGGACTTGCGCAGCGATTCTGATTCGCGCTCGGCTTCACCGATGATGCGCTTGGAGGTTTCTTCGGCCGACGTCTTTGCCGCGATCTGCGCAGCACGTTCGTTCGACCGCCCCAGCTTGCGCCCCCAAAAGAAAAATGCCGCGATGGCGATGAGGGCAACTACGCCAAGTGCGGCCTGGATGACGGGCTCGTTCATATTTGATCTATTTGATACCCCGGCAACGCAGCCGGGGCGGTTACGTGGTACCGCGAAGGGGGCGAAACCGAAGCGGCAACCCGGCAGCGCGCCGACGTAGGGCGTGAAGCGGGGCTCCTAACTCGCGGTCTCCCTTGAAGCTACGATCTTCGCGGGGACTCGTCCGGAAGCTACCGCGGGTAGGGGGAAAAGGCAAACTACGCGGGAATCGGGAATGGCGAATCGGGAATCGGATAAACCAATGCATGGCGAACGTGGAGAAATTCCTTCCCATTCCCCACTGCCGATTCCCGATTCCCGATTACCGATCAGCTACATCGTCCGTATGCCGCCTGGCCGGCGGCAGCCAGCGCCGGACTTCGGCGGCAAGGCTGGTCAGGCGCTCGGTGGTCTCCTCACGCGACGCCCGCTCGCGGAAGAGCTGATCCGTGATCTGCATTGCAGCCAGGATCGCCGCCCGGTGGGACTCGACGAGGGACCCGCCCTGCATGACGCTGCGGATTACATCGTCGACGTGGGCAGCAACGGCTTGTGTGTGCTCCGGCGGAGCCTCGCTGCGCAGCGTGTACTCTTCGCCGGCGATCGTCACCTTCACACTGTTCTTACGGGACACGCTCACCTCCCCCCTGTGGGTCGGTGTACTGCTGCCGAAGAAAGCGTAGCCGGTCGGCCAGCTCCGAAGCGCGGTCGCGCGCGGATTCGAGCCGTCCGCGCAGCTCGCCGTTTTCCTTCTCCAGATCGTCCACACGCACGTCGGCGGGTGGCGCGCTCGACGCGGCGTCCAGAGGAAGCTGCCCGCCGCGCTCCATCTCGCGCACCTTCGCCTCGGCAACCTGTGCACGGCGCCGCAGCGCGATCATCTCCTCGCCGATGGCGCGCAGCACCGTTTCCAGCTCCAGGAGCGCGCTCTCTTCAGGACGTTCGTGGTTTGATTCCAAGCTCTCCCTCCAGCATCCTCAGCATCTTGTCGCGACGACCGGACACTTCCCGGCTCTCGAGCGTACGCTCGGGATGCCGCAGCGTGAGGCTCCAGGCAACGCTGCGATACCCTGCCGGCACACTGCCTCCACGAAATTCGCTCAACAGTGACAGCCGCTCAAGGAGGGAGCCGATTCCACGCCGGATCGAACTCTCCACTCGAGCGACTGGTACATCGTTGGGCACGAGCAGCGCAATGTCAAATCCGGTTGCCGGCGTGGACGGCAAGGGAACATAGCGGACGGCGAGAGCAGCCCCCGTAGCTTGCGGAGTGCTCGGCTGCTCACGGTAGGTCGCACCCTGTCCGGGAGGCGCCACGTGCCTTGCCGAAACGGCCGCCAGCGTGACTTCGACCCCGTACGCGGGCGCGGCCCACGGAGGTGCATCGAGCTCGAGCCGACGCACCTCCCCGACCGCCTTTCCACTGACCAGCAGGCGCCAGAGCACTCCTCTGCCCGCGCTTCCGGCTGCCGGTTCCAATTCGATCTCGCTTCGCGGGTGCGCCGCTCTCGCCATTACCTCGGCGAGCCATTTCGCATCCCATTCGTCGGTGACCTGCGCCGGCCCATCCTTCCAGTGCGGCGGGTTGCGGTCACCGAGGATAACCGCGGCCGCCCGCAGCTCCTCGTGAGGCAGCGATCCCGCGCCGCGTGCGAAAGTGGCCCCGATCTCGAACAGCCGCACGCTGCGGCGCATGAGAGCCAGGTTGAATTCCGTGCGGCGGGCCAGCGTCTCCAGCAGCGACGTCCGCAGATGCGCCTCGTTCTCACCGAGCGGGTTCGCCACTCGCACGTGCGTATCATCGCTGCCCGCAACGAAGGGCATTGGGCGCGTCTCGAACAACCCTTCGGCAACAAGCGCCTCGCGAACGCGCCGCGCGGCGTGCTCGGTATCGGGGGTGGGCACGGTGCTCTGGCGATACGGGCGTAGCTCATCGGAGAAACGATCGTAGCCATGCAGTCGCGCCACTTCCTCTATGAGATCGACCTCGCGCTCCACATCAGCGCGCCAGGTCGGGACGGCTACACTGAATGTGTCTCCGTGACGGCTCTCGATGGCAAATCCGACCGACTCGAGGTGGCGGCGGATCTCGTCAGGCGGCACCGGGTCGCCGAGCAGGTGCGCGACGCGGGCGGCGCGCAGCTCGATGTGCCGCGGCTGGCGTGGATCAGGATGGAGATCGACGGCACTGCCATCAACGCGGCCTCCGGCGATCGCGCGGATGAGCGAAACTGCGCGAGCGAGCGCGTGTGGGGGGAGCTCGGGATCGGTTCCACGCTCGAACCGGTAGCTGGCATCGGTCGAGAGGCCAAGCTCGCGCCGCGTGCGCCGTGTGCTCGCCGGATCGAAGTGTGCGACCTCGAGAAAGATATCCGTCGTACGATCGGTGACCTCGGTCTCGATGCCACCCATGACACCAGCCAATGCCTGAGCGCGTTCGCCGTCGGCGATGACGGTCATCCACGGCTCGAGGGTACGGGCAGCCCCGTCGAGCGTCGTCAGGCGTTCCCCGGCCCGGGCGCGCCGGATGACGATCGCCGATCCGCCGAGCGTAGCGGCGTCGAAGGCGTGCATGGGCTGGCCCAGCTCGTGGAGCAGATAGTTCGTCGCATCGACGACGTTGTTGATAGGCCTGCCTCCGACAGCGCGGATGCGGTCGGCAATCCAATCCGGGCTCGGCCCGATCGTAACTCCGCGAATGACCACGCCGGTATATCGCGGGCAGCCTTCCGGATGCTCGAGCACGACCCGCACACCGCCGGCCTGCGCCTCGCGTGGCGCCCTGGTCACCTGAGGCGCGGGCGCGGCGTCATCGCCGGCGAACACCGGAAGGGTGACCGGTGCGCCTTCGGCGGCCGCAATCTCCCTCGCCAGTCCCAGGTGAGAGAGCAGGTCGGGGCGGTTCGGCGTGACGTCCACATCGAGGATAGTGTCGCCCAGCGGAAGTGCCTGAAGCAGCGGCGTACCGGTGGGCACGTCGAGCTCGAGCTCCAGAATGCCTTCGTGGTCATCGCCGAGCCCCAGTTCGCGTGCGGAACAGAGCATTCCCTCGGACACGGCGCCACGAATCTTCCGCTTCTCGATCTTCATGCCGTCAGGCATGACGGTGCCTACCGCCGCGAACGGGTACATCGCGCCGGCACGCACGTTGGGAGCGCCGCACACCACGTCGACGATCTCACCACCGGCATCGACTCTGGTGACTGAGAGGTGGTCGGAGCCCGGGTGCCGGGCGCACTCGATCACCCGCGCGATCACGATAGGCTCGAGATCGCCGCGCAGCGGCCGCAGACCGTCGACCGTTGCCGTGCGCGAGGTAATCAGGTCGGCGAGCGCCCTTGGGGACAGGCCGGTCGGAACCATGGCGCGAAGCCATGCATATGACGCGTTCATCGAACGAACTGCTCCAGGAAGCGGATGTCGGAGTCGTACAGCATCCGGATGTCGGGAATGCCGTGGCGCAGCATGGCGACTCGTGCCGGACCCATGCCGAATGCCCATCCGGTATAGCGCTCGCTGTCCACGCCTGACGCTTCCAGTACCGCCGGGTGCACCATCCCCGAGCCGAGTATCTCCATCCAGCCAGATCCCTTGCAGCTGGCGCATCCCGAGCCATGGCACAGCACGCACTCCACGTCCATCTCGGCCGACGGTTCCGTGAACGGGAAGTAGCTCGGCCGGAACCGCGTGCGAGCGGAGCCGAAGAAACGGCGGGCGAAGTGGGTGAGCGTCGCCTTCAGATCCACGAAGCTCGTTCCCTCGTCGATTGCCAGCCCTTCGATCTGCGCGAACATCGGCGCGTGCGAGGCGTCGAAGAAGTCGCGGCGGTAGGCGTTACCCGGCGCGAGAATGCGAATGGGCGGTGGATACTGCTGGAGCGTGCGTACCTGCACCGGCGAGTTATGCGTGCGGAGCAGCACCTCGTCGTTCAGGTAAAGCGTGTCGTGCATGTCCATCGCCGGGTGGTCAGGCGGAAAGTTGAGCGCGCCGAAGTTGTACCACTCGAGCTCGGCTTCGGGCCCGGTAGCGACGGTGAAACCGAGCTCGCGAAAGATATCGGTTATCTCCTCGATGACGACGGTGACGGGATGCTTGGCGCCCTGCCAGGTTGGGCGGGCCGGCATCGTCAGGTCCTCGGCTGGCTCCCCGGGGCCATCGGCGGTGAGCGCCGCCTTGCGGGCGTCGAATGCCTGCTCGAGCGCGGTCTTCGCTTCATTGACGGCGGCCCCGGCCTTCCATCGCTCGTCAGGCGGGAGCGCCGGAAGCTCCTTCATCAGCGCGGTGAGCCGTCCGCTCTTGCGGCCGAGGAGTGCGGTGCGCAGTGCCTCGAGCTCATCGGCGGAGGCGGCCGCCTCTACCCTGGCGACGCCTTCGCTCGCGACGTTTCCGACGGTGGCAGTGAACTCCTGAACGGTCATGAAGTCGGGAATCTCATGGGCTGAAACGACGATGCGGCAGCGAAACCGGAGTTGCGCTGCCGCATGACTAGCTGCGTGTTGAGCTACGCTGCCGACATCGCGGTGCGCGCCTTTTCGGCGAGCGCCGTAAATGCCTGCGGATCGCGGACGGCAAGATCAGCGAGGATCTTCCGGTCGACTTCGATGCCGGCCTGCTTGAGCCCATTGATGAAGACGCTGTAGCTCAGCTCGTGCTGCCGCGCTGCGGCGTTGATGCGCACGATCCAGAGGCGGCGAAAATCGCGCTTCTTGTTCTTGCGATCGCGATAGGCATAGCGCCAGCCGCGCTCGACGTTTTCCTTGGCGGCCTTCCACAGCTTGCTGCGGCCGCCGTATGCACCACGGGCGGCCTTCATGATCTGCTTTTTGCGCTTCAGGCGCGCGACATTGGACCTTACGCGTGGCATTGTCGGCTCCTTACGCCTGAATGAGGCGCTTCATGCGCTTGGTGTCGCCGGTGGTCTTGATGAGATCCGGCTGGCGGAGGCGGCGCTTCCGCTTGGATGTCTTCTTGGTCAGGATGTGGCTCTTGTAAGCGCGCTTGCGCTTCACTTTCCCGGTAGCGGTGACATCGAATCGCTTCGCTGCACCCCGGTGGGTCTTCATCTTCATTGCTATCAGCTCCGGCGCCTTACTTCGGCGCGATTATCATCGTCATGTTCTTCCCCTCGAGCTTGGCATCCGCCTCGATCTTGCTGAGATCGGCCAGATCGCTGGCGACGCGGTCGAGCACTGCCTTGCCTAACTCGGGGTGGGCCACCTGGCGGCCGCGGAACATCATGGTCACCTTGACCTTGTTCCCGTCCTCGAGAAACCGCCGAGCGTGCCGCGTCTTCGTGTCGAAGTCGTGGTCATCGATACCCGGCCTGTACTTCACTTCCTTGAGCAGAATGATGTGCTGCTTCTTCTTCGCCTGGCGCGCCTGCTTGGCCTGCTCGAACTTGTACTTGCCGTAGTCCATGATGCGGACCACGGGTGGCCGCGCGAGAGGCGCAACTTCGACCAGATCCAACCCTCGTTCGAGCGCGGCGGCTAGGGCCGTGTCCCGGTCGAGGATTCCGAGCTGCGCCCCGTCGGGCGCAATGACCCGCAACGGACTGATGCGGATCTGCTGATTCACGCGTACGCGCTTGGTGGCGTCTTGAATGGCTACAGCTCCTGACGTGATGAACAAAAAAAATCGCGGCCCCGAAATACGGAGTCCGCGAGACAAGCCCCCGATGGTTGCACGGGCGCCCGGATCCTCGAACTCCGACAGCACTCCGCAGATTGCGCAGAGGCCGACGGGTGGGAGCATTTCCCAATGCTCCACTTACCTGATTGTGACGCCTGAAGTTAGAACCGCCGGCGGCGGCAGTCAAGTTGAGCCGCCGTGGCCCCACCGGATGGG
>CAZPCC010000185.1:0-8508 GCA_964584905.1 uncultured Gemmatimonadaceae bacterium | reverse complement strand
GTCCTGAAGCCTGAACTGGTGCTTCTCTTCGTCAAGCCCGACCACATGGCCGATGCCGTCGAAGCGGGGCTGAAGGACATCAGGAGGATTGCCCAGGCGGCCGCAATCGTCAGCGGATGCGGGGCGGCAGCGGTTCTCCTTGCCCAGCACGGCCGACCTGCAACGGACGCTTCACTGTTCTTTGCGCTTGCCGCGGCCGCATGGATCGTGGCGACGGGTATCCGGGCCGGCCTCAATCGCAAGGAGCGCGCCGTCTACCCCACGCCCGGGATGCCAAGCGTCATCGGTTCGCTTCATGCGATCGCGCTCGCCGTCCGGTGGACGATACATGGCGCGCAATCGCCGGCGTCGCTGCCTGGGACCATCACCTACTCGCTCGGACCCGTCGATGAGGAGCCGCTGACCGTGGCGGTGATCATGGGTGAGAGCATCACCCCGAAGCGCTTGTCGCTTTACGGCGGCCCGGTGGACACCACACCGTTGCTACATGGCAAAGCGGCTTCCGATGGTCCTTCCATCCTCCTTCCGAGGGTAGGATTCTCGGCCGGTGTCGCATCCAACTCGAGCATTGCGGGATTCCTGACGGGAAGTCCCTTCCCTTACCGTGTAGCGGGCAGCCGGACGCTCTTCGACCTTGCCAAGGCCCAGGGATTCTCGACCTTCTACCTGTCAGCACAGAAACGCTCGCCACTCGACATGGCCGGAAGCCTCGGGTCCATTGACCGAATCGAGACGAACGAATCCAATTCGGCCGTATTTCGAAAGAAGCGCGATTGGCTGCTTGTCGATCTCCTTGAGCGTGTGCCTGCGGCGGACCGATCGTTTGTCTTTCTGTATCAACGGGTCAATCACACGCCCTACTACAACCACCAGGTCGGCGAGCTGGAGCCATTCCACGCTCCTCCGCGCAACCGAGAGGAGATACTTCACAACTACGACGTCGGGCTTCGGACCTACGACCGGAATACCAACGACCTGTTGAATATCCTGCAGAAAAGGCCGGGAGCCCTCTACGTCATCATAACCGCAGACCATGGCGAGCTTCTGGGAGAGGATGGGCTTTACGGTCACAACAAGAGCGGCTCGCTTCATTGCGCCTCGGTACCCGTCATGCTCTTCACCAATCGGCCGGACGCCCCCGTCGTCCGTGACTTCGCGGAGTCCGAACGATTGGACGCTTTCACAGTCTCGCGCCTGCTCATGAGAACGATGGGGGTCGCAATCGAAGTCGATGGATACGACTCCGAAACGTTCTATGTGAGCAATGCGCTGCCCTTTGGACGATCGGGCTATATGGGCGTGAGGCGCGTCAGCTCGGAAGAGTATTCGGTTGCGCTCAACGACCGAAACGGACGCCCGGAGCGACGGGAACTGGTGAGGCTTACCGCTTCTGGGATAGGTAGTCGGCGACAGAGCGCCTCCGGCTCCAATCTCGTCGATAAGCCGAAATCCTCCCTGGTGGAATGAACCCTTGCTGCGGCGAGTTGTTGTGAGACCGGTTGCGCAAGGCCGTGAACGTTCCGGCGCGCAAGAGCGTCGCGAGATCGGGTCGCTCCTGTTCGTCGGCGGTCCATCTTCCGTCGGAAAGAGCTCGTTCATTCGCCAGTTGCAGGCACATGCCTTGCCGGCGGAAATCCAGGACAGGCTTCCGAAGGATACGGGCAAATGGAAACGCGTTGAGGAAAAGAACTATGAGGCGGTTTTCGGGGGAGATATCCGAAGTACTCCCGCCTCTTACCCAAAGGTGATATTTCACTACGACACGATGGATATTTATGATCAAGGATGCGACGGGTATGAGAACGATCGGCAGCTCGACGTCCTCTTCATGGCGCAGGAGGTTTTCATTGTCGACATTCGCGCATCGGCCCGCACGCTCGAACGAAACATGGCCAATCGAAGTGCGCGAGCGCGGCCCAAGCGGGGCCATGAGCGCCTGCTGAAGTACATCAAGCGCCGAATTCGCGGCTACGGCCCCAAGCCGGCTCGCGAGCATGCGTTTCCGAGGCTCGAAGCATATCGCGACGAGCTGTGGCTTGAGCAATTCTACTACCGCTGGGAGAAGTTTCTCGCGAAGGCAACGGATCGGCTGGTCGGACCGGCTGTCGTCATTCGTGTCGAAGCGTCATCGCGCCCTGCTGCGGAACCGACATTTCGCTTGCTAGGTCCATGTGCGTAAACGCATTCCTCTGTAGCCACTTCCCAACGCGCTCCCGCTTCAGTTACGTCGGTGCCGCATGATCAAGAGACTTGAACCGAGCGATCCTCGCCTCAACTACAAGCCACCACGTGCGAAGGACCGGCGCCTGATAGTAGTCCTTCGAAGAAGGGTGAGGCGCGCGATCGTACGCCTCGCTCTCCGGCGGGTCTTTCGAGCGGTTTCGATCGGCCGGAAGGCATATCAGCCCGTAGAGATCGGCGGCCGGCGGCTTCGGGCAACCCGAGAGTTCGATCGCCGCTGGCAAGCCGTTTCTTCGGTGGTCAAAGAATATGGGGCGGCCAGCGTCGTCGACATCGGCTGCGCCGAGGGCTGGATGGTCCGTCGCTGCGCGAGCGACCTCAACTGCTTTGCCCTCGGAATTGAAGGCACCGACCGGCTTTTGCTTGGAGAAGTCGCGAGACTACACGACGACATTGAGCGGATGAGCATAATGCGGTCGACTCTCACCACGGACGATGTGTCGAAGCTGCCCCGCTTCGACGTCGTCATCTGCCTTTCGGTGGTTCACCACGTCATCCGGGCAAACGGGATCGAGGCCGGACGCCGGTTCGTTCGTGGGCTGGCGAGTCGCGCAGAAAAGGCGATCGTTTTCGAGATGGGCACGTCGGAAGAAAAGGTGGGAAGCGCGCCGGGGCATCTGCCTGAGATGCCGAAGGGACAGGAGACGTTCGTAAGGGAGTTTCTTGCATCCTGCGGATTGCAGAGTATCAAGGTCGTCGCCGAATCCCACGCTTACTCCGGCGAGACGCGCCGCATCTTCTCCGCAGAGCCTGGGAATGCCTGACACCCCCACAAGCACAATCCCCTCAGAATCGCCAACGCCCGATAGCACATCCGCGTCTCCGGCGTCGGCAATGCTTCGACCGTCAACGAAGGTGCGGCTTGGCCCGGCATGGAGAACGACACTGATACGGCTCAAGCACCTGACGCCTCTCGTCGGAGGTAGCACGCGGCTCATCTACGCCCACCCCGACGATCCCGACTTGCTCATCAAGGTTATGCGCCCGGAGGCGCTGGAACGGCACAGCGCAGGCTCATGGCACAAGCGACTGCGGAAGGATCGGCCGGTCAAAGTCTTTCTCCGGGAGTCGCGGGAATATCTCGTGCTCATAGCGAGAGGTGACGCGCCCGCGCCGTTTCTCCAGGGGGTCGCAGGTTTCGCAGCGACCGATGTCGGCGTCGGCCTGGTAGTAGAAGCGCTTCGCGGCCCCGACGGGGAAATCGCACCGACCGTGCTGCGGCTGATACAGGAACGGAAATTCACTGAGGTCATGCAACGAGATCTGGACCGGTTTCTCCAGGAGCTCTCCGATTCGAGTGTAGCCTTGTCGGGCATAGCGACCTACAATGTAGTCTATGCTTACGACAGCGTTCATGGTCAGCGCTTCGTGCTGGTCGATGGCTTTGGCGACCGCAGTTTCTTGCATTTGAAGTCGTTCCTCCCGAGGTTGAACCAGAAAGCCAAGAGGCGACAACTTGAGTGGTTCGCCCGCGAGGTCGCGAGACTTCGGCGAAGCCCGGGCCAGCCGAGGAGCGGCAAGACCCGATAGCAGGCGGTGGAACCTAAGGGCCAAGAACTGATCGACCAGTACCGCGAGCTTCACGCGTCGCGGCTCTACGGGCACACGTCAATAAAGAACCTGCGCTTCGTTCGCCCGCAGGTGAAGATCCTCAATCCGGGGTCTGTCCTCGACTACGGATGCGGAAGAAGCCCGCTGCTTGAGGCGCTTTCTCTCGGCCCGCGTGTTCGGACCGCGCGCTACGACCCCGCCATTCCCGAATATGCAGCGCCGCCGACCGAGGCAGCGGATCTCGTGATCAACATCGACGTCCTGGAGCACATCCCGGAACCTGACCTTCCCGCCACACTCGAGCAGATGCGCTCATTGGGGCGCGACGCGCTGATCGTCATCGACACCAAACCCGCCTCGATGATTCTGCCGAACGGCGAGAACGCGCATTGCACACTGCATCCGCACGCATGGTGGCGAGACTATCTGCTGCGCTTTTACCCCGAGATCGTGCCTATCAGGGTGGCCAGACGCTCGCGCGCCGCCTTCCGCACCTGGAAGCTCACGCGAAGGCAGGTCGTGGCACTTCGCGTGATGCGCCTGAAGGAGAGTTCCGCGCACTGGCTCCGGCGGGCCGCCGACAAGACTATCATGCCGGAGCGGCGAAAGTGAAACTGGGACCCTGCGGCAACCTACTCGCGCCCAAGACTACCGAACGTACTCCATCGTCTCGGGATCGTAGGAGGAATCGACGTAAGTGTGGATGATGGTATTGCGGACCCCCTTCCCACCCGGGATCAGCTCGCGGCCGTGCCAGCTGGTGCGCTGGCCCATCTTAATGACCGCGAAGCCATAGACGCTGTTCGGTCTGAACGGAAAGCGTTTGAATTCCTTGAAGCGTTGGCCGGTAAGGAGCCGTCGCGGCAGGCTATTCTTGGTATAGAGCGAGGTGCCCAGGTCTTCCTGCGACTCATCCCTGGGAAGGTACAGCTGAACGGTCACGTACTTCGCCTTGCCGTCCGGGTGCGGCTCGATCCGGTAGTCTTCAAGGTCGCGCAACAGCACCACCTTGTTTTGGGTCGGAATCTCGAAGACGCGATCCTTCGGAACCTTGAAGCGTCGCTCCAGGTCAGGCGACAGGATATCGAAGACGGCGCGCTTCAGTTCGGGCGCCGTGATCGCCGAGGCCACCCCTAGCCAGAAGCTGGCATCGGCCGGGTCCAGGCGGCTCACGGTTCCTCTGGTCAGGAATAGGTTGTCGCGCGTGCTTTTCCCGTCGGCGGTTGACCACCTCTCCATGTTGACCGGCCTGTATGACTCCGGCGGAGGGAGCCGTCTGAGTATCTCGGCATAGAGTGCCGGCGGGAAGAGACCCTCGGCGTAGAAATGGCAGAACGGCTCCGTATTGTGGTCCGAATTGCGGATTGCCGAGACCATGTGCTGAACGATCTTGTCATGGTCTACAAGGCGGTCGCTCATCTCGTCCAAAGTGGTGGCTGTGGCTGCTTGCATCTCTCTGGCCCCAGGGAAACCCGAACGGGAGGTCGTTCGGAGGAGTAAGTATGCGGGAACGCGAATGTCAACGGGATTGCTCTCCTGCGAAGCCCGCTGCGAACGTGTCGGAAAGGCGTGTTCCCTGGTAGATACGTCCTTTGCCGCAGGCTTGCCACAAACCGGAATTGAAGCATGATGGTCCTTCTCGTCCCGCAAGCCCGTTCATATATTGCTCCAGGCCGCCAATGCACGTGAGCTTCGAACCGCCGGCAGGGGAAAAGCCGTTGGCCGTATCCCACCTCGTTCCGATCGGCGGCGGGAATCATTGCAGCGTCTATGTGCATCCGGATCGGTCCGACCTTATCGTCAAGGTGCCGGCGGAGCGGCAAGTGCTCCACCACAGCGGCGTCGGCGGCCGCTGGTACAAGCGGCCCTTCAGGAAGCGCTCGCGCACGCGTCACCTGGGCGATTTCCTTCGCGAGGTCCAGGAACAGCTCGTCACACGCGCCGCAGGCGATCCGCCCTCCCCTTTCATGCAGGAGATCGTCGGTTTCGTGGAGACCGACGTCGGCCACGGCACCATGAGCCGAGCCGTGCGCACCGCCGAGGGCGAGCTGGCGCCGACCCTGCGGGCGCTCCTCAGAGCGGGGAAGTTCGATCGCCGCAAGCGGGCCGATCTCAACGCCTTCTTCCAGTGGGTGCTGGAGACCCCCGTGGTGTTCAGCGATCTGAATCCGCGCAATATCGTCTATGGCGTCGACCGGGAAGGAACGCCGCGCTTCGTCGCGATAGACGGCATCGGGGAGAAGAACGTCATACCCTTCAGCTCGCTCAGCACGCGGATGAACCGGCGTGCGAAGCAGCGACGAATCGATCGGATCAACCGTGAGATCGCGGAGACGCAGCGCCGCTTGGCGCAAGAGAAAGACGCTGCACAAGAGAATGACGCTGCATCAGCTTCCGTCGCCCAGACGGTGCCGGTCTGCGAGGGGCCGCCGGCCCGCAGCGAGCCGTTGCCCCCTACCGACGCGCATTCGCGACATGCGAAGCCAGGTTCACCCAATGACCGCCCGACGGCCGGCAGGTCGATCGCCGGCGGCGTCGCCCGCGCGATGCGCCTCGCGCTGGGCCGCCGCCTGCTCCGCGCTGCCTTCAGAGCTCTCCGGCCCAGGAAGCTGTACGAGCCCGTGGAGATCGGAGGGCGCCTCTATGCGCAGAAGCGCGAGGCCGACGTGCGCTGGCAGGCCATCTCCGAGACAATTCAGCGCTACAAGGCACGAAACCTCCTCGACATCGGTTGCGCGGAGGCATGGTTCCTGAGAAGGGCGGCCGTGGAGTTCGGGACGTTCGGAATCGGCGTCGAAGCCGCCGACCGGCGCGCGCTCACCGGGGAGATCGCCAGGCTCCACGACGGTGTCGACCGCGTCGCGGTGATCAAGGCGCGGCTTGGTCCGGAGGATATCCGCCACCTCCCCGTCTGCGACATTGTCCTGTGCCTCTCCGTCCTGCATCACATCATGCGGGAGGAAGGACGCGCAGGGGCGGAAGACTTCCTTCGTGCGATCGCCGGACGCGTCGGCAAGGCTCTGATCTTCGAAATGGGCACATCGCAGGAGAGGCAGCTTGGCTGGACGTCCGTCCTGCCGGACATGCCGGAGGGACAGGAGCAGTTCATCCGCACGCTCCTGGGCGATTGCGGTTTCGCCAATGCGCGCGTCCTGGCGGAGACCCCCGGCCTCAAAGGCGACGCGCCGCGCCTGCTCTTCGCGGCCGAGCCGGCGTAGCGGCATGCGGCTCGCCCGGAAGCTGCCGCGCACGTCCGTCCGCATATCGCCTTCCGCGAACCTCCGCATCGGCTGCCTTCTGGTCGTCGCCGGGGCTTCAGGCGCCGGCAAGAGCACGTTCCTGCGTCAGCTCGACAGGGAGGAGCTGGGACCGGAAATCCTCTCGCGGCTGCCGCACGGCGCCTCGCGGTGGCCGCAGACCAACGGGTTCCGCATCCGCGGCCGCCTGGAGGAGGCCCGTGACGAAGCCGGTGCGCTGCTCGTCGGCGGCGTGGTGCTGCACTACGACATCATGCGGATATTCGAGACGCGCATCTCGGGGTATGCCGAGGACCCGGCGCTTGCCGTGCTGGCCAAGGCCGCCGCGATCACGGCAGTTGTCGTCCGGCCGCCCGACCAGCAGTTGGCCAGGCATGCCGCCCGGAAGAGCAAGCGGGGCACTATGGCTCGGCTGCTCGGGAGCTTTGAGCGGCGGATTCGACTGGCCTTGCGTCCCACGCAAGAGCGGGTCTACCTGACGGAGGATCACAGGGCGCGGCACGCCAGGCTTGCGCAATGCTACCTGGAAGCGGGCTTCACGGACCGGTGGTACGGATCCTGGCAATCGTATCTGGCGAGCGCCGCCGGGACCCGGCTGGCAACGGTTGTGCCCGTGGGGCCCGTTCCGGGTGCGGGAGAGCCCACGTTCCGCCTCCTGCCGCATTCGGTCGGGGAACCGTGAGCCGTTCGACTCGGGATCGCTCACACATTTTCGACTTGTCTTCCCGCCCACCGCACCGGATGATCGAACGTATGCGAGCCGCTCGGCTGCGTCGGAGACGGTCATGGACATCAGCTCGAGAAAGCCGGCACACGCGGAGCTGCGCCCTGCAAACGCGAGCTCTCATTCAGCGACGCGGCTCGTCGTGGCTCCGCTCGCCGCCCTCGTCATGGGCATCTCGGCGGAGTCGGCCAGCGCGGAGTGCAAGGACGCGCCTGCTCCCGGCGTCGACTGGGTCGCGTGCCAGAAGACGAGGCTCATGCTCGGCGGGAGCGACCTTTCGGGCGGCAACTTCACGCAGACCTTCTTCACCTCTTCGGATCTGCGCGGCGCCAACCTTTCCGGCGCCGACCTGACCCGCGCCGATTTCTCCAATGCCAGCCTGGCGAATGCCGATCTCTCGGAAGCGAACATGGAAAAGTCCGTCGCCACGCGCGCCGATTTCTCCGGCGCCGACCTCAGCAACGCCAACCTGACCGCTGCGGAGTTCTCGCGCACCAGCTTCAAGAGCGCGACGATGACCGGCGTCAAGCTCGCAAACGCGGAGATGAACCGCTCCGATTTCACCGGTGCCGACCTCACGGGCGCCGATATGGCGAAGGTGGAGCTCGCCCGCGTCATCCTGACGGACGCCGTGATCTCGGGCGTCAGCTTCAGCCACTCCAACCTGTCGCGGGCCGATCTCCGGGGCGCCGACCTGGGCGACGCCGACCTGACGGGCACCTACATGTTCCTGAC
>CAZPCC010000184.1:0-20616 GCA_964584905.1 uncultured Gemmatimonadaceae bacterium | reverse complement strand
AACTGCCATAACCACAGATTTCGCAGATTTCGCAGATTGATTCGGCCAGGCGGCTGATTCAAGGAGACAACGACAACGATAGCAAAGGAATGAAAGGCAGCAGACCAGCCTCGGCACCCATCTGCGTAATCTGCGGTTCGCAGTTCCTGGCTGCAACGCGTGTGATTCGGCTGCAAACTGGAAGGGTGCACAGTCGGAATCGGGCTGACCGCCCGCGGGCGACTTCCTTTCTGCGGTCACGACCCCCCTCGCCCCTCGCCCCGCCCTTCCCTAGCTTCTTGCCCATGACCGCAACCCCTCTGTCCAGCAGCGAGCTCCGCCAATTCCAGTTTTTTTCCGGAATCCCCGACGACAATCTGTGGCATCTCGCCCGGAGAATGTCGGCCGCCGAGTACGACGCCAACGACCTCCTGTTCTCGGAGGGCGACCAGCGCAACCTTTTCGGCATCATCACCAGTGGAAGCGTCGCGATCGAAAAGGGGCGCGAGGGACAGATTGAGCGGCTCGCCACGCTCGACGCCGGCCAGGTGATCGGCGAAGGGATTCTGCTCGATGACTCCCGCCATGGCACCTCAGCCAGGGCGCTCGAGCCCACCACCCTCGCAACGCTCTCCGGGACGGACCTCCAAACTCTCATTCACGAGCGCCCGCAGGCATATGCAGCGCTCGTCGCTCGCGCCGCGCGCTCAATCTCCGAGCGACTTCGCGCCGCCGACGCCACCCTCGTGCGCCGCGGGCGCACCCTTGGATTCAGCGGTGGCGCCACGCGGCAGGAGCGGGACCTGCTCGGCGAACGGGAGGTACCCGACACCGCGCTCTACGGCGTGCAGACTCTCCGCGCACTCGAGAATTTCCCGATCAGCGGAGTTCCGCTCCGCGAATTTCCCACGCTCATCAACGCGCTGGCGACGGTGAAGGAGGCGGCGGCGCTGGCTAACCTGGAACAGGGCAATCTCCCGCGCGAGGTGGGCGATGCGATCGTTCAGGCGGCGCGTGAGATTCGCGCAGGCCGGCATCACGAACACTTCCTGGTGGACATGATCCAGGGGGGCGCCGGGACTTCGACGAACATGAACGCGAACGAGGTCATCGCCAACCGCGCACTCGAGCTGCTAGGCCGAAAGCGGGGGGACTACAAGGCCGTGCACCCGAATAGTCACGTCAACATGTCGCAGTCCACCAACGACGTGTATCCCACGGCGATCAAGCTGGCCTTGCATCAGGCGATCGACGACCTGCGCGCGGTCATGCGGCCGCTCGCCGAATCCTTTCTCGACAAGGGACGCGAATTCCAGTCGATGATCAAGATGGGGCGCACGCAGTTGCAGGACGCGGTTCCAATGACGTTAGGCCAGGAGTTCACCGCATACGGCATAACCATTCTCGAGGATGTGGATCGTCTGGGGGAAGCGCAGGCGCTGCTCCGCGAGATCAACATGGGAGCAACGGCGATCGGCACCGGGATCACCGCGCCGTCCGGATACGTGGAGATCGTAAGGCGCCACCTCGGCGCCGTCAGCGGCCTCGAGTTCGTGACCGCGCCCGATCTGGTGGAAGCGACAGCCGACACCGGCGTGTTCGTGCAACTCTCCGGCGTGCTCAAACGGTGCGCGGTGAAGCTGAGCAAGATCTGCAACGATCTGCGGCTCCTCAGTTCGGGCCCGCGCGCGGGATTCAACGAGATCAATCTTCCGGCCATGCAGCCCGGAAGCTCGATCATGCCCGGCAAGGTGAATCCGGTCATCCCCGAGGCGGTCAATCAGGTCTGCTTCTATGTGATAGGCGGTGACGTGACGGTGACGATGGCAGCGGAAGCCGGTCAGTTCCAGCTCAACGCATTCGAGCCCGTGATTGCCTTCCGGCTGCTCGCCAACTTTCAGGCGATGATCGCCGGGTGCACCGTGCTGCGCGAACGCTGCATTGAAGGAATCACGGCGAACCCGGACCGAATGCGCTGGTTCGTCGAGAACTCGATCGGCGTGGTCACCGCCCTGCTTCCCGTCCTCGGATACGAGACGTCTACCGAGGTGGCGAAGGAAGCTCTGGAGACCGACGCGAGCGTTTACGATGTCGTGATTGCGCGCGGACTCCTAACGCGGCAGCAACTCGAGGAGCTTCTCGATCCCGCGTCGATGACGGTCCTACGGCGGAGCTAGCCGCATGGCAAGGCCGAATCTCACTGGAGCAGGGGCCCAGCGCCTCCAGACACTGCAGGACGCAACCGTCATGCTGCAGGCACTTCACGGTATCGTCGAGAAAATGGCGATGGCGCTGCGAGCCGGACAACCCCTTCCGGGCTTCTCGCAGCAGCTCAAGCGCGCATCAACTCCGCTCGCCGATCTTCTCAAGGGACACTATGGCATGCTGTCCGACCAGGTCACTGGCCTCTATCTCGTTTCGACCCGCGGCGGCAGCGACCGGACGCGCGTCAGCAATCTGCGCGAGGCGATCGGCGGCCTGCGCAATGCCCTCGAGATCGCGGAGCGGAAGGTCTACGAGGAGCACGGTGTGAAAGTGGAAGACAAGGAGAAAGAGAAAGAGCTGGAATAATTCGAGTTGCCAGGAGACGTGGCACCGCGCCTGCACGGAGCGGTTGAATTCCCGCTTCTCCAATCGAATCCGTTCAGGGTGGCCCATTCAGGTGCCTCAAGCCGATTCCCTCCCACGGCTCATTCTGCTACCTTGCACGCGGTTTCGTAGTAGCCCTCCGGGTGCACGATTGCACCCGCACTCCGTACCATGGTTAAGGATTCGGGATGCTGCCACACCCTTCGCGGCGCAGAGCTGCACTCGCTGCGCCGACAGCCGCGGCGAGCGTGTTTCTCGCCGCGTGCTCATCAGAAGTTCCGAACTCGACCCTCACGCCGAAGACCGATCTCGGGCGCGACATCGATGCGCTATGGGACATACTTCTCGCCGGAGGAGTTGTCGTCTTCACGCTGGTGACGCTCGGCTTGCTGTATGTGATGGTTCGCTACCGGCATCGGCCCGGCCAGCCCGAGCCTAAGCAGACCCACGGCAACACGGCGCTCGAGATCACCTGGACGCTGATCCCGGCGCTCGTGCTGGCGTTCATTGCCGTGCCGACGGTACGTACGATCTTCAAGACCCAGCAAGACGCGCCGGCCGGTGCCTTGCAAATAGAAGTCATTGGGCATCAGTGGTGGTGGGAGTTCCGATATCCCGAGACCGGCGTCGTAACGGCGAACGAGTTGTACCTGCCGACGAACCGGACGGTAAACTTCGCGCTGCGCACGGCAGACGTGCTCCACTCGTTCTGGATTCCGCAGCTCGCCGGAAAGCGCGATCTGATAAACAATCGCACGAATTACATCGTGTTCACCACGGATTCCACGCCGACGATGGCGTGGAACGGGTTCTGCGCCGAGTATTGCGGCACGTCGCACGCGAACATGCGATTCCGGGTGTACACGGTTCCGCCTGACGAATTCGACGAATGGTTGGCGCATCAGGCCAGCGGCCCTGTCTTCGCCGCGCCGGCTGCGCAGGCCCCCGCCGACACCGGTGCGCCAGCAACCGCGGACACCGCCGCGACACCCTCGCCGGCGGCTGCACCCGGCCTGCCGCGGGCGTTCGCGTCGATCGCGGAGTTCTCGCAACTCCCGCACATCCGGCCGAGTACGCCATTGCCGGAGATGGAATTCACGGCTACGGAAGGTGATGCTGCCCGCGGCGCTGAGCTCTACCGCGCCAGCGCATGTATCGCGTGCCACACCGTCCAGGGTATCTCACCCGGCATCATCGGACCGAATCTGACGCACATCGGCAGCCGCACCACGATCGCTGCCGGACTTTATCCAAACGATTTCGAGCACCTGACGCGATGGATCAAGGATGCTCCTTCGCTCAAAGCGATGAATTATCCGCAAGGCCAGGGCATGCCCCCGATGGCTCCGGGGCTTCCTAACACCATGGCTGCCTACGACGATCAACAGATTGCCGATCTTGCGGCGTATCTGCTGTCCCTGAAGTAACTGGAGACCCCTGAATGGCAACGACTGTCGCCGCGCCGTCCCATGCCGGCTCCTCCTACTCGAAACAGGAGAGCGGCCTCTGGAGCTGGCTGACTACCGTCGATCACAAGAGAATCGGCCAGCTCTACCTGTACACCGCGCTCGTCTGGTTTTTCATCGGCGGCCTGGAGGCCGGGTTGATCCGCTGGCAGTTGCGGTCACCCAACGCCGGCTTCATCTCGCCCGATCTGTACAACCAGTTGTTCACGATGCACGGCACGACGATGATCTTTCTCGGGGTCATGCCGTTGTCGGCCGCATTCTTCAATTACCTCATTCCTCTGCAGATAGGCGCCCGCGACGTCGCATTCCCGCGGCTGAATGCCTTCAGCTACTGGGTGTTCCTCGCCGGCGGCCTGCTCATGAACTTCTCGTGGCTGGTCGGCGCTGCGCCTGACGGCGGTTGGTTCGGGTACGCACCGCTCACAACGCGCGCTTACTCCCCCGGACCGAACATCGACTATTGGGTGCTGGGCCTGCAGATCCTCGGTGTATCCTCGCTGGCCGCGGCGTTCAACTTCGTCACGACGATCATCAACATGCGCGCACCGGGCATGCACTTCATGCGCATGCCGATCTTCACCTGGGCGTCGTTCGTCACGCAATTCCTGCTGATCCTCGCCTTTCCGATCATTACCGTCGCGCTGACGTTTCTCCAGTTCGACCGGTTCTTCGGCACGAACTTCTATACCGTGGCCGCGGGAGCCGATCCTCTGCTCTGGCAGCATCTGTTCTGGCTGTTCGGACACCCCGAGGTTTACATCCTGATTCTGCCGGCGTTCGGCCTGGTGTCGGAGGTGTTGCCGACGTTCTCGCGCAAACCGTTGTTCGGCTATCCGGTGATGGTCTATTCGCTGATCCTGATCGCCTTTCTTGGCTTCGGGGTCTGGGCGCATCACATGTTCGCGGTGGGCATGGGACCGATCGCCGATGCGGTGTTTGGCGTGACGACGATGCTGATCGCCATCCCAACCGGCGTAAAGATCTTCAATTGGCTAGGCACGCTGTGGGGGGGCTCGCTGCGCTTCACGACGGCCATGCTGTTCGCCGTCGGGCTTATCGCGCTGTTCACGATCGGCGGCATATCGGGAGTCATGCACTCGTCGCCGCCTGCCGACCTGCAGCAGACCGATTCGTACTTCATCGTCGCGCACTTTCACTACGTGATGTTCGGCGGCTCAATGATGGGCATCTTCGCCGGCATTTACTACTACTTTCCGAAGATTACAGGCAGGCTGCTGCACGAGGGATTGGGCAAGGTTCATTTCTGGCTCACCTTCATCGGCATGAACCTCACCTTCTTTCCCATGCATTACGCGGGATTGACGGGGATGGCGCGCCGGACGTTCACCTACGACGCGAACCAGGGTTGGGACGTCGAAAACCAGGTCGCGACGATCGGTTACTTCATCCTTTCGCTGGCAATGGTCGCCTTCGCGATCAACTTGATGCGCAGCCGGACGCGCGGCCAGCGGGTCGGCAACGATCCCTGGGGTGCGGCGACGCTCGAGTGGACGCTGCCGTCGCCGGTGCCCGAATACAACTATGCCGAGCTGCCGGTAGTCACGTCCCGCTACCCGCTGTGGGACAAGCAGCACAGCGGGCACGCCGAAGTGCCTACCGCGCCGGAAACGGAGACGCACACGGAGCACGAGGACGTCGTCGACGTGGTGAGCGAACATCGCGGACTCCCCGGCGAGCCGCAGCATCCAACGGCTGCCGAACTCGGCATCAACATGCCTTCGCCTACGATCAAGCCGCTACTGGCGGCGATCGCCCTGACGATACCTTTCATCGGCCTGTTGATGGGCACCAACATCCCCGTCATAGTCGTCGGCGGGGTGCTGTTCGTGCTCGTCCTGTACAGCTGGCTCCTCACGCCGGTCGAGCCGGACCACCATCCCGTCTCTCCGAGCCACCCGGCCGATCCGAAGCGTCGACCACGCGCCGATGAGCCGTTCTGGACCAACCGATGACCGCCCGCATGCGCATTCCTAACGTGATTTCGGCAGGAGCATTCTGACGTGGCTACCGCAGCGATCGAGCACCACGACGCTCCACATCATCATTCGAGTACGGGGCTCGACAATACGAAGATCGCCGTCTGGGCCTTCATCGGCTCGGAATGCCTGTTCTTCATGTCGCTCATCTCGACGTATCTGATCTACAAGGGTCGGAATCTGGTCGGGCCCCTGCCGCACGAAGCGTGGACCGATCCGGCGACAGGCGAGACGTTCAAGGCGATACTGAACATTCCGGTCACGTCGGCGTCGACTTTCGTTCTGCTCATGTCATCGCTGTTCATGGTGCTCGCGCACAGCGCCGTGGTACGCGGCGATCGGAAGTACTCGAAGATCTGGCTGGCGCTGACGGCCCTGGCAGGCGCGACGTTTCTGGGTTTTCAGGCCTTCGAATTCACCGAGTTCGTGCACGCCGGCCTTACGCTGAAGCGCAACCTGTTCGGCTCGACTTTCTTCACGCTCACCGGATTTCACGGAGCGCACGTGACCGCCGGAGTGATCTGGCTTGTCACGCTGCTGTTCATCGACATGAAGCGGGGTCTTGGCCCACGTGATGCCGGCAACGTCGATGTCTGTGCACTGTACTGGCACTTCGTCGACGTCGTCTGGATCGCGATCTTCACGCTCGTCTACCTCATCCAGTAACGCTGATGACCGAGCACTCGCCCCACGCGGACCATGGTTCCGCCGCGGCCGCACACGACGAACCTCACCACCCCACCTGGAAGGAATACAAGTGGGTGGCGCTCATCCTGTTCCTCATCACGGTAGTCGAAGTCGCGGCGTACTACATCCCGGCGTTCGTCGCCTCGCGAGCGTTCGTGCCATCGCTGATCTTCATGTCAGTCGTCAAGTTCGCGATCGTCGTCATGTACTACATGCACCTGAAGTACGACGCCAAGCTGTTCCGCGCGCTGTTCATCGGCCCGCTTTCGATTGCGGTCATAACGGTGATCGCGCTTCTGTTCCTCTTTGGACAGATCTCGTTGACGAACTGAGACGATGGGAAGAGTTGCGAGAGACGAGGGCGAGGCGGGTTGCTTCGTCCTCTTTTTCGTTCTCGTACGGCCAACTTCCGATTTCCTGACCGCAGACAACGCCTAAGGGTGGGAGTCACCTTCTTCTCCCAGGGGACAGCAAACCGCAGATTCGCAGTTTACTCAGAGCTGTGCCGGAGGAGGCTTGCAACTTTCGTCAGGCAATTTCGGCGACGAGGTAGCTGCAAGAATCCAACGGCGAACGGCGAACCGCAGATTACGCAGATTACCAGATTTTTCTTCGTCGAGTCTACCGAAGTCCTGAACACGTTGTCTGCAACGCTAACCGGCCAATTTCTTTTCTCTTAGGAAGATTCTCTGGCGCAGCGGCCTCGAGTTTCGCTTCTGGGGGATCTTCAGGCTTTGTTGATGGTCACCATGGATTGATGTCGTTCGTGATTCCGCATGTTACCGCGGAAGTCGCGGAGTTTCCGGGCTTCTCAGCTCCTGCGCCAACTGGCTTCGAGATCTCGAAATGACCTCCGCGAACCTCCGCGACCTCCGCGGCAAAAAGGCGTTACGCCGCGCTGAAGTGATGGTTGCAAGGAGACCGGCAGCTGGAAAACTTCCCACGTATTCACGGAAGGCCACGCTTTGGTCGCGGCGCAGCGGGCTCTGCATCCATTTAGAGCCTCGACAAAACCGGGCGCCGATGCAAGAATGTGGGATGCCACGATTCTCTTCCATTCCGATTTCCGCGCTCGCGCTCTCACTGTTCACTGCCGGCTGTGCAGGCGAACAACAACAGACGGAGCGATCCAGCGCGACCTCGTCTTGCGAGGAGTCACCCGGGACCGGCGTCTACGCCGAGGCATTCGACGAATACATGGTGGGACTCTCACCTACCCCGCGGCGATTTCTCAACGCCGCTGGTACGGATTCGGCACTGCCGGACGCTGTCTTCAGCGGCATTCAGCGCAAGGGTCCGGCGTACCTCTATCCCGGCGACCCGGCTCAGCGACAAGCAGTGCTCGACAAGCTGTCACAGGTGGGGGATTGGCCGACTCTGCTCGTGCTCTGGCGCGGCAACGAGGTTGTGGACGACAGCACGATCGCCATTCGTCTTGGTGGCCACTATGTAGGCGGCAGCGACGATGGCAAGCCGGCACCGGTCAAGTCCATGTATTTCGCCTGCGACACCGTTCCCTGGCAGTACGTCAGAACCGCGGAAGAACCAGCGACGTGACCGGCGGCACCGCGGAGCTAACGCTCGACACTCCGGTAGTCACAACTACGTCAACCGCACCGCCGGTGGCGCAGCGCGAACGCCTGGTCGCGCTCGACGTGTTCCGCGGCGCGACGATCGCCGGGATGCTGCTGGTCAACAACCCGGGAACCTGGGGCGCCATGTACGCGCCACTCGGCCATGCCGCATGGCACGGCTGGACGCCGACCGACCTGATCTTCCCCTTCTTTCTGTTCATTGTCGGAGTCACCACACACCTGTCGCTCAGCTCGCGCCGGGATCGCGGCGACTCCGACTCCGCACTCCTCAGACAGGTTCTCAAGCGCGGCGCGCTCATCTATCTGTTCGGGCTGGTGCTCAACGCATTCCCCTTCTTCGATCCGGAGCCGGGACGCGCCTGGGCCAGCATGTTCGAGCGGTTCGGAATAAGTCCGGTGACGCATGAACCGCTCGCCGACACGATCCGGCTGCTAGGCGTGCTGCAGCGGATCGCTCTCGTCTACGTCTTCGCCGGAATGATCTGGCTGTTCACCTCGGTGCGAACTCAGAAGTGGATAGCCGCCGCCCTGCTGCTTGGCTACTGGGCGCTGATGACCCTCGTACCGGTGCCTGGCGAAGGCGCCATCGGTGCCCAACTGCTCGATGAGCCGTCGAGGAACCTTTCGGCATGGCTCGATCGCGTGGTGTTAGGCAGCCACGTCTATCACGGCACCGGGACCTACGATCCGGAAGGAATTCTCTCCACCATTCCGGCGATAGGCACCGCCATTCTCGGCATGCTCGCGGCGACCTGGGTTCGCAGCCCGCGTCCGCTTACCGAGCGCATATCCCAGCTGTTCGTGGCCGGCGCGGTCGGCATGATGCTGGGACTCGTGTGGAACTGGGCGTTCCCGATCAACAAGCAGCTGTGGACCAGCAGCTATGTGCTGTTTACGGGCGGAATGGCGTGTACGGTGTTGGCGACCTGCCTCTGGCTCATCGACTTCCGGGGAAGTCGGTGGTGGACGAAGCCCTTCGTCGTCTACGGGGTGAATCCAATGATCGCCTTCGTTGGATCGGGTATCATGGCCCGGCTGATCTATTCATTGTGGAGGGTGCCGAACGGCGACGGCGGATTCATGTCCATACAGAGCTGGATCTTCCGGAACTTCTACCTCCCCTGGCTTCCTGGCCCCAAAGCGGCCTCGCTGGCGTTCGCTGTGACGTTTGTGATCATCTGGCTTGGGATTCTCTGGGTGCTCTATCGTCGGCGTATCTTCTTTAAAGTCTGAGGGTTAGCTCAGCTTGGTGACCTTCAAGACCCCCTGCTCGTGCTTTAAGGGGCGGGTGTGACTTCGCCATAGCCTGTTCCCTTGGACCGACGGTCACGGATCCACGGGCCTTTACGGTACGTGAGTTGCCACGTTGAACAGAAAACACATGAAGCACAACGACTTACCCCTCCGACCGCTTTTTCGGCGCGCCACGACGCTGCTCCTCGCAGCGTTTTTTCTGGCGCCCGGACATGCGACGGCTGATCGCTACGGCACGGATTGGACGGTGCGCCAGGCGAGCGCGCAGAGCATCCAGCGACGCACACCGGCCAGGACGCGCTCGGTCCGTCGAGAACGTCCGGCGCCCGCGGCCGGCGTCTGGAGCTCACCCACCGGCGCCGGTGCACTCTCGGCCGATCTGCGCGCAATACTCGGAGACGGGGTTCGCAGCGGAACGTGGGGTGTGCTTGCGGTTTCGCTGACGCGGGGAGACACGCTCTACTCGGTGAATCCGGACGAGATGCTGCAGCCCGCCTCGACGATGAAACTGTTCACCGCGGCCCTGTCGCTCGACCAGTATTCCCCGTCCCATCAGTTCAGCACCGACGTGCTCCGGACTGGAGCCATCGACGGCGCAGGCGCTCTGTCGGGCGACCTGGTGATTCGCGGTGGCGGTGACCCGGGGCTGTCCAAGCGATTCATTCCGGGCGGGCAGTCCGGCGCGGTCGATTCACTGGCCGCACTGGTCGCCGCTACCGGCATAACGCGAGTACGCGGCAGACTCATCGCCGATGCCACGGCGTTCGACGCGCAGCGGATTCCCGAAGGTTGGCAGAGCCGGTACCTCCACGCTTCTTACGCGGCACGCGTCTCGGCCCTTTCCCTCAACGAGAATCTCGCGGTAATCGCCGTCTCACCCGGCGCTATCGGCAGCACTCCCGCTGCTGCTGTAGAGCCGCTGAGCTCCATGCCGATCGTGAACAAGGCGCGCACCGTCAAGGGCACTCGTTCGCGGATCGTCATCCTGCCCACACCGGACGGAGGGGTAGAGCTTCGTGGAACGATAGGCTCACGAGCCCGCACTCAGCGCTACCAGGTCGTGATCGAAGAGCCAGCGCTGTTCACGGCAAACGCTCTCCGACGTGCGTTAGGTGAGAAGGGAATCATCATCGACGGCGAAACGCTGGAAAGTGCGACCCCGCCGGGCGCCGTGCTCATCGCGTCGCTGCATTCGGTGCCGCTTCGCGACCTCCTCGCGGTAATGAACCGCGAGAGCATCAACCACTTCGCCGAGTTGCTCTTCCGGAATGCGGGGCGTTCGGCTTCCGAGCGCGGTGTCGGGACGGTGGAAACGGCTGGCGATCTGCTTCAGGAGTTCATGGTACAGAGGGTGGGTGCGCGGCCCGGCAGCGTATACGCCGCCGACGGGAGCGGATTGTCGGTGCTCGATCGCACGACACCTCGCGCGCTCGTACAGCTGCTCGAGTATGCGCACCGCGAGCCATGGGGCGAGACCTTCCACGCGTCCTTGCCGGTCGCTGGGGAGTCCGAGCTGCTGGCCAACCGGATGAAGCGCACGCCCGCGCACGGCAACCTGCACGCCAAGACCGGCACTACCAACTCGGTGATCTCGCTGGCCGGCTACGTTACCGCCGAATCCGGCGAACTGATCGCCTTTGCCTTCATCTACAACGGGAAGGACCGCTGGAACGCGAGGAAAACCATCGACGCCATGGGACCGACGCTCGCGAGTTTTGTCAGGCGGTGAGCAGGGGCTAGGGGCCAGGGGCCAGGGGCCAGGGGCTAGGGGCTAGGGGCCAGGGACGAATGATTGGATGCAAAACCGAATTTCCAGTCTTGTGTCCCTAGCCCCTTGTCCCTGGTCCCTGATCCCTGACTCCTAATTTCTTCACCACAATCCCCCGCCTGCGCAGCTCGTCCACATAACGTTCCGCCGGGACGGCCTCGTCAGGCGTATGAACGCCGGCGGCACGGACATGGCCGCCGGCCTGCATCTGCCCGGTAATGGCGAGCGAGTATCCGGTGGTGCGCATCATGGCGCTAATGCCATGTTCGACATCGTAGTAGTCGAGCACTTCCCATCCTCTCGTCGTATCCCGGCCGTCTTTCGTTCCCTCGACGGTGACGCGCAGCGCAACCAAGTCGGGACTCTCCGGCTTTCGAAGACGTGGTCCGGCGGCGGCAATGAACAGCTCGCGCGGGATCACCTTGATTCCATCGAGGTCGACGGGCTCGAGCTCGAGCAGACCGAGATCACGGATCGCCTCCATGATCTTCGCGTGTCCGGGATAGCGCAGCGTCTTGTACTCCATGGTCGGGATCTTCCCTTCATAACGAAATCCCATCGTGGAGAGGCCGCCCGCCGTATGAAATGCCTCGAGCTCACCCACCGGAGCTTCGAAGGCCACCGTCTCGAGCTCCGATAGCGCCGCGACCTGGGTGAGCTTGCCATCACGAACGACCCACGACAGCGTCGTGTAATAGTCGAGCACACCCTCGAGCGAGTAGACTATCTGATAGTTGAGCGGCGGTTCGGGGTTCTGAGGCAAACCGCCGACATAGATGCGTACCGCTCGTACGGTGTCGAGTTGATTGATACAGTGCTCGGCCAGGATGTTCACCATCCCCGGTGCCAGACCGCAGTCCGGAATCACGCTCACGCCGGCGGCAAGCGCCTTGTCATGCAGCTCCTTCTGCTGAAACACGATCTCGGTATTGCCGCCCAGATCGCAGAAGTGCGCACCCGCTTCTACCGCGCACTCCGTCATCTCGAGGTTGAAGTAGTAAGGCAGAGCACACATCACGGCATCGCACTCCTTCATGAGCGCGAGCACAGCCTCCCGATTTCGAACATCGAGTGGCGTTGGAATGAGCCGGTTTCCGGAAAAGGGCCCAAGAAACTCCGGCAGATGATCCATGTGGAGATCGGCGAGCCGAACCTCGCTGACTGCCGGGTTACGCAGCAGATCGAAAGCGCAGGCCGAGCCTTGCTGGCCGGCACCAAGCACGAGCATGCGCATGTATGGTAGGGTTATGAGTGAACAGGGAAGATAATTGGAGCAGGAGATAGGAAATAGGAAACAGGAAATAGGGGGGCGGAAGAGCAGGGCCGAAAAGCGAGTCGGCGCAGCCTCGTACCGGATTCGCGAGGTCCCTGGTTGTTCTGGTCCCTTTCCTATTTCCTATTTCCTATTTCCTATTTCCTAATTCCTATTTCCTGATTCCTGCTGTTCCAAACTCGATCGACAAGCATCGGTCCTGCACGACGTCTATGCCTGCTCGAGCCAACCGTTCGGCCGCTTCGTCGTTGCGAATGCCGAGCTGGAACCAGACGACCTTGGGCTTTGCGGCGAGAATGTCGTCGACATGCGCGGGGATGTCGCGTGGCCGGCGAAAGACGTTCACCATGTCCACTGGAGCAGGGATATCCGCGAGTGAACGGTAAACCTTCTCGCCCAGGATCTCGGTCACTTCAGGATAGTACACCGGCACCGGGATGATCTTGTATCCACGGCGCTGCGCGTCGGCGGGCACGTAGTAGGCGGGCTGCCCCGATTCAGAGGTCTTGATCCCCAGCACGGCAATTCGCTTGCTATCACGGAGAATCTGGACGACGCGCGCGTGATCCTCGATCAGGTGATGACGCCAGGCGTCATTGGACGCAGACGTTTGATTGTCGGAGTTTGCCATGATTGCGTGGCGGACGCAGGAAACGAAAGGCGCAAATGCTCAACGGTCGCCTACTGCGCAAGTTTCCCGCCTCGGTACCGTCGCGCCTGGACTTACCGCTCCACCGTCAGGATTCCCCGGCGCGCATGAAGCGTCCAGCGGCGGCCGTCCAGGATCGCACGAGCCTCGTTGCCGTGCAGCGGAAGAAGCCGGTCGCCGGTTGCGAGCATCCAACCGTCCGACTGCATCACGGTCGGCAACTGCTCGCCACGGCCGCGCGGTACACGGCGAGCCCGCCTGGCGACGAGCATCTCCGCGTCCGCATCGAAGGTCGGAGTCAACTGCCCCAGCACATCGAGTCCGATCGTCACACCTGGGTTCGCGCCGATGCTGGCCGGCACGTTGCGCAGGATCAAACTGCCTATCTTGACTTCGAGCGCTACCAGTGGCGTCTTCCGCACGTCTCCACCTGGCGCAAGCGGGAACCGGCGAATCCCGGTACGGCTCATCCAGGCGGTATCGACGACGAGCCCGCGCACCGTTGGGTCGATAGCCGCAAGGACCTGTTCGCCGGCAATCACCATCGGAATCCGTCCGAGGACTCTGCCCCCGCCGGCGTGAAGCCTGACGACGGCTGAGTCGGCGCCGGTAAGAGCCGGAGGATTGTCACGCAGCCAGATCACCCGCTTCCGCTCGGCGGAGTTCAGCGGCGTGGAAGGGAGCGCCGCCAGGGCCCGATAGTCGTGCATTGCGGCATACAGCGGAGCGAGTGCGTCAGCCGCGACCCGCACGTCTCCACCAAAGAAGCGTGCCTCTTCGATCAGTGTCGCTCCAATCCGCAGCCGGCCACGAGAAACCAGATAGCGGCCGAGCGCGTGGCGTGCCTTTGGTTCGCGCGGCGTCAGGTTCACCGCGGCATAGTAGAGATTCTCGGCCGACATGAGCCGGCCGTCACGGAGCAGCTCGTCTGCGCGCTGCACCGGTCCCTGCGCGGCAATCGGAGTGGTGGACGAGGCGCAGAGCAGCGCAGCCAGAACCAGCGTCAGGCAGCGCGCATCAATGGGTCGTGAACGTGGCGAGGAGCTGTGCATCAGGATCGATCAGGAGTGCCGCCGGCGCCCGGTCCAGCGCCACCGGCAGCGTGAGGCTCTGCTCCCGTTCGGCACCGACCTCCACCGTCACCCGCCGCTCCGTGTCGCCCGAGTCACGCAGCACCACGACGAGCGGAAAGCGATACGGCGGCCAGCGGCCTCCCTGCCGTACCTGGAGTATGACGCGGCGCGCGGAGGCATCGTAACGCCAGCTGGTGCTCACCTCGGCATGCCCCGGACGGCGCAGCCACTGGTCGAAGAACCAGCCGAGCGGCTGGCCGTGAGCCTGCTCGGCGGTGCGGGCAAAGTCATCGGTCAGCGACGTTTCGTGCGCGTGGGCCGCGTAATACGCACGGATGGCCTGAAAGAAGGCGGAATCCCCTACCACCGCGCGAAGCATGTGCAAAACGAAGCCACCCTTCTGATAGCTATTCGTGTTGAGTAGCGCCATCAGGTCGGTCTGCGCCGTATCGATGACCGGCCGTTCCGCGGTTGCCGACGACTCGTTTATCACCCCCCGCATCGCCCGCATCGACTCTCGCATCGCTGAGTCGCCGTGCGCATGCTCGGTCCAAAGGGCGGCGAAGTAGGTCGCAAAGCCCTCGCTCAGCCACAGGTGCGCCCATTCACGCTCGGTGACGGCGTTGCCGAACCACTGATGCGCCGTTTCGTGGGCGATCAGATTCGTGCCTACGCTACGGCGCCGGAACGCCCCATCGCTGTAGAATATCGCCGTGGCGTTCTCCATGCCGCCAAAACGGGTGGCGCTCTGCACATGCGCCAGCTTCTCGTAAGGATAGGGACCGATGGTGCGACTGAAAAAGGCGACCATCGCGGCGGCATCGGCAAACGGCCCAGGGACGTAATCGCGCAGCTCCGGACTCACGTACACGGACTGCGGCACGCACCCGGGCTGCTGAGCCAGACCACAAGCGGTCTGCCCTAACGACAGCATGGCCATCCTGGCGACACCGATGACCATGAGGTAGGTTGGAATCGGCTTTCCTTCGCTCCACACCGTGCGAGTACGTCCGGCCGGGGTGGTGAGTGGAGTCTCCTCGACGAGAACGCCATTCGCGATCACCGTGCGCGTACCCGGTGCTTCCACCGTCCAGGTGACCGTTGCCTTGTCGCTGGGGTGATCCACGCTCGGAATCCAGTGCCGCGCCCGATTGGGCCAATTGTCCCCGAACGCGGTCCAGCGGCCGGTGGCGGAATCGCGGCGGACGACGAGTCCGTCGCGCACCACCCCGCCGTACCAGACCGTGGCCTGGATTGAATCCCCGATACCGCGAGGTGCGGCGATGCGCACCGTTGCCGCGTCGCGTATGTACGGCGCAGTGCTCCCGTTCACCGCCACACTATCCACCGTGAGGTCCAGCAGATCGAGCACCACTGTGTCGGTGCCAGGCGCCAATCGCAGGTCGATACTCGCCCGCGCGGCGATCCGCGCGCCCGTGTCCGGAAGCACGATCGTCAGGTCGTAATGCAGCGCGTCGAGCGCCGGACGATATGGGTGGGCGGCACGATTAGGTTGGCCTGCCGAGCTGCTCGTCAGGCACCCGACTGCGAACATCAGCGCACCGACCCGCCTGCCGCTACGGCTCCACGATATAAACAACCAGTCGCTCCCTGGGCTCGTATTGACCGGCGTTCGGATCGGGAGCGAGTGCCACTATCACCCGTCCGCTCCGTGTGGCGGCGTAGGCTATCCCTGCTCCCACTTCGACACCGTTTCTGGTGATCCGATTCCCACTGCTCTCCACCGTCCCGCCATCGATCTGCAGCGAGACACGCTGCGCAGTATCGTGACTTGCCGAGATGTCGAGGAGCGGCCCTTGTACCCAGTCCGGCACGAAGCGCTGAAAGTCGGGCGGCAGCTCGCCGCGCGGCAATCCGCTAGCCGTATCGATCACGACCCAGCGAGGCGACTCGGCGTCGTCGCTCACCCGTGGGGTGGGCGGCGTTCCGGCGGCGATCCGCTCACCATCCCGGCTCCATGCCACCCGCCAGCCAGCGGCTACCGGCCAGATCCGCGGTGCGCCGTCAGGCAGCCGGATCATTCCGGGTTGCGAGAGCCCGATGATTACCGCCATTCCGCTCGCCGGAAACGCGCCGCGGCGCACATCGGCGATGGGCATTGAAGCAGCCCGTGCCAGTGAATCCCATTGTGCAGTCGACAGGCTGTCGCGCTCTCCGGCGCTCACCCGGTGGGCACGGCCGAATGCCGCCGCCGACCAGTCTGGAGAAGGCGCCGCGTCCCACACTGAATCCAGCTGCAACGCCTCGACTCCGGTGGGCGTCTCGCGCGCGAGCACGAATCCATTGGGAAACGGCTCGTTCTCCACGCTCGCCGGATCCTCGACGACCATGATCGCATGCCGATCCGCCGACAGGGCCCACCGCACCTGGGCAGCCATTCCGCTCGATCCCCGATTCACCTCGACCATCCTCACCCGGCTCACGCCTGACGAGACGGGTGCCGCGGAACTGTCGGCCGCAGTCGTGACGGCTGTATCACCTCCCGCCCTTCGATCACCGCCATCCCCAGCGCACGCCGTCAGCAGCGCGGCTGCCACGGCGACTGATCCCGCACGCGCCCTCATCTGCCGAACAGCTTCTGCCACCACGACTCACCGTCTCCGCCAGCACTATCCGGCTCAGGCGATCCCGAAGCCGCCTCGGCGTAGGCGGAAGCGAACTCCGGTGCGGTCCGGTAGCGCCTGTTGCGGTCACGAGCCATCCCCTTGGCCAGTACCTCTTCGAGCGCATTCGGAAAGCCGAGCTCCGGCCGCACGTTACGCAGCTTCTGCGGATCGCCCTGCAGCCGGGCCAGCATCATGTCCTGCTTGGTGCGTCCCGGGAACGGCAGCGCACCCGTCAACATCTCGAACGCCATGATCGACATCGAATAGATGTCGGTGCGCACATCGAGCGGCTTGCCGCGCAACTGCTCCGGACTCATGAATTCCGGGGTGCCGAGCACTACTCCGGTAGCCGTCAACTTTTCGGTGGCGGCATCGGAGCGGTGCTGCTTGGCCAGACCGAAGTCCATGACCACTGCGCGTTCGCCACCACCCGGGCGCGCGCACAACATCACGTTCTCCGGCTTGAGGTCGCGGTGAATGATTCCGAGCGAGTGAGCGGCATGCAGCCCATCCCCGATATCGCGGACGAACGGCACTGTTTCGGCAAGTGGGATGTAGCGCAACCGTGCGGTGCGATCACACAACATTTCGCCATCGAGAAACGGCATCACCACGTACATCAGTCCGCCGGCGGTTTCACCTAACGCCAAGATCGAACAGGCGCACGGATGCTGAAGCCGCTCTCCGAGCCGCGCCTCGCGCTTGAGCCTGGCCATCGCCGTCCTGTCCGAGGACAGATCCTCCGACAGCGCCTTGACCGCCACCCGCTCGCCGGTATGCGTATCGAGCGCCAGATACACAACCGACATGCCGCCCTCGCCCACCTGGCGCTGCACCCGGTAACGGTCTTCGAGCATCTGTTCGGGGGCGATCGGCGTTCGGCGAGCGTGCCTGCTGGGCCGTGCACGCGGCACCGCGGGCTGCCCGGCAGCGGCTGAACCCTGTTCCGCCGGCTGATCAGCAGGTATGGCAATCAGTGCTACACCATCGGCTGGGCAGACGGTGACCCCGGCCCACTGACGGCCGCATAACGGGCAGCGGCCGCTCATGCGTGCACCCGGTCCCGTCCGGCCGCCTTCGCACGGTAGAGCGCCTCGTCGGCGCGCGCGATCAAGTCGTCGGCGGACGCCAGGTTGTCCGCGGGATACACGGCAATTCCCACACTGATCGTCGTCCGAACCCCCTCCCCACCCTCAGCGGCGCAGAAAACGGTGCCCGCCACCCTCTCGCGGACACGCTCGGCAAACGCGGTGCCCCCTTCGATCGCCGTCTCGGGGAGAACGATCACGAACTCCTCACCACCATAACGTGCAACGATGTCGACGGCGCGCACCTCGCTTATAAGCAGACAAGCGAACTCGCGGAGGACGTCGTCGCCAACGAGATGCCCGTAGGTGTCGTTCACATCCTTGAAATGGTCGAGGTCGATCATCAGCAGCACCAGCTCGTGCTCGTAACGCGACGCTCGCTCTACTTCCTCGGTCAGGCGCACCATCAACGCACGCCGGTTGAGGGTGTCGGTGAGCGAGTCGGTGCTCGCCAGCTGCTCGAACCGAACCTTGTCCGCCTGGGTCGATTCGATGAACTGCGCCTTGCGAATCGCGCTCACCGCTGCCTTGATGACAGTATCCGCAAAGGCAACGTCGTCAGGCGTGAGCGCAGGCTCATCCTCGGCGGTGCGCAGGAAAAACACCCCTGCCTGTCGAAGGTCGAGCTGGAAAGGCAGCGCGATGACGCTCCGCACCGCCACCTCCTGCCCTTCAAGCTCCCACGAAGCGCGCACTCCGGAATACAACGAGTCCTGACGGATGTCCTGTATCAGCACCGGCTCCTGCCGCTCCAGCGCGAGCTGGATCTCCGGATAGCGCGCCAGGTCCACCTCGAGGTTGCGCAACCCGGGATTCTCGTACGCTGTGGCCACGACCGCGTGGCTTTCGCCGCTATGCGCGAGTACCAGCGAGCATCGTGCGATATCGAGCGCCCGCGCCACGCGTCGCACCAGCAGATGGTAAATCTCGTCAGGCGACAGGTCGCCCGTCACATCGTGCAGGATGTCCACCAGCTTGCGGTGGTGCTCCGCTTCCCGCCGCGCCCTGGACAGCTCCACTCTCGCCGAGTTCAACTCTTCGCGCGCTTCGCTCAGCAGCTGCTGCAGCCGCAACTGGACCTGGATGCGCGCGAGCAACTCGCGAACGCGAAACGGCTTGCCGATGAAGTCCGCCGCGCCGAGACTGAGCAACCGTACCGTCTCATCCTCCGGCGGCATGGCGGTGATTATCAGCACCGGCATGTCACGCCATGGCTCGTCGGCCTTGAGCCACTCCAGCAGCCGCGGTCCCGGCAACGTCGGCGAGGTGATGTCGAGCAGAAAGAGATCGGGCACCGTGGTCGCGAAGTGTTCGAACAGCAGGTCGGCGCGCGGTGCTTCCATCACCTTGTATCCATGCTCCCGCAGGAACCACGAGACGGTCCTGAGGAGCAACTCGTCCTCGATGGCGGCGAGAACGACCGGTTCACGCATCGCCGAGCAGGCCCTCGAGTCCCGCGTAGTCGATGTTCCCGCCACTCAGCACCGCTACCGTCTTTCCTGTCGCCCGCACCGCACCGGACAGGAGCGCCGCGACGGTGATTGCGCCGCTCGGCTCCACCAGCAGCTTGCTCCGGTCAAGCAAGGTGCGCATTGCCTGGATCAACGCTTCGTCCTCGACCAGCACCACCTCGTCGAGATACGCTTCGTGATGGGCGAAGTTGAGCGTGCCGACCTCCACCGCAAGCAGGCCATCGGCGATACTGCTCGTGCTCGTAAGGCGAATCGGTTTACCGGCCGCGCGTGCGCGCGTGAGCTTCGGCGCACCCGCCGGCTCCACGCCGATCACGCGTACATTGGGCGACGATAGCTTAACCGCCGCCGCCACGCCGGCGGAAAGGCCCCCCCCGCCTACCGGTACGATGACCGTCTCGACGTCCGGCATTGCCTCGATGATCTCGAGCCCTACGGTGCCCTGCCCGGCAATGATGACGCGATGATCATAGGGCGGCACCAGGGTCATCCCCTCATCGCGCACGACCTCCAGCGCCCGCTCCATCCGCTCGTGGGTGGTCGTTCCGGCGAGCTCGATGCGAGCGCCCAGCCGTTCCGCGCCGGCGCGCTTTGCCGGGGTGACCGTCGTCGGCATGACGACCGTGCAGCGAACGCCGAACAGCTTCGCCGCAAGCGCGACCGCCTGCGCGTGGTTTCCGCTGGACGGAGCGATGACGCCGCGCGCGCGCGACTCTTCATCGAGCCATGAAAGGAACGTGTACGCTCCGCGGAACTTGAAGGCGCCGCCGCGCTGCAGCGACTCCGGCTTGAGCCATACCGGAGCATTTACCGCGTCACTCACCGACTCCGCGGGCAGCAGGGGAGTACGCGTGGCCACGCCGCTCAGCGTACTCGCCGCGGAATGGAGTTCGTCCAGCGTCACCAGTTCGGCGGCGAGGCGTGCGTGAGGCCCCTGAACGCCCGCCGTCCTGAAGTCCGTTCCCGTCACAGTGCTCCCGCGTCAGGCGCCAGCTAGGCGCCGTTAGGCCGCCTCACTGGCTGGATTCTTCGTCCGTCAGTTCGAGCTCGTCCGGTACAACGCCCTCCTCCTCGCCTTCCACACCGACCACCACCG
>CAZPCC010000183.1:0-10271 GCA_964584905.1 uncultured Gemmatimonadaceae bacterium | reverse complement strand
GCCGCCCAACGGGATTCTCCCCTGCCCAGAATCGCCCTGCCATTGTCCGATTGATTACGGCGACGCGCTCGGCGCCCATCGCATCTGCTGGTGAGAATCTGCGCCCGGCCAGGACTGGCATTGCGAGTGCGCGAAAGAAATCCTCGCTGACCACGCGGTACACGGCGCCCGCGCCCGGTACATCGCGACCTTCGATGTCGATGAATCCCGTCCCCGTCAGGCCGAGTGGCACCCATTGGGTTACGGCTGCTGCTTGGACGCCTGGGATGGTGCGGTACTCGCCGAGCAGCTGGTCCCAGTAGGCGATTCTCGCCGCGTCTTCTCCATAGCGCTCGCCAGAAAGCGCTCCCTCCACGGTGGCGACGTTCGTGTCGAAGCCGATGTCGCGGCCGATCACCGACTGGAAGCTCCTGATGAGCAGCGCGGCACCGGCGAGCAGCAGGAGTGCTGCCGCGATCTCGAAGCTCACCAGCGAAGCGCCCGCGAGATTGCGTCCGCCACGCACAGAGGTGCGCGATCCGCTGGAGGTCATTTCGCGCAGCGAGATTCTGCTCAGCCGCAGCGCTGGCAATAGGCCGGCGAGCAACCCGGCGATGAGCGACGTCGCGAAGACGAACATGAGCACCCGGATATCCATCACCACTTCCGCCGATCGCGGTATCTGTTCTCCCCAGCGCGACAAGATGACGCGGAGCGCTGCCCAGGCGACGAACACGCCCACCGCGCCGCCGGCGAGCCCGAGGGAGAGATGCTCGATGAGCATTTGTTGTACGAGCCGGGTGCGTGCCGCGCCTAGCGAAGCACGCACCGCCATCTCCCTTGCGCGAACTGAAGCGCGCGCCAGGCTCGAGGCGGCGACGTTGGCGCAGACGATCAGCAGAACGCAGAGCACCACCGCCATCAGCAGCCGCAGATAGCCGGCGGCGTCGCCGACGAGCGCGTCGGCGAGTGGCTGGACGCCCGCTCCGAAGTCGTAAAGCGCCTCAGGGTCCTCACCCTTCGCCCCGCGTGCAATCGCCGACAATTCGGTGGCCGCCTGCTCGGGCGCGACCCCAGCTCCAAGCCGCCCGACCATGGTCCAGTTGACGTTGATGCGCGGCCCCGCCACCTCGGCGGACATATCGGTCGGGAAGAAGACGTCGGTGCGCGCCGGAAATTCCTGTCCGCGAGCCAGCACACCGACGACGGTATAGGAGCGGCGTCCCGTGCGTAGCGGCGTAGAGAGCGCGCGCTCGGCGCCGAACATCCGGCGCCACAGATCTTCGCTCACCACCACGACCGGCTCGCCCGCGCCGGCTTCCTCCTCGGTGAACGGCCGTCCAGCCAGGAATCGCGCACCGAGTACATCGAAGTAGTTGCCCGACACCCGTTCGGCATTCACACGAAAGGAGCTGTCCGAGGTCACGACCCCCTGACGAAAGGCGATTCCGTAAAGCGCCGCATCCTCGAGCGACCGAGCCTGACGCCAGTCGCGCCACTGTGGCGCCGAGACGGTGGGGATCACGGTGCGTACGGAGTCCCGTCCGGTGATCGATACGAGCCGGCCGGCGTCCGCGAAGGGCAACGGCCGGAGGAGCACGTGCTCGACGAGGGTGAAGATGGTCGTCGTGGCGCCGATACCAATGGCGAGCGACGCGACCGCCAGCGCGGTGAAGCCGGGTGCGCGCCGCGCCTGACGAGCACTGTAGCGGAGGTCAGCGAGGGTGGCGCCCAGGCGATCACGGTGCCGGACGGCGGCCTCCCGCTGCCTTGCGGCAGCGTGCAGCTCGCGCCGCGCACGGTCGAAGTCTCCGAACCGGCGGCGCGCTTCTTCGCGCGCCGTGTCGGGGCTCATGCCGGCTCGCACGAGGTCTGCCTCGCGCATCGCGAGGTGGGTCTCGATCTCCCGGTCCATCTCGGCGTCCGCTCTGGCGCGTCCGCCAAGGCGCAGATCGAAAAGGCGGCGATAGTCGGCCATCGTTAACTCGTCGTCAGGCTGAACGAAGGGCGAGAATCGCCGTGACCGATTCGGTATAACGCAGCCATGTCTCGCTCTCGCTCCGGAGTCGCTGGCGTCCAGCGGTGGTGAGCTTGTAGTACCGTGCCCGCCGGTTGTTCTCCGTGATGCCCCACTCGGCGGACAGCCAGCCGCGTCCCTCCATGCGCTGCAATGCCTGATAGAGCGCGCTGTCATCGAGCAGAAGGGAACCGTCGGAGCGCTGCTCCAGCCAGGTCGCTATCCCGTAGCCGTGCATCGGTCCCCAGCTCAGCGTCTTGAGGACGAGCAGGTCGAGCGTGCCCTTGAGCATTGGAATCCCGCTGTCAGCCACCAGCACACTCCCCGTGAGTTCTAAGGGGAAAGTGCCAACGTGCCAGAGAAGTTGTCAAGGGCAGGTGAAAGGGCGGACCTCAATCTCTCGGGGTGCGTTTGGCGCTGGCGGAGAGGGAGGGGGGTGGCGATTATGCCGCGATGATCTCGACTGGGCAGCGCGCGCCCATCAAGTCGCTCTTTGCGTTCTTCACGCTCACGTATGCGGTGACGTGGGCCTTCTGGCTTGGCGCGAGCGCGTTGAGCGGCGGCCTGGCGGAGTCCGATAAGCTTCGCCCCGGACTCGCCACTCCGCTCTTCTACCTTGGCGTCTTCGCACCCGCGTTCGTCGCGATCGCGTTGACGGCGCACTCCGGCGGACGAGACGCGTTGCGTGCGCTCCTGCTTCCGCTCTTTCAGTGGCGAGTGGGCGGCAGGTGGTACGTATTCGCGATAAGCTATCTGGCGGTGATCAAGCTCACGGCCGCGTTACTGCATCGCCTCACAACCGGCGACTGGCCGGCGTCAGGTTGGCAGGCGTGGCCTCTCATGCTCGCGGCGACGGTGGGTTCGACGCTGATCGGCGGCCAGGCCGGCGAGGAAATCGGCTGGCGCGGTTATGCACTGCCGCGTCTTGCCGACCGCTTCGGGCTGGCGCGCGCAAGCGTGATACTGGGAGTAATCTGGGCCAGCTGGCACCTGCCACTATTCTTCATTTCTGGGGCGGGAACCACCGGCCAGTCCTTCCCGCTCTACATGTTACAGGTGACTGCGTTATCCGTCGCCATGGCCTGGCTGTACTCGCACAGCAGGGGCAGCCTGCTGCTGATGATGCTGATGCATGCCGCGATCAACAACACCAAGGACATTGTGCCCGCGGTCGCCCGAAGTGCCGCGAATCCGCTCCTACCGCACGCTCCGCTCCTCGGTTGGCTGACCGCGGCGCTGCTCTGGATATGCGCAGGGTACTACATGATGCGAATGCCCCAGCTGGCAACAGGCGACCGCAGATGACCCAGACCAATGAAGAGAAGGACTGGCAAGTGGAACCGCAGATTTCGCGGATTTCACACATGGCTGCCTACCGCCGGCAATTTCTCGTTGTGCTTCTCCTTCTGCGTAATCTGCGTAATCTGTGGTTTGTCGTTCGGATCCGCGATTGCACGCGTTTCGCAGGAATGGAGAACAGCAAACCGCCGATTACGCCGATTTCGCAGATCGCCGGTTGAGAATCCGTCCTGTCACCTGCTGCCTTCGCCCTGGAAAGGCGCATCTGCGGTGGTAGTCATTGCCTCACTATCTCGGCCACAGCCACATGAATATTCCCCCGGTAACGACCGCATACAGCAGCGCGTCGAACAGACTTTTCCAGGTCGTGCTCCACTTGCGATAGTACCAGATGGAATCGCTCACGAGAGCAAGCCCGTAGCCGAGGAATGCGACCGTCGCCGTGAATCGAAGAACCTCGGCGCCGTCGGCTCCCACCTGCGCCCGGCTCGCGAGGTATGCCGCGAAGAGGCTGACCACCATTGAGAAGATGAACCACTGGAGCAAGGAGTTGGTGAGCGGCGCCGCCGGCGTCGGCATCACAGAGAGGATCGCCGCCGGACCCCGATTTCGTTTCTCCACATACGCAGGATCCTTCATGGCGTCCGCGCCTGACGCGTGTGGGAACATGTACTCCCCGGGCGCGATATTGTGGCGACCCAGCGCTTCCATCACCTGATCCTCCGCCGGCAGTCTGGCAAAGTCCGTGCTGTGATACTTCAACACCATGTGCGTGAAATAACTGAGGAAGAACACAGCCACCGCGGACAGCAGGATCGGAAGCCACAGCGACATGATGGAGATCATTTGCCCCTCCGGTTGGATGGTCCGGCGTTACCATAGATGCGGTGCACCGAATGCCTCGCATGGGAACTCAGCTACTGCGATCACGCGTCTCATCGTTATGCATGGCGCCACATTGATCGAGCCGTGGCGCTACTTCCGAGTCGTCGTGCGCGCTTCCATCAACTCTCGATAGAAGGCCAGCGTCGACTCGGCGATGCTTCTCCAGCTGAAGTGCTCGAGCACGCGCGCGCGCGCCGCCATACCCATCGCCGCGCGTCGCTCGGGTGAAGCCATCAACTCGTTGACCGCTGCGGCGAGCGCGCGCGAGAACGCGTCCGGGTCGCGTGGCTCCGGCGATTCGTCGCCTTCGGCCTCGAGTGGAACCAGTAGTCCGGTGCTCCCCGGCACCACGATCTCAGGGATTCCTCCTACCGCGGAAGCGACGACCGGAGTCTCGCATGCCATCGCTTCGAGATTGATGATGCCGAACGGCTCGTAAACGGAAGGGCAGACGAAGACCGCGGCATGCGTATACAGGGCGATGATGTCTTCCCTGGAGAGCATCTCCGGGATCCAGATGACCCCGGTGTCCGAAACGCGCTTCGCCTCCGCGACGAGCGCGGCCATCTCCGCGCCTATCGCCTCGGTGTCCGGCGCGCCGGCACAGAGGACTACCTGCGCACCTCCCTGCAGGTATCGTATCGCGCGAACCAGGTGCAGAATACCCTTCTGCCTCGTTATACGCCCGACGAAGAGCACGATCGGCACGTCGGGATCAATGCCCAGGCTCCGCAGCCTGAGCGGAGCTGGACGAGCGCGATACTCGTCGGGATCGATGCCGTTGTGGATGACGCGCACGCGCTCGGGCGCCACGCCGTACAGCGACTGTACGTCCTCCTTCATCGCCGCGGAGACGGCGATTACGCCATCGGCATTCGCGTACGCCGTGCGCTCGATCCACGTCGTGGCATGGTAGGCCGTGCCTAACTGCTCGACCTTCCACGGGCGATGCGGCTCCAGCGAGTGCGTGGTCAGTACCAGTGGCGCGCCGGTGAGCGGGCGCGCGATACAGCCGGCCAGGTGCGAGTACCACGTGTGGCAGTGTACGATATCGGGCGAATCGACCGCTCCGGCCATGGCGAGATCGCGCACGAACGCATCGAGCAGCCTCGTGTGACGGGGATCGCGCACCGGGAAGGGCAGCGGCGGCGCGACGCCGCGGACGTGAAGGTTCCCATGCGCCTCGTTCTGGTCACCGAAACACAGCACGTCCACGTGATGGGTGCCGCCATCCGCGCGCGCCAGTTCGCGCGAGAGATACTCGACGTGAACCCCGGCGCCGCCGTAGACGTTAGGTGGATACTCGTTAGTGAACAGGGCGATTCGCACGAGGCGGCGTCAGATAACGGTGCCGTCGGGAATCTCGGCGTTCTTCAACACGACGACGATGCCGTCGCGGATGTAGAAGCCGGGCCCCTCACCTTCCTGGATGCCGCCGGCGTTCGTAATGACGCACTGGTTACCGATGGACGCGTTCTTGTCGACGATCGCGTTCTCTATCCGCGTTCCCTCGCCGACGCCCGAATACTGCGGTCCCTGTGCGCTGTTGCGGGCTTCGGATTCTTCCCAACGGAAGTAGTCCGCGCCCATGAACACGGTCCGCGAGATACGGGTGCCCCGGTCGATGAACGAACGCAGACCGACGACGGAGTTCGAGATGTCGCTATCCACGATCACGCTTCCGAGACCGACGAGCGTGTTCTCGAGCCGGGAGCGGCTGATTTTCGCCGGCGGCAGCATCAGTGCCTCGGTATAAAGCGGAAAGTTCGGGTCGTAGAGATTGAATGGCGGGTGCGGCTGCGCCAGCATGATGTTCGTCTCGAAGAACGAGCGCACGGTCCCGATGTCGTTCCAGTATCCGGTGAACGGGTACGCTATCACCTTCCGCTCGTGGATGGCGTGCGGAATGATCGCCTTGCCGAAATCGTGGTCGTCAGGACGCGTATCGAGCAAGTCGTACAGCACCGACGCCTCGAAGACGTAGATGCCCATCGAGGCGAGATAGATCCGTCCCTGCGCCTCCAGCTCCGGCGATACCGGACTTTCCTTGCCGTCGAGATCATCGATTTTCGGCTTTTCGTGGAACTCGGTGATGCGATGCGTCGCGTCGGTCTTGAGAATTCCAAAGCCCGGCGCGTCCGCCGCCACTACTGGCGTCACCGCCACGGTGATGTCGGCCTTGCTATCCAGGTGATACTTCAGCATCACCCGATAATCCATCGAATAGAGCTGGTCGCCCGAGAGAATCAGTACGCGGTCGTGCGGGTGACTCCTGAAGTGAGTGATGGAGCGGCGCACCGCGTCGGCGGTGCCCTGATACCACTTCTCCGACGCCGGTGTCTGCTCGGCGGCCAGTATCGTGACGAATCCGCCGCCGAACCGGTCGAACACGTAGGCGCGCGCTATGTGGTTGTTGAGGCTTGCGGAGTTGAATTGCGTGACGACGAAGATCCGATCGAGACCGGAGTTGAGGCAGTTCGAAACGGGCACGTCGACCAGACGATACTTCCCGGCCAGCGGAACGGCGGGCTTGGCGCGATCTCGCGTCAGCGGAAAGAGTCGCGTACCAGCACCCCCGCCGAGAATGACGGACAATACCCGATTCAGCCGATCCATGTGTCGATCCCTGGGTAGGCAGAGAAGGCCTGTGGACCTGAACGTATGCGCTCCGAGGGCGTTAAGCCAGATTGGGCTGGCGGCTCGTCACGAGCATGGGCTACTGGTAGCTTGGTCGGCGCAAGCGCGGGGACGCTTGCGGCAGGCGGCGTTCTACACGAACAGCGTAGACACGTCGAATCAGCAATTCCCGGTCGGACGGCTACCTAACGTGGGGCGCAGGCGGCCGCCATTCCTTCAACGAGGGGTCATTCGTGGCACAGTCCTTCTCGATCGCGCCGGCCGGTGTCTCACCGCTGGTGATCCTTGCCCTGATTGGCATGCTGCTCGTCGGCGTCCTTGGCGGCGTCGGCCGGTCGGTACTGGCCAGCCGTACCGCTCGCTTCGAGGTCACCGATCATGTTCTCGCGCTGCGCGGCGATTGGTGGGGACGCGAGCTGCCACGGTCGGCACTCAAGGCGAGCGAAGCGCGAGTCGTCGATCTTCGTGAAGAACGCGCACTGCAACCGGTCGCCCGCACCTTCGGAACCGGTCTGCCTGGCTACGGCAGCGGGTGGTTTCGCCTGCGGAACGGCGAGAAGGCGTTAGTCTATCTTACCGACCGCAGTCGCGCCGTCGTGGTGCCGACTGATCTCGGCTACACGCTGATACTGAGCCCGAGCGATCCCGAAGGCCTAGTCGCGGCGCTGCGCAATTGAGGCACGCGACTTCCGGTCATTTCAACTTCGAGGTTAGGATCGCGTCGTTTTTTTCAACGCGGAGGTCGCGGAGGAAAAACAGAAAGTGAGGAACAAAGTCGATCCATTGGTGGCAGCACTCAACCGGATACGATCATCATGGCTGTTTCTTCTATCCTTAAGAACCAGCGCACTCTGCGATCCTCTGCGTCCTCTGCGGTAAAATCAAGCGCCCTCCAAGGATGATGAACCAATCCTGCGCGCAACAGTTCAACAAAGAACAGATCATCTGATCGCGCGCTCCAGCACCGCTGATGCCTCGGTGACCTGAGTCGCCAGGCGCTCGATTGCCGCCGCGACGCGTGCCGCCTCGCGTTGAGCGACGGCGATGTCAGGCTTGTCCTCGACCGCCTCACGAATCCCGGGCATCGTCTTCACGCCATAGCCGGTGTAGAATCCCGGTGCGTAGATGAGGTGGCGGAACCAGTCGCGGCCCGGAAGACCCGAAGCGTCGGTCAGCGCTCGCTCGGTGCGATACAGCATCTTGTTGGCCTCGGCCATGCGATTCCACTTCGATCGTACATCCCGGGCGCTCATTGCAGCGACGCGGGCCACTACCGCTTCATGCCGCGACGCGGCGGTGTCGAGCCGAGCGAGTGCCGTGCGGACCGCCGTCAGATCGAGCGTGCGAACGGTGTCGTTGTCGCGTGCCTCCTTCTCGATCTCCTCTACGTAACGCAGATAGGTCCGCGCGGCCGTTCCAAACTCGAAAGGCAGCACCGGGGCATCGGCCAGGCGCAGGATCGCCGTACCCGTGGTCTGTGCCTCGAGCACTCCATACGAGAACGCCGTATCTAGAAAACGGGCGTAGAAGTCGTAGGTGTCGTGGATGGAATGATAGATCCCATCTTCGGTCTCTCCGCCGTAGCTGATGTTGAGCGAGGCGAGTCCCAGGTGATCGATGAAGGCGGTGTAGTCGGAGCCGGAACCGAGCGCGCTGATCGTGAATGCGGTATCCCGCCCTGAAGCGGTGAGCGTCGGGGCGGTGGCGGCGGGGCGGCGCTCTCCCGCGATGCGGCGCTGCTCCCGGGCGAGCAGCGAATCGTCAGGCGTGCGTGGTTGCGTGGGGTCCACGTTGCCGCTGTCGGGCCTTGTCGGCTGCCGAGCAACGCGTTGCGCCGGGGCGTCGCCGGCGCGACGTGCCTTCTCCTTCAACTGCGCATCGAGCACGCTCGCGCCCTTCACCGGGTCATGAATGTCGCGGGCGACCTCGTACATGAACGTCTCCAGTGAATGCGAGCCGCCCACGTACAGCCAGCCGCGGTCGTTCGAGTCGCTGTTGAGATATGCGACGGCATTGGCATCCAGCGCAATGCGATGTTTCTCGGCCCACTCGGTGGAGCCGAGCAATCCCCATTCTTCGCCGTCCCATCCGGCGAGGATGATCGTTCGCGCCGGGCGCCAGCCGGTCTTCAGCAGCGCACCTAACGCTCGTGCCGTCTCCTCGAGGGCGACCATGCCGGAGATCGGATCCTTGGCGCCGTTCACCCAGGCATCGTGATGATTGCCGTAGACGATCCACTGATCCGGCGAGAGCGCTCCCGGAATGCGCGCGATGACATTGTACAGGGGGCCCGTCTCCCATTCGAACGTGAGCGCGAGTCGAACGCGCGCCGGGCCGGGACCTACGTGATAGGTGATAGGCAGCGCGCCGCGCCACGCTTCGGGCGCCACAGGACCATCGAGCGCGCGAAGGAACGGGAGCGCATCCTCGTAGCTTATCGGCAGGACGGGGATGCGCTCGATCGTCTTCGCCTCGCTGATCGCAAGCCTGCGCGCGCCGGGCTCCGATCCCCATCCCGGCGACAGCGGATCGCCTGGGTGAATCGGCATGTCCATTACGCTGCCGCGCTGTACGCCGTGCCATGGACGCATCGGCCCGTCCGGATATACATCTCCCATCCAATAGCCGTCATCACGCGGATCTGAGTAGAGAATGGCTCCGATCGCGCCATGCTCGGCGGCGAGCTTGGGCTTGATGCCACGCCACGACCGCCCGTACTTGGCGATCACGATCTTGCCTTGGACGCTGATGCCGAGGCTGTCGAGTACGCGATAGTCGTCAGGGATGCCGTAGTTGACGAATACCAGCTCACCTGTCACGTCGCCGTCAGGCGAGTACGCGTTATAGGTCGGCAGCTGGTTGGCATCGTTGGCGTCCTTATCCCCCTCCACCGGCTGCTCGGCGAGTGTCGCCTTGAACGAAGTGGGTCCGAGCAATTCGAGCGAGCGGGAAACCGGCCGCGGCATGAGCGCTTCGAACAGCTCGATCTGCGCCTCGAGTCCCGCCGCGCGAAACTTCTGCAGAATGTGCTCGGCTACCTGCCGCGACCGATCGGTCCCGGCCTCGTGAGGATGCTCCGAAAGGAGCCGCATGCGCTGGCGCAGCGAGTCGGGGTGCGGCACGGCCTTGAGCTGCGTTTCACGCGCAGCCTGGTCCGCCAGCGTCGCGGTCGGAAATCCCCGGATAGGCTGCTGCTGGGCGTCAGCGACAGCAGTGAGGAAAAGCAGAAGTCCAGGAGCGGAACGGAAGAGCATTTGGAAGATCTCGGTTGTGGACAGAGAAGCTGAGAGACAGGAAAATAGGAATCAGGAATTGGGAATTAGGGGAGGTGTGCGACGGCGCGCCAGGCGGCGCGTGTCGCTGGTTGGAAAGCGTCGGCCCCCCGGAAAGGGGGGGCGGCAATTGCATCCCTGATTGCTAATTACGATTACTGATTCAGGTTGCAGAATTACCT
>CAZPCC010000182.1:0-1638 GCA_964584905.1 uncultured Gemmatimonadaceae bacterium | reverse complement strand
GCAGTTCGTCTGCCGCCGCTCGAAAGCTAAGATGCCGCGCGGCCGCCTCGAACATCCGCAGTGAAGTCAAAGGTGGTAGAGGTCTGACCATCTCGGTTCGTCCAATAGCCATCGACGTGCCTAGAGCATCGTGCCTTTAATCGGAAGCATATCCGGCGTGCCTGAGGAAGTTCCAGCATTCTCGGGGCTCGAAGAGTGAGCAGATGTCTCCGACTGCTCGCCACAGCGCCTCGTAAGTGCGTGCGCCGGCAGCGCGCAGATGTGCTTTGAGCTTGGAGAAGGCCATCTCGATCGGATTGAGATCGGGCGAGTAGGCCGGCAGGAACAGGAACCAGGCGCCCCGCGCCTCGAGCGCAGCTGCGGCCTTGGTCGATGCGTGCACTTTCAGATTGTCGAGGATGACGACGTCGCCGGGCTGCAGGGTGGGCGCGAGCTGCGTCTCGATGTAGAGGTCGAAGGCGACCCGATCCATCGCGCCTTCGATGAGCCATGGTGCGGTCAAGCCGTTGCAGCGCAGGCCAGCGATGAAGGTCTGAGTGAGCCAGTGGCCGAACGGAACGGCGCCGGGCAGCCGCTCGCCGGCTGGCGCCCTGCCGCGCAAACGCGTCATCTTCGTGCTCGTCGAGGTTTCATCGATGAACACGAGCCGGTGCGGCATCCCCCGCATGATGGGAAGCCGCTTGGTGATCCAGGTGTTGCGCGCCTTGGCGACGTCAAATCGAGCGCGCTCGCTGGCCAGCAGCGTTTTTTTTATAGCTGAGGCCGGCCTTGCACAGGAACCGCGATAGCGAGGCGGGACCGACTTCCACGCCGTGGCGTGCTGCGAGCTCTGCCGCCAGCTCGGGCATCGTGATGTCGGGCTTCTCCTTCACGCGGCCGATCAGGAACGCGCGGTAGGGATCGAGCTTGCCGGTGCCGGGCGGACGCCCCTGAGGCGCCGGCTCGAATGAGCCTGTACGCTCATGCCGTGCCACGAGCTTCACCGAGAACGACGGACTGACCGACAAGTCATCGGCCGCACCTCGCCGCGACTGACCGCCAGCGACACGCGAAACAACCCGCTGGCGAAGATCCATCGAATAGCTTCGCCCCATGATCCACCTCCTGGCACGGTGAATCACAGTTCACTGATTTGGGGAACCCCCCCGATTCCAAATAAAGGCACGATGCTCTAGCGGTAGGGACTCCCCCCACCCCTAACCCCTCCCCACGTCGCGCGGAACGCGCGCCCTTGGCGCGACGGGGAGGGGAATCGCGATCTAATTTGAATGGAACAGGCGCTCAATGCACCGTCGGCGCAGCGTCGAGGTTCACGACGTCGACACCGACCGATACCGCGTGCGAGCCGCCACCGAGCAGCACGCCGCTGATTGGACTCACGTCGTGGTAGTCGCGGCCATAGGCGATCGTGATGTGCTCCTCGCTGACTGCGATACCATTGGTCGGATCGAAGTCGCGCCAACCGGTTTCGGGCGACCACACCGAGATCCAGGCGTGCGAGGCGTCGGCACCGGCAAGCTTGATCTGGCCCGGCGGCGGTCGCGTGAGAATATAGCCGCTGACGTAGCGTGCCGGCACGCGCAGCGCCCGCAATCCCGCGAGCGTCAAGTGAGCAAAGTCCTGGCATACGCCGCGGCG
>CAZPCC010000181.1:0-13153 GCA_964584905.1 uncultured Gemmatimonadaceae bacterium | reverse complement strand
GTGGCGGATCAAGCGGGGTACGGAGTGATCAGAGTTCAACGCTCGTCCAACGGCCCCCTCCGCTCCGCCACACGCGCGTGTGCCCGGTTCGCCGCCTCGGTCGCCGGATCGGAATGCAGCGGTTCCATTCCCGCGCCGGGCGCGTTCCTGGCCCCCACTGACTGGCGCGCGCACTCGAATCCGTCGTGGACCAGATCGCGGTGATGCTCCCACGGTCCCAGCTCAGCCGCTACCCCCGACGTCCATCCGTGCCGCAGCTCCCGGTCGGCTGCCACGAACCCTTCCGCGCCATAACGCGGATTGCACCCGGCCAGGAACCCAAGTTGATAGGCTGAGCGCGCGCGATCCCACGGTACCTCCGCATCGTCGCCGGCGCGCCGCCTATGCCGCTCGCGCAAGGCACCCTCCTGCTCCGGCGTGAGGCGCGTATGAGCGGTCGTTGTCGCATGCACCGCCCACCACCCTCCCACCGCTCCGGCCACCGCGCCAACCATCGTGCCTAGCGGTCCGGCAAGTGAGCCCAACGCCGCGCCCGCGGTCAGCCCCGACAGGCCGCCCGCCGCCTCGCCCGCGGTTTCGGCGGCGCTGCGCTGGCCGTCCGATTCGCCTGACGAGTCCATGGATCAATACTTGGTTATGCCCGCCGCACCCAGTCCTTCGCCACCCGACTTATGGTCGCCTGCCCTGATGTTCGTGCGGCTCGACACGGACTGGTTCGAGGACCCGCGGGGTCTGTCATAGCCCGCGCGTACCTGCTCGCGGACCGAGTCCCACGTTCCATGCTTGCCGCGTAGCTCGTCAGTCCATCCGTGCCGGAGATCGGTCTCGATCTCATCGAACTTGCGGTCTGCGTAGTCGGGATTGCGGCTCGCGAGGTGGCCGAGTTGGTAGGCCGGACGTGAGCTATCATAGGTGCGGTCGGCGGGTGCGCCCAGCGTTTCGTAGTGCTGCCGGTAGTATGCGTCGTCGTCGTCAGACCAATGGTCGGCGGCGGCGCTGGCATGTCCTACCCACCAACCGCCGAGCGCTCCGGCGATCGCGCCCACTGCCGCCCCGATCGGGCCTCCGACGATCATTCCCGTGCCCCCGCCGGCCGCGGCGCCTCCCAGACCGCTCACGGCGCCCGTTGCTGCTCGAGTCGGCTTGCTTTCGCTTTCCAGTGGCTCGTCCGCGGCTTCACGCCGCTCCCGGCTGGTATGTGCCTCACTCGACGCCGTGTGCGCCGGATCGTTCAGATGAAGCTCATCATCCTTTGCCATTCGCTCCTCCCGATGGGTCTGGAAGGTATCGCGCAAAATGGGGACCGGAACGCGGCGGGGCGCCTTGACATCGGACGGCCGTTCTTGTCCCGTTCACCCATGACAACGGACATTTCCATTGGCACACAGGGGTGGAACTATGACGCCTGGGTAGGTCCCTTCTACCCGGCTGGCACGCGCTCCTCCGACTACCTGACCATCTATGCTCGTGCGTTCGGAACGGTGGAGGTCGATTCGACTTTCTATGCGGTGCCCCCCGCGAAAACGGTGCGTGGATGGGCCGACCGCACGCCAGACGGGTTCACCTTCGCCCTCAAGATGCCGCAGGAAGTAACTCACGAGCGACGTCTTCGCGGGGCCGAATCGGCTGCTGCACTCTTTCTCGAGCGCGCCCGGGAGCTTGGTGACAAGCTCGGTCCCATTCTGCTTCAAATGGGTCCGGACTTCACGCCAGCGGAACTGCCGGCTCTACGCGGCTTCTTGCCGCTGCTTCCCACCGACCTTCGGATCGCGATCGAGTTCCGTCACGCCGACTGGATTGCCGACAGCGTGCTCGCGCTGCTGGCCGACCATAACGTTGCGCTCGCGCTGAGCGATGGACAATGGATCCGTCGCGAGACGCTACTTTCCCTGATTGCTCGTCCCACCTCGAGCTTCATCTACCTGCGCTGGATGGGCCCCAATCGCGACATCGTGGACTACTCACACGTACAGTTCGACCGTGGACGCGACCTCGAAGCCTGGGCATTGTCGCTGGCGACGGTTCCACGCTCAGTCACCAACGTCTACGGCTACGTGAACAACCACTTCGCCGGCCACTCTCCCGATTCTGCCCGCCACCTGCAGCGCCTGCTAGGCCAACGCACCGTCGAGCCGAGCGAGATGGGCGAACAAATGAGTCTCTTCTGACGGCGGTGGTGTATCTCCGACCCTCGACCCTCGACCCTCGACCCTCGACCCTCGACCCTCGACCCTCGATGCGCTCCAACCCGATCCGTTCACTTTGGGACCGCTGGCACTCCAGGCCCGGAGGAAAGCGAGTCTTTTCGCTGGTGCTGGGGCGGATGGTGCCATACACCGGGTCCATTCGGCCTCGTGTAGAGGAGCTGCGTCCAGGCTATTGCCGAGTCGTTATGCACGACCGGCGGGCGGTACGGAATCATCTCGAGTCAGTGCATGCGATTGCCCTCGCCAACCTGGGCGAGGTCACGTCCGGACTTGCCATGATGTACTCGCTGCCTGGCGAAGCAAGAGGAATCGTCACCGCGATTTCCGTTCAGTATCTCAAGAAGGCGCGTGGGACCCTCACTGCCGCGTGCAATACCGGTGAGCCGGACTGGCGGACTCCCGCTGAGCACGGGGTGACCGCCGAAATCCGTGACGAGGCTAACGAGGTGGTATGCAAGGTTACGGCAACATGGAAGCTTGGCCCTCGCAAGTGATCGCTCCTGTTCCGCCTGGGGATATCCGCGCTCGATGAGAAGGCGCCATTGGTTCGCGCTGTTCATTGGCGTGATGGTCGCCGCGGTTTGTATCCGGCTCGGCTTCTGGCAGCTGACTCGGGCCGCTGACAGGCGCGCCTATAACGACACGGTTCACGCCCGCACGGCGTCACCGCCAGTCGCCCTGTCACAGCTTGCCATGCCCGCCGATTCGTTGCAGTACCGGCGCGTTCTGGTGCGCGGGCGATGGGACTACGATCACGAGATCGCACTCACCGGGCGCAGCCACAACGGCTCGCCAGGCGTGCACATCGTCACGCCGATCATTCCCAACGGCATCGACAACGCCATTCTCGTCAATCGCGGTTGGGTGTACGCTCCTGACGCTGCGGTCATCGACTTCGATCGCTGGCGCGTGGAGGATAGCACTGTCTTCACCGCCTACGTGGAGCTGTTTCCGCCGCCGGCTGAGGGTGACCCTCGCTCAACCAGGTCGCGGCGCAGCTTGCACCGGCTCGATAGTACGGCCATTGCCCGCGAGCTACCGTATGCCATCGAGCCGTACTACGTCGTTGCGTTGCCGGACAGTGGCGTCGTGCCCGCGGCAGACCGCCCGGCGCGGCTCGGCATCCCGGCTATCGGAAGCGGACCACACCTGTCCTACGCCGTACAGTGGTTCTCCTTTGCCACGATTGCGCTCGTAGGCTCCGCAATCCTCGTCTGGCGGGACCGGCGCACCGGATCGGGGTAGCCGCGTGACGTTCGGAGGCGTTCTTGCGTGGCTCAAGGAGCAGCGCCGAGTGTATACTATCGACATTCTGGAGCGGTGCGCCTTCACGCGCCGCGCGTACGAGTAGCAGCGGGTAGGTGGACCCGAACCAATCTCCACGAGACCAAATCCATGGCCGATTCCTCCCAGGCTCTCGCTTCCGAGCAGGAAGCGCGCGACGTCGCCGAGGCGGCGCGCGAGGAAGAGTGGACGCAGCCGAGCTTCGTTCGCGAGCTCTTTCTTGGCCGCTTTCGATATGATCTGATTCATCCGCATCCGCCTGACGACCCCGCGGAAGTGGAACGTGCCCGGCCGTTCATGAACCGGTTGCGCGAGTTCCTCGAACGGTATCCCAGCGACGAGATCGATGAGACTGGGCACATTCCCGAGCCGCTCGTGCAGGAACTGCGCGACATGGGCGCCTTCGGAATCAAGATTCCAAAGGAGTACGGCGGGCTCGGGCTTTCCCAGACGAGCTACATTCGCGCAATGGCGCTGGTGACGTCCAAGGACGGCTCACTTACCGCGCTACTCTCGGCCCATCAGTCGATTGGATTGCCGCAGCCCCTCAAGCTGTTCGGCACCGAGGCACAGAAGGAGCAGTACTTCCCCCGCATGGCCAAGGGCTCGATCTCGGCATTCGCGCTCACGGAAATCGATGCCGGTTCCGATCCCGCCAACATGCGGACCACCGCCACGCCGACCGCCGACGGCAAGCACTACCTGATCAGTGGCGAAAAGCTCTGGTGCACCAACGGCACCCGCGCCGAGTTGCTCGTCGTTATGGCCCGCACACCTGACGCGGTAGTCAACGGAAAGCCGCGCAAGCAGATCTCCGCGTTCATCGTCGAGACGGCGTGGGCTGGCGTTTCGATCAAGCACCGCTGCCACTTCATGGGGCTCAAGGCGATCGAAAACGGGGTGATCGCGTTCGACAACGTGAAGGTGCCGGCCGAGAACATTCTTTGGGGAGAAGGAAAGGGACTGAAGCTCGCGCTCATTACTCTCAACACCGGCCGCCTGACGCTGCCCGCCAGCGCCGCCGGCGGCGCCAAGACGATGCTCGAGATGTCCCGCACCTGGGCGAAGCAGCGCGTGCAATGGGGGGCGCCGATAGGCAAGCACGAAGCGATAGCGCAGAAGCTCGCCAGCATGGCCGCCTACACGTTCGCCATGGAGGCGATCGCCGAGCTGTCGAGCGCACTCGCCCAGAAAGGGGAGTATGACATTCGCCTCGAGGCGGCGATCGCGAAGTTGTACAATACGGAAGCTGGTTGGCGAATCGTCGACGACGCCCTCCAGATTCGGGGGGGCAGGGGATACGAGACTGCCCGCTCGCTCGAGGCTCGCGGCGAACAGCCATACCCGATCGAGCGCGGTATGCGGGACTACCGTATCAACCTCATCTTCGAGGGATCGTCCGAGATCATGCGGCTGTTCATCGCGCGTGAGGCGGTCGATCACCACTTCAGGACGGCATTCGATGTGGTGAATCCCAAGGCGAGCTCAAAGGAAAAATGGGCCGCTCTCGGGCGGTCGGCCAAATTCTATCCAAGCTGGTACGCTTCCAGGTGGTTAGGCGCTGGCCGGTTCAAATCGTACGGTGCTCCCGGCAGGTTGCCGCGTCACTTGCGTTACATCGAGGGGACCACCCGGAAGCTCGGCCGCGCAATATTCCACGCGATGGTTCGCCTCGGCCCCAAGCTCGAGAAGCGGCAGATGGTGCTGTTTCGCGCGGTCGACATTGGCGCCGAGCTGTTTGCGATGTCGGCGGCGTGCAGTCGCGCACAGATGTTGGCGGAGCGCGGCGACAAGAACGCGGTGGTGCTCGCCGACCTCTTTTGCCGGGAATCGAAGCTCCGAATCGCCGACTCGTTCCGCGATCTCTACGGCAAGAACGATGGTATGCTGTACAAGACGGCTCAGAGGGTAATGGCCGGCGAGTTTGCCTGGCTGGAGAGCGGAATAATCGGCATTCCCGATTTCACGCCAAAGTCAGGCGGCGTGCCGTCCGGAGCGACGGTGCCAGAAGAGGAAGCGGCGGGAGTGGGAGACTAGAGCCGCGCTGATCTTCGAAGTGCGAAGTGCGAAGTGCGAAGTGCGAAGTGCGAAGTGCGAAGTGCGAAGTGCGAATGGCGAATGGCGAAGGGCGAAAGAAGTGCGAAAGTGCGAATTGCGAGGGGTGAGACGGGATTCTCGCCCCTCGTTTCGTTCTTCACTGTCCGAGCCGCGTTATGCGGCGCTTGGAGTTTCTATCACTCGCTTGCGTACGCCGTATACCCCTCATCGGCGACCGCCTCGGCCAGCGCATCCTCGCTCACTCTCTCGGGGTCGTAGTCTACGGTTGCCGAGCCGATGTCTACCGATTTCACCGTTGTCGCAGGCACCTTCTCAAGCGCCTCGCGCACTGCGCGAACGCAGTGCTGGCAGGTCATGCCTTCGATTGTCAAAGTAACGGTTTTCAATTGGAGCTCCTTTTCAAGATGAGAGATGCGAGTTGCGAGGGAAAACTCAACGCGGAAAGTGCGCTGTCAGTTCTCGCAACTCGCATCTCTCATCTCGACTCAATGCCAGCTTCCGTCCCTAACCCAGCACCGCTGCCGCCACGCTCAGGTAGATCATGATTCCGGCAATGTCCACGAAGCTTGAGACGAACGGTGACGATGCAATAGCAGGATCCCAGCCAAGCTTGATGAATATCAACGGCAACGTTGCTCCCACTACTGTGCCGGTGAGAACCACTGCCATGAGAGTCACCGCGATTACCATTGCAACGTCGCCCGGCTGGCCCCACATGATCGCGCGGGCGTAGCCGATCGCTCCGAGGAAAGCGCCAAGTACCAGCCCTTGCCCGGCTTCGCGCGTGAGCACGCGCATCGCCTGACGCATCTGAACGTCGCCTACCGCGAGCGCACGGATGATCAACGTCGCCGATTGCGAGCCGGAGTTTCCCCCGGAGCTGATGATCAGCGGGATGAAGAAGATGAGTGCGGCCGTAGCGGCGAGGGTGGCCTCATAGTGACGCATGGCGGTGCCCGTGAGCATCTCGGCCATGAAGAGCAGAACCAGCCAGCCGGCTCGCTTCCGGGCGATGTTCCAGAACCCTGTTTGAAAGTAGGGACCCTGGAGCGGCGCGACGGCGCCCAGCATCTGCATGTCTTCCGTCTGCTCGGCTTCCATGGCATCGATCACGTCGTCGACCGTAACCACACCAACGAGCCGGCCACCGGAATCGACCACCGGCACCGCGACCAGATCGTACTTGCGGGTGAGCTGTGCGACTTCCTCGCGGTCCGCCGTAGGGGACACGCTCACGATGTCGGCCCAGGAGATGTCGCGGATCCGCGTGCCGGGTGGGGCCGCCAGCAGTTCCCGAAGCGTGAACACACCCTGCAGCAGTCCATCCTTGTTCGTCGCGTAGATGGTGTACATCGCCTCACGTCGCCCAAGCCGGGCCACCGTCCGGACCGCTTCCAGCGCTTCCTCGACCGTGAGATCCTCCGACACGGAGACGAACTCCGTTGTCATCAGGCCACCGGCGGAGTCGGGCTCGTAAGCGAGAAGCCGCTCGGTCTCGCCACGTGCCGCGCTCGGTATTGCCGAGAGTATTTGTTCGGCGCGCTCCTCCTCGAGGTCCTCGAGCACGTCGGCGCGGTCATCCGGCGTCATCTCGCTTACGAGTGCCGCCGCCTCACGGGTGCTCAACCTCTCCAGCACCTCGGTACGCAACTCTTCATCGAGGTACTCGAGTACGTCGGCGGCCCGCTCGGGTGGGAGCGCACTCAGCAGCGCGGCGACGCGCTCCCTGGGTAGCGCTTCGGCGATGTCGGCGAGGTTGGCCGGATGAAGCTCCTCGGTCTCGGCAGCGACAACGCCCGGCGCCTCGTCGAGCATGACGAGGATGTCCGGAGCGAGGAGCGCCGCGAACGGGCGGTCGTCCTGGTGGGGTGGCGTCATCGGACGTCCTCGCGGAAACCTGAGTCGATACCGCCCGTACGTGGAAAATGGGCTGGCAACGGGCGCGTGAAGTTAGCGGCAGTCCGCCTGCTCGAACAAGGCAATGGTGGTGCTCGCCGGAGGCGGCATCCAAACCATTGGCCTGCACGCTTTGTCTTACAACGCAGGCCGCGGGTCCTGGCAGCTCGCGGTGAGTCAGTCGATCACCGACGCTGTCATCCACCCCGAGGTCGAGATGCGGGCAGAACTCGCGCTCGCCGCTTCAGCGGCGCTCCTTCCGTTAGCCACCGCGTTCGGACAGGACATACAGAATCCGTCGTCAGGTCGCATTGCGGAAAACGGCATGTCCGCGGCGACCGCCGCCTCGGCCGCACGAGCCCCGAGTGCCCCTGTCATCGATGGGCTGCCGGGCGACGCGGCGTGGGCCGATGCGCCGGCGATCGATCAATTCCTCGAGTACGAGCCGAACGAAGGCGCCGAAACCCGCTTTCGGACCGAGGCCCGCATACTCTACGATGACCGCAATCTGTACGTGCTCGTCCGCATGTTCGATCCCGCCCCCGATAGCATCGTATCGCAACTGGCGCGTCGTGACGTGCGGGTCTACTCCGAGCACATCAAGCTGGTCATCGATTCCTACAATGATGGACGCACTGCCTATCAATTCGCGCTCAATCCGGCGGGGGTGAAGCGAGACTTCTACGTCCACGGCGACGTGAACGAGGACCCATCGTGGGATGCGGTCTGGGACGGCGAGGCGACGATCGATTCCGTGGGGTGGACGGCGGAGTTCAGAATTCCGTTGAGCCAGATTCGGTTCGCCAACAAGCCCGAGCACACATGGGGGCTCATGATCGTGCGTGATGTCGCGCGCACCGGCGCTCGCATCAGCTGGCCGCTCTACCGACGGAACCAGCAGGGGTATGTCTCGCAGGCAGGCGAGATAACCGGGATCCGCGATCTTCCTTCGCCTCGCCGTCTCGAGATTTCGCCATACCTGGTCACCAAGAACGTGACCGTCCCCGAGACCGGGGGGGGATTCGCGCATGAGACGCAGTTTACCGGAGGCGCCGATCTCAAGTACGGGCTTGCCTCCAATCTGACTCTCGACGCCACGATCAATCCGGACTTCGGTCAGGTGGAGGCAGATCCCGCTGTGCTCAACCTTTCCGCATTCGAGACTTTCTTCGAGGAGCGCCGGCCATTTTTTCTCGAGGGCACCGGAATATTCAGCTTCCGCGTGAATTGCGGTGACATCGATTCAGGGTGCACCGGACTGTTCTACTCGCGCCGAATTGGACGAACGCCGCAGCTGGGCGGCATCTACCCGGACCAGTCCAATCCACTCTCGACGACCATCGTCGGGGCGGCGAAGCTCACCGGACGGCTCTCGAACGGCTTGTCGATAGGCTTCATCGATGCCGTGACGCAGGAGGAACACGGCCCGCTCGATCAGACCATAGAGCCACGTACCAACTATGCCGTCGCCCGCGTACAGCAGGACTTGAATGATGGGCAGAGCGGCATTGGGCTCATGTTGACGGGAGTGAATCGCCAGCTCGACGAGTTCAGCGAGGGCTACCTGCGACAGAACGCGTACGCCGGCGGCGTGGACGCGCGGCACCGCTTCTTCGATCGGAAGTACGAGCTCGCCGCCATGGTATCGGCCAGCCGGCTCGCCGGTACCGAGGAAGCGATAGATCTGCTGCAGCGGTGCACGGGATTCGGCTGCACGCATAACTACGAGCGGCCCGACGATGACGTTCGCTACGATCCGGCACGGACGTCACTGAGCGGCAATGCGCAACGTCTCTCCGTCAGCAAGTTCGGCGGTGGCGCGACGCGCTTTCAGACTGTCTACCAGCGATACTCGCCAGGCTACGACATCAACGATCTCGGGTTCCTCTCGCGCGACGACCACCAGATGTTCCGCAACTGGTTCGCCTTTTCTCTCAACCAGCCGACGTCCTTCTACCGGCGTGCTCAGATCAATTTCAACCAATGGACGGAATGGACGGCCGGCGGGCTTCCGATGAACTTCGGCTTCAATCAGAACAGCCACGTACAGTTTCCGAACCAGATGTGGGCCCATCTCGGGTTCAATTACAACCCCGAATGGGTAACCACTTTCGACGATCGGGCGGCGCGTGGCGGCCCGGCGGTTCGCAAGTCGTCCAGCTCCAGCTTCTGGGCCGGCGTCGAAGGCGATGGCCGCAAGCGCATAACGCCGTTCTTCTGGTTCGGGGGCGGCCGGAGCGACGACGGGAACTCCAACTACTGGTACGCCGAGCCGACGATGACCATCCGCGCGTCGAGCCGCTTCGATGTTCGGCTGGGCGCATACTACCAATCGTCGGTGAACGACAATCAGCACCGGGGCAACATTCAGGATGCCGGTGGCACCCACTTCACCTTCGCTCGCCTGGAGCAGAACACGTTCAGCCTGACGTCGAGGCTCAACTTTACCGTCACGCCCACGCTGTCATTCCAGTTCTACGGCCAGCCGTTCATCTCGACCGGCACCTACTCGGATTGGCGGGAGCTCGATGATCCACGCGCGGAGGAATACGCCGATCGCTACCAGGCGTTCGCCGGAGGCGATCCGGGTGGCTTCAACTTCAAGCAGTTCCAGTCGAATTCGGTTCTGAGATGGGAGTATCGCCCCGGATCGACGCTCTTCCTCGTCTGGTCGCAGGGCCGGGAGGCGTTCGCTCCCGAGGCGGCGGAGTTCGAGCTCCGGCGCGATACGAAGGATCTGTTCCGCCAGCATCCGGACAACACCTTGCTGGTGAAGGTGTCGTACTGGTTCAATCCGTGAGGGACGCGGGGTGCGGGGCGCGGGATGTGGGATGCGGGAGGGCTGAAACCCGGCATCGCGCATCGCGCATCCCGCTTCCCGCTTCCCGCTTAGTGCAGGCGCCTGGCGTCTTCCCGCAGCTCCGCGATGTCGAAACCGGCGACGGATACCGCCTCGCGCAAGGCATCGGCGGTGGCACGGCCATCGTGTACGATCATGGCCGTGCCGCGGGCGATCTCGTAGCGCGAGATGCCGGGAACCATCGTCAGCGCCGTCTCGATCGCGCGCGTGGCATGGATGGTCGTCATGTCCGGAATCGTCAGGCGGGTGATCATGGAGGCGAACTGCGGCGGTAGTCTACCCGCTCGCCGGTACTGCGGACGCTGCCGAGCAGGGCAAGACCATCCCAGTTGAGCTCGAGCACATCGACCGTGTCGGTGACGAACTGGCCACGAAGAATCGCCAGCGTCAGGCGGTTTTGCGAATCGAGAGTGCCGATCAAGCCGTGCGATCCGCTTACGAAGCTTCCACTCCACGTTCCGCTCACCTGCTGGGTTCCGGATACGGTGCCCGATTCCACATACAGCATGAATCCCGATGGCGTAATTCCCGGGGGACCCGCGAACCGCTGGTATCGCGCCTCGAGCGGGTCGTCGATGTCGGCGGTGACGCTCATCGTCCGGCCGCGCAGCATCACATATGAGCCGAACACCCCAATGCCGCCCTCGAGGTGGCTTATCAGCCCGGATCCGGTGAGCGGATTGTTCTGGGAGCGAAAGTAGTCGTAATAGTTTTCGTCCACCGCGCCGACTGTGACAGTCTGGCGGAACCCGGGAACGAAGGTGGCCGGCAGCCCCTCGGTGAAGAAGTTGCGCAGCGTGCCGGCGATCAGATACTCCAGGCTGTCTACGAACACGGTGAGCGGTCCGCGCGGTGAACCCATCCGGACCGCATAACGATGAGCGAGCGGAACCTCCCCCCACGCGAAGAAGAGCGAATCGCGGTCGCGGTTGAACGGCCGAACCGACAGATCGAGAATGTGGGGCGCCGTATTGGGCACGGTGGTCTGCCCGGTGACTATCACGCCGTCGGGCGTCTCGACGTGCAGGGAATAGCTCTCCCCCGGTGCAACGAGCAGCCAGTCCGGCTGACTGGCCGTCTTCTGTGCGTTGCGGAAGCGATAGACGCCCGCTCCCTTGCCATCAGTGCGTGTCGTGAGGTCCTCTATCGCGACCGCCGATTCCCCGCTGGACGAAACGACCACCACGAGCGCGCCGGACACAGGCACGCCGCCCCCGCTCACGATAGGGTCGTCCGGGTCGGGCGTCTGCTCCCGGATCTGCACACGCCCCGAGAGAAGCTCCTCGACCAGAATGGTCTGCGTCGCGGGCTGCGGATCGAGCACAGCGTGTACGATCACCTCCTGCCGCCCGACACCGATCGTCTTCTCGTCGAACTCGCACGAAGCCAGAATGAGAGGTAGGGCAAGGACGGCAAGACGGGAAACGGGAAATGGGAAAAGGGAAACGGATCGTACTCCGTTATCCACCCGTGCCTTGCGAGGCACCACAGTATTGCACCTCACCACTCCACCGTCACGCCGAGGGTGGGCAGGATGGGAAACTGGGAGATGGCCTCGCTGGTCGGCGGGTTGTCCTCGTAGTCGAAAGTGTAGATCCAGACGTTCCGTCTGTTGTACGCATTCACGAGCTGCAAATACGGCGTAATTGTGGCGCGCCGCTTGACGAAGGTCCGCGATACCGCGAAATCCAGCCGGTGGTAGGCAGGATATCGCGAGGAATTCCGCTCGCCGCCGAGCACGTTCGTCTGGCGGTCGGCACCCGCCGGGTCCCACGTCTGGCTCACCGGATCGTACACCCGGCGAACAAGCTGACCCTCGATAGGCGTGAATGGGGTACCGGTGCCGAACCCGAATCGTCCGCTCAGCACGTAGTCGCCGGCAGTCCGATAGGTGGCGATGAGATTGAGGTTGTGCCGGCGGTCCTGGGCCGGCGCGTATCGTTCGCCATCCTTGATCCGATGGTTCATCGTGAAGGTGTAGGCCAGCCATCCGCTGAGCCGCCCGAGATCCAACTGCCTGACGAGCAGGTCCAGGCCGTATGAGCGCCCTTCCACGTCGCGGAATTCGTCGCCGCGCACCGTCGGGTCGTCCGCCGGATCCGGTTCCACCAGGCGATCGTACTCCTTGAGAAACGCTTCCACTCGCACATAGCGGGCGTCGCTCAGCCACGACTCGGCACCGAGTACGGCATGGGTGGCCAGCGATACCGGGATGTGCTCATCGGCGGAGACCCAGAAATCGAAAATCCGGACCGGCAGATCCTCATCCCGCACCGCGTGCAGCCACTGCGCATACCGCCCACCGGCCGCGGTCACCGCGAGGTCGGGAGTCAGGAAATACTTCAAGGCGACCCGCGGCGAGATCCCGGTCCACCCCGCGTCGCTCACCTGCTCGGCGCGCACACCGATTCGGGCCAGCAGCGACGGCGTCATGCGCCAGAGATCCTCGGCAAACACCGCCAGCGTCGTCGGCTGCTGCTCCAACTCGAACAGCTTGGCGCTCAACTGTTCCGAGAAGATGTCGTATGTGAGGTCGTGCCTGACCAACTCGTAACCGACCGCCGGTGTGTGAGTCCGGCCGCTTCGTGTGAGCGAGCCGGACAGACGCAGGTCGAGTACCCGGTTCTCGAATCGCAGTCCGCCTCCGCCCAGATCGAGCGACGTGCCGAAGTGCGAGACACTCGCCCGTTGAATCAGCGTGGCACTGTCCCCGAACAGGCGGCGCACCGGCAGATTGAGCGAGACGCCGGCCAGCGCGTTTCCCCAGTCGAACACCAGATCGCCTCCGCCAAGATTGGTCGAATCATCGAGGCTGGCGAAGCTGCCATCGAGCACGTCCTTGCCGGCG
>CAZPCC010000180.1:0-18853 GCA_964584905.1 uncultured Gemmatimonadaceae bacterium | reverse complement strand
CGAGCGAGCAAAACAATGCTATTCATCTCATTCTTTCTGTAGTCCTCTGCGCCCTCCGCGTCCTCTGCGGTAAACTGCTGTTGACTTCACCAGGCTGCGCGTACGACATGATGTTCATGCCGACGCGCATCCCGCGGCCCGCTCCTACCTATATGTCTCGAAGAATCCTACCCCCTGCCCCGAGACGCGCGCACCGCCGAGCCGGCCGCGAATACGCGCGATTCCTTTCATCTGAATGAAGTACGGGAACGCAAGCTGTCGCGCAACTTCGGTTTCTCCGCGCTCGATCAGGGGCGTACGCGTATCCGTTCCCGTGGCATCCTCGACCTCGAGCTCCACGATCAACGTATCATCGCCACGGATGTCCGTCATCACCGCACGTGACGGCACGCGCACCGCGGCGCCGTTCACAGTGATCGTACGGCCATCCTCATAACGAATGCTATCCGGCCGCATCAACGCCCGAAAACCAAGGGAATCGACGACGTAGAGAAAGAGCGGCGGGCGCGCTGCCAAAGTATCGGGCACGTTGACGCGCCCGTACAAAAAGCCGTACGCACCGGCGCGCGCCTTCCCCCATTCCCAGGTGACACCCTGCCACACGCCCCAGTTATGGTCATGGTATGCCTGCGCGTGGCTCAACGTATCGCATTCGGCTCCCGTGCAGATGGTGCCACTCGCCGAGCCAAGTAGCGCCGGTACCGTGTAGCCTGAGATAAACGCGCCGCTCACCAACTCCGCCCCCGGAAAGTAGGCGCCAGGTTGCGGCGTGACCGTCATCCTGACTCGCATAGTCGCTTGCCCGCGCTCCGCCGGCAACTCCGCCTGCACCTCGTATCGACCTTCGCTTGTGAGGCGCACAAACGCATCGCCAATGGAGAGATCAGGATCCTCCGTCGAGAACTGCACGCGCTCCCCCGGCACCCGAAACGAGTATCGACGCGTCACTCCGCCTGCGTCCCGAACCGAAAGCAGCACCTGCCCTCCCCACTCGCCGTGAGGAATGTCCCCGCCAATGATGAACGACAAATAGTACCAGCGATCGTCCTCACCCAGCACGTTGAAGTAGTGCCATTCCCCCCAGCTCTCCGGATGCGCCAGCTCGTCAGGCGGGAGATGAAAGCGGTCCATCTGGCTGTAGAGTTCGTATGCCGTCGGCGAAATCCACTGGCGGTCCAGGGCATCGTCCTCCCACGCTCCGGCGAGCAGCTCCGGTGACGCGCCCACCGCTCGCGTGCGCGAGGGAATTTCGCCGGTAGCACGCACGGCGTACTCCGCACCGTTCGCCCGGAGATACAGCAGCTTCCCTTCGATCTGCGGCGCCGCCGCCTCGATGAGGTCTGCCTGACGCGGCGCGGCGAGGAGCTGACGGTAGACGAACCGCGCACGATCGATCGAGAAGTACATTCCGCCGATCCCGCCGGTCTTCATCACTTCCACATTGAGACCTTCGGGAAGCACGGTGACGGTTCCGCCTCCAACGAGCTTCTCATCGCGCGCCTGGCTCAGCAGGGCTTCGCCAATGGCCAGCAGCACGATCATTACGCCCACACCAAGGCCGTAGCCAACAAGCAGCAACGCGGATCGCCAGGGCCGATAGCGCAGGTTCCGGAAAGCCAGCCGCGCCATCATGCGGCGCCCCCCGCATCGCGCGTCCCGCGTCCAGCGTCCCGCGTATCATCCACTACCAGCCCATCGCGCATGTGCACCGTTCGGTGCGCCGTGCACGCCAACTCCTCATCGTGCGTGACGATCACCAGCGTCGTGCCATCGGCGTGAACGCGCTGGAACAGCGAGATGATCTCCGCACCGGTGCGCGCGTCCAGCTCACCCGTCGGCTCATCGGCCAGCAGCAGCGGCGGCCGATTGGCCATCGCCCGTGCGATTGCGACACGCTGCTGTTCTCCCCCGCTCAACTGGGCGGGTCGATGCCGCATCCGATCGCCCAGCCCAACGTAGCCGAGCAGCTCGCGCGATCTCTCATCGCGCTCCGCCCGCGGCATCCGCGCCTCGGACATTGGAAGCTGGACGTTCTCGGCCGCGGTGAGCATCGGCATCAGATAGAAGCGCTGAAACACGAACCCCACCGTGCGCAGCCTGAACGCCGTCGCGTCGCCGTCCCCTAACGCCGACAGATCGCGGCCGCCGACGACGATGGCGCCGCTACTCGGGCGGTCGATCGCTCCGATCAGATTGAGCAGTGTGGACTTGCCGCACCCCGATGGACCCACGATCGCCACGTACTCGCCCGGGTTTATGTCGAGCGTCACGCCGCGCACCGCGTGCACCGCTTCCCCGGCCATCGGATAGTCACGCTTCACATTGCGCAGCGAGATCAGCGCGCTCACGCCACCGCCTCCTCACGCAGTGTTCGCGCGATCGCCATGGACCCGGCGCGCCAGGCGGGGAAAATTCCGGCAATCATTCCCGCCGCCACGAGCAACCCCAGCGCGCGCCACACGGACGCGGGTTGAAAGAGAAAGAAATCGATCGCCCGAGGCAGTCCCGGAAAGCTGGAAAGAATCGCGTTCAGGTATCTGGCGGTAACCAGTCCGAGCGCGAGCCCGAGCGCGGCACCTGCTACGCTGATTGCAATCCCCTCGATGACGATCTGCTGAACAATGTGCAGACGGCTGATACCGATCGCGCGCATTACGGCGATCTCGCCCGCGCGCTCGTTCACCGAGACGGTTACCAGCGTGGTCACGAGCAGAAATCCCACAACCAGGCTGACGGCACCGAGGATGAAGGCGATCTGCCGAAAGTAGCTCAGCCGCTGATCGACGTTGGCCATGGCCTCACGAGTGGAGATCGCATTCACCGTCGGTGCCACGCGTTCGATCCACGAATCGAGCGTGTCGATGTGCGCTGCATCACGGGTCCGCACCATGAGCAGCGAGACACGATCCTCGCGAGCTGCGCCCGTCATCTCCTGCAGAGTGCGTAGCGCGAGCGCCACCGCCGGCTGCGCGTCCGAGAGATAGAGGAAGCGTGCTTCGCCGCGGACGACCAGCCGCCGCTCCCCGGATGTCGCCCGCAGCAAAGGGTTGTATCCGGCGGCAAGAAGCAGGGTATCGCCCACCGACATCCTGCTCAACCGAAGGAAATCCTCGTTGGCTACCACGTCCTCCGCGCCACCGATGTCCCGGCCGCTTTCGAGCGTATAGTCGCCTTGCAGCGCGGGGTGAACTCCCAACCCGAAGGTCGTAACCGCACCACTGTCCCGGACGAGGTGAAGCGAAGCACCAAGCACCGGACTTACAGCTTCGATGTCGGGATGTTCAGCCAGGCGGGCGGCGATGGCCGTACCGCGCGCAATGGTCGCTTCCGTATCGAAAGGGAGAGTGCCCCGTGGAGCGAGCCGAAACTGAAAACCCCGGCTCGTAAGCAGCTGTGCGAACGACTCACGCAGTCCGCTCGACAGCATCACCATGTCGAGCAGCATCGCCGAGGCTACCGCTACTCCGAGAACCGCCAGCGCCGTACGCGCCCGGTGTCGCAACAGTGACCGCAGCGCAAGGCGGGTGCGCACCTAACGCCCCAGCAGTGTCAGCGGCGGCGTTCTGACCAGCCGCTGCGCGGCCAGCGCGCCGGCGGCCACTCCCAGCACCAGCGAGAGCGCTGCGGCAAAGAGCACTATCTCCGGCGTGACGATGGAGAACCGCAGTGGCGTACGATACTGCACCTGATAGTACGCATTTACGGCCGCCGACACGCCGTAGCCGATCAGCACGCCGAGTCCGCTGCCGACCAGCGCGATCACCGCCGCTTCCGCGACGACCATCCGTAGCACGGTGGAGTGGGAAATCCCCATCAGCCGCAGCGCCGCCACGTCCCGCCGGCGCTCTTCGACCTTTATCAGCAGAATGCAGAGGAGAAAAATGGCGCTGGCAACGATTGTTATGACGCCTATCGCGCGGTGAAACCGCGTGATCACGAGAAAGGTTTCCGACGTTTCCACCGCGATGTCGGTCGACCGGTGCGCCTGAAAGCCGAACGCGGCGTCGTTGATCCGGCGTACCGCGGCCATCGTGCCGTCTTCGCTGGTCGCAACGGCGAAGCGGTCAACGCGGTCGCCGTAGCCGAGCAGCGACTGGAGGTGGTCCAGGTGCAGCCGAACGCTTGGCTCGTCGCGAGCGATCTCGCTTGGATCCGCCTGGCGACGGGTGATCGCGGCAATGATCACTGTCTCCCATGGAGCATCCGGCTCGGCCGCAACCTCCACCCGGTCGCCAACGCGCAATCCGGCGTCCTCGGCCAGCCTCTGGTCGATGGTTATTGTGCGCGGTGGGGATGGCTGCTGCGGGTTGGCGGCGAGCTGCAGCGCGAGCAGCGCGGCGATCAGCAAGATGCGTCTCCGGCGGAACCTCGCGATGCCGGCCGAGCCGGCATCACCGGACCGGCGGCGGTAAGCCTAACGCCCGTTCCCGCGCGCGAGGGCGTCGCGAGTGAGCACGAGCTCGCGCCGTGTCTGCGACAGGGTCAAAGATGGCATCTTGACCGCCGAGATTCCGCTCATGACCAGCAGCCCGCCGATGGCCAGCCACAGAACTCCGGTAACCAGCGTGCCGAGCCAGATGGAGTCGGTAAGGACCCGCCCGATCGTCACCGACAGCCCCACCGTGAGCGCGGTCAACGCAACGAAAGCGAAGGCCAGCGAGACGCCAAGCCAGATCATTCCACGCCCAGCCTCGTGCACGCTCTCGCTCACCTCCAGCTTTGCGAGCCGCACCTCGTCTCCCAGCAAGCGCTTCCCGTCGTCCCCCAGGCGCGAGACGAGATCCAGAATCGTTGCGTTGGGATCGATTTGAACGTCGCGATGTGCCACTCACCCCTCCCGTGCTGCGTTGGTTTGTGCAAAGAGAGGGGCAAGAGACGTTCCGCTTTTTCCTCATCCCGCCGACTGCACTCTGACAATGGCGGCGAGACCGGGGCCGATCCGCTGATTCTCGCCGGCGACCAGCAGGGAGATAGGCCCATCGAAGGGTGCCCGCTCCAGCACCTCCACGTCGACGCCCGGGGTAAGTCCCAGCTCGCCGAGATATCGCAGACGGGCTCCGTCCCGATCGCTCACGCTGACCACACGGCCGCGCTCGCCAGGGTGCAGTTCATCGAGCGTTCGGTGCACCCGTTCGTCGATCGTACCTTCACGGGTGGGAATGGGATCGCCGTGCGGATCCACCTGCGGTTCCCCCAGCGCTGCAGCCATGCGGTCGACCAGCTCGTCGCTCGCGGCATGTTCCAGGCGCTCCGCCTCGTCATGAACGCGATCCCATTCGTAGCCGAGGCTCTGTGTTAGATAGGCTTCGATTACTCTGTGGCGGCGAATCATTCGCAGCGCGACGCGCCGGCCCTCGTCGGTGAGCCGCACACCGCGGTAGCGCTCGTGCTCGAGCAAGCCCTGGTCGGCAAGCCGGCGGATCATTCCACTCACGCTCGCCGGCGCGATCGCAAGCCGCTGCGCGATCTCGTTGGTGGCCGCGCTTCCACCCGAGCGCCCCAGCTCGTAGATCACCTTCAGGTAGTCCTCGACGGGCGCTGTGTAGTCTTCGCGGCGCTCGGGTCTCATCACGTGTGGTTCGGATCGGGAGCGTGCATTGCCTGGTCGTGCACGCTCAGGAAGGGCACGCCACGGACCATGCGGCCGGCAGTCGAATAATACTCTCCCACGTCAGCCGGGCATATCCGCGTCGAGCAACGCGAAGAACTGGCGCAGAATTCGCTCGGTGAGTCCCCAAATGATGTGCTCCTTGTAACTCAGGCTGCTCACACGCATCACTCCGGTCGCCAGATCGAGATCCACCTCTCGTGAGGCAGTCGGGTGCCGCAAGGTCTCGAGGGGCACCCAGAACGCATTGGCCACTTCCGGACTGAGAATAAGTGGCAGACTCCGCTCCACAACAGCCACATGTGGTAGAATGCTGACCGGGGGCAGCCTGGGGGAGCTCGGACCAAGCTCATCGAGCACTCCAAGCAAGGCGCCGTGTTCGGCTATGTCGACCCCGATCTCTTCCCGGGTCTCCCGGATGGCGGTATCGAGCAGCGACGGGTCGGCCGGCTCCTGGCGTCCGCCCGGCAGCGCGACATGTCCGCTCCACGGATCACTCGCATAGTCCGCGCGCTTGATGAGCAGTAGCTCGAGCGACGAGCTGTCACCGAGCCGAACAAGCAGGGCGACAGCGGCACGCCGCACCTCTTCCACCTCATCGAGCCGGGTCGCCGAGCGGGAAGAGAGCGCACGGGCAAGGTGCTGCACGTCGGGGTGCGCGAGTACATCCCGCAAAGGACTCACACCAGACTCGACCGAAAGAAATCCACCGTCATCGTCACCGCACGGTCGAGCCGTGGCGCCAGCGGAACAGGCAGCGGATGCCCGGCGTCCATCGTGTGGGATGCGCCCCCGATCCGCGCGAATCGGATTTGCGCGCCGGTCGCCGCTTCCCGCAGGCGCTCAGCCTCCTCGAACGGCACGGTTTCGTCGGCGCTTCCGTGCGCGAGCAACCATGGGATCGTCAGGCGCGCGGCGGCCGCGGTGATGCTCAGATCGGCATCAGCCCGTCGCTCTACCTCATCGCGAAACGCCGGCCCGAGCATCAACACCTGGCCGGTTCGCGAGTTCGTTACGGGGAATTCGCCCTCGGCGTGCCAGCGGGCCAGGTCGTGAGGCGGCCACCTGGCGATGGTGGCGATCGCCGACCAGGTGGCCATCGCCGCTACGCCCGAATCACGAGCCGCGTGGAGGATGGCAATTCCGCCCCCTCGGGAGTGGCCGAAGATGCCGTATCGATCGTCGAGCCAACCCACCTCGCGCGCATGATCCCGCACGAGGGCGACATCCTCCAGCTCACGCAGGATTGTATTCTCACGGAACGCATTCAGCTCGGTGAACGATTCGCGGTCGGCGCCGACGCCGCTGCCGGAGAAATCGAAGGAGATCGCGCGAATGCCTCCCCGAGCCAGAATGTCGGCTAGATAGGGGAAGAATCCCCAGCGCGCAAATCCCTTGAAGCCATGCACGAGCACCACGGTACCGCGATGACGCCCCTCCGGATGACGCACTTCCCCTCTGATCGGTGGAAAGTGCGCCCGCGCGATCTCGAAGGAATCGCGCCCCAGCGGCGTCTCGAGGAACTTCACGAGTCGTCTATCGCACCGCCGGCGTGCGCCCAGCCCGTTATGCCGCCGGCAAGGGAAACGACGTTCCGATATCCCAACTGCAGCATGGTATCGGCGGCGAACACCGAGCGGTTGCCTCGCGCGCAGTACACCACTACGCGCTTGTCAGGCGGGATTCTCTCGGCAAGCGTCTCGTCGAGATCGCCGAGCGGCACGTGGACCGCATCGGGAATCCGGAACAGATTCCACTCGCCAGGCTCCCGGACATCGAGGTAGACTGCGTCCTCGCCGCTCTGGCGGCCGGCTACCGCATCCTGCGGGGTGATCTCGTCGATTCGCTCCCTTGTTTCAGCCAGCAGTTGCTCAGGGCTCTTCATTGATCCTCGTCAGGCTTGGACAGTTTCGTCGATCGTCAGGTTGCGATCGGTTGCGTTCAATTCCGCAAGCGCACCGAGCGGCAGCGTCCACTGCTCCTCAATGTGCCCAATCGGCGCACCCGCCAGGCATGGGACGCCAATGGCCTCGGCTGTTTCGCGCAGTACCCGGGCCAGCGGCGCCGAATCCCCGGCTTCTCCGCGTTCTGTGAAAGCGCCGAGCACCAGGCCTGCGATGCCGGAAAGCGCGCCGGTCAATCGCAAATGGCTGAGCATTCGATCGATTCGGTACACCGGCTCGTTCACATCCTCCAGTACCAGAATCGACCCTTGGAGATCGGGGAAAAACGGAGTTCCGGTAAGCGCCGTGAGAACCGCCAGGTTGCCGCCGGCGAGATGTCCGCGCGCGGTTCCCCCCACCAGCACCTCGGCCTCCTCCGTTGCGCCGGCCGAATCGACCCCGCACGTAACCGCGCGCTGGAGCGATGCTTTGGAAAACGCCGAAAGCGTGCCGCGAGCGGTGGGGCCATGGTAGGAAATCACGCCGGCCTTGACTTCAATCGCGGCATGCAGCGCCGTGATATCGGAAAAGCCGATCACGGGCTTCGGCGTCCGTCGGAGAGCCTCGAAATCCACCATCTCGAGAAGGCGCAGAACGCCATAGCCGCCTCGCACGCACCAGATGCCATCAATCGCGGGGTCGCCAAGGGCGCCATTGAGGTCGCTCACCCGGCGCGCATCTGTTCCCGCCAGATAGTCGAGGCGCTCCAGTACGTGCCGCCCGGGAACCGGCTCCCAACCAAGGCTGCGGGAGTTCCTTATCGAACGCTCCAATTCGTCTTCTCCGCCAAGCGGTCCCGCCGGCGCAATGAGGGCAACGCGCGCGCCGGGACCAAGACGTGGAGGTGATACGAAGCGCATGATTCACACGTTAGAAGGGCGGATCGGACAGGTCAACGTACCGGCGCCCCTGACCAGCGGTCAACCGCCGTCCCGCGCGTTATGAGGCACGTCCATTGCCTTCTTCCGGCGGCGTAACGCCGAAGGGAATGTCGAAAGAAGTGTGGTCAAACAACACGGGAGGACCGTATGGCAGATCGTGACAAGAACCGCGATCGGGGCGTCGAACGCTCGGATCACAACCCGCAAGATGCATCGGGTGGCGGGTCCAAGGACGGACAGGGTCAGGGCGGAAGCAAGGGTGGCTCCGGTCGTGATCAGGGCAAACAGGAACGCTCGCGCTCCGGACCGGGGTCGGGTTCCGGATCGGGCGACCGCGGGCAGGAAGGCAAGTTTGGAGCATCCGGGAGCGATTCACGGAGCGGACGCTCAGGAGCAGAATCGGACGAAGAGGAGCGGAACTCGGGCTCCAAGCCCGGCTGGGACAAGCGCAGCTCCGAGTAAGACAAGTCGCGAATTAGAGGACTCGACGGGCGCCGGCAACGGCGCCCGTCGTTCTTTCGTACATGCGGTGTAGCTGGCTTCCGCTCTTGACCCACCGTACCTTCCGCCCGCCACACGCTCTCGCGTAGATCCGCCCCTACCGCATTTCCAACCTCGTGTCACTCACAACGAAGGTATTGATCGGCCTGGCGGCTGGGCTCGCCGCGGGTATCGCGATCTCTCTGTATCCATCACCCGCGCTGCTGGCCGCTGTCGAGTTCATCCGGCCGATCGGCACTATCTGGATCAACGCGATCCGGATGACGGTGATTCCACTCGTCGTGTCCAGCTTGATTGTCGGCATAACGGCAGCGCCGGATGTGCGCTCCGTTGGCCGAATCGGCTGGCGGGCGATCGCGATCTTCGTGGCGGCGGTGACCTTGTCGGCAATTTTCGCCGCGGTCGTCGGACAACCATTGCTTGCCATGCTCGACATCGATCCAGCGACCGCTGCCGCACTGCGACAAAGCGGCGCTGCGACGACGGAGACCGTGGCGGCTTCTGCCTCGGAGGTGCCGACGTTCTCGCAATGGCTGATCGCTCTCGTCCCGACCAATCCGATAAAGGCGATGGCCGACGGCGCAATGCTGCCGATCATCATCTTCTCCGTCGCGTTCGGCATTGCATTGCTGTCGCTGCCGCCGGCGCGCCGCGCACCGCTGACGAACGTACTGCAAAGCATCTTCGACGCGACGCTGCAGCTGGTGCGCTGGATTCTCGAGTTGGCACCGATCGGTGTATTCGCACTCGCCCTGCCGCTCGCCGTCACAATGGGGGTGCAGGCCGCCGGGGCGCTGGTGTACTACATCGTCCTGGTTTCGGTGGCGCTCGTCCTGTTCACGATAGTGATACTCTACCCTGCGGCGTTCGTATTCGGCCGGGTGTCGATGAAACGTTTCGCGCGCGCGGTTGCGCCGGCGCAGGCGGTGGCATTGAGCTCTCGATCGTCGTTGGCGGCGCTGCCGGCGTTGATCGAAGGAGCGCAACGATGGCTCGCGCTTCCTCCGGTAGTCATCAGCTTCTTCCTGCCACTGGCCGCGTCGGTGTTTCGAGTCGGTTCGGGGATCGGTGCCACGGTGGGCGCGCTGTTTCTGGCCCGGCTGTACGATGTGCCATTGACGGCGCCGCAGATAGCTACGGTGGTGGCGGTCGTCGTACTGACGAGCTTCAGCGTCCCGGCGATCCCGGGCGGAACGATAATCGTTATGATTCCAGTGCTGCAGGCAGCCGGCATTCCCATATCCGGAATCGGATTGCTTCTTGGAATCGACACGATCCCCGACATGTTCCGTACGGCGACGAACGTAACGGGTCACATGGCGGCCGCCACGATCCTCGGAAAGGGCGAAGCGAGCGCGGACGGTGCCGTGCTGCCCATCCCGGCGGACTGATCGCGGAAGCCTGCCTAACTACGAATGGCGTCAACGATTTGACGCCTGTCCGGACGCAGGCACCCGAATTTGAATCGTAAGCGAAGCGCACTGAGGTTGTCAGGGATTGGTCAACTCGAAACCTTTCCGTGCGATTCGACGTCTAAGGTTACGGAAGCCTGGAGCTTCCACACTCCGAGTCGGGTACCCGGTCACCTGTTGCCAGCAGGTGGCCGGGCCCATTCGTTTTGGGGATCGAGAGAGATCGATTCGAGATGCGAAATGCGAGATGCGAGAGGGCGTCCCTGGGGTTTTCATCTCGCATCTCACTCCTGCAGCGCATCGCTTGGCTCGGCACTGATTTCATTGCGGACTTTCGCCCGAGCACGCGCATCGTCGCGCCGTGCTCGATCTTTCCGCCGCCGCGCGGCTCCTTGCCTCCGCTCACGACGCCCCTCACCTCGCTCCGCTCGCCCGTGCGGCAGGCTGTGACGGCCCTCTCCTGCCCCTCGACGCCGCCGGGCTGACACGCATTGGGATCGGGGAGCTCGTCAACAGCGGCTGGGTAGCCACCGGTCCAGGTTCCCTGCGGGCGCTGCTGGTGGACCTTCCGCCCGGAGCCGATCCGGCCGCACTTCTGCCCACCCTGGCAGCACGCCTTTCCCGTCACGCATCCGCGCAGCTCTGGCTGCTGATCGCGGTCGGTACCGAAACCGCGGTCGCGGCGTGGAGTCCCGATCGAGCGCGGCCGAAGGTCGTGGCGCTGCGGGTCGATCGGCACCGAGTGCTTGCAAGCGACGCCGAAACGGCGTTCGCGCTCGCGGGTGCGCCGGGAGGTACCGATCTGGTCGTCCACGCGCGCTGGCTCGACATCCTCGGTCGCGATGCGCTCACCGCGCGTTTCTACCAGGCGCTCGCGTCTCTCGTCAGGCTGATGGCGGAGGAGCCTGCCCGGCGCTGCCCGCCTGACGAGCGGCGCGCCCTGGCACTGCTCCATGTGTCACGGTTGCTTTTTCTCGCGTTCCTCGAGACCAGGGGATGGCTCGATGGCGATTCGCGCTTTCTCGCTCGAGCCTACGAGCACTGCCTCTCCCGGGGAGGGGGATTTCAGAATCGGGTACTGCATCCACTCTTCTTCGGAACGCTGAACACGCCCGTGCGCCACCGCGCGCCAGTCGCGCGCGCCTTTGGGCGCCTTCCATTCCTGAATGGCGGCCTGTTCTCGCGTACGGCGCTCGAGCGACGGCACGCCGTCGTGTTCTCCGATGAGGCATTCGGCGCGCTGTTCGATACCCTGCTGCTGCGGTATCGCTTCACCCCCCGCGAAGAGAGTGCGGACTGGTCGGAATCCGCGGTCGATCCGGAGATGCTGGGCCGCGCCTTCGAATCTCTGATGTCCGCCGACACGCGTCGGAATCGTGGAGCCTACTACACCCCGTTGCCGCTGGTGGCACAGCTCGTCGATCGCGGCCTGGCCGCCGCTCTGCGTGGCGGGGGAGTACGCGATGAGGACATTGAGGCCGCTTTGGCAGGAACGCGCGTCCGCTCCGTCGCCGCCCGGGAGCTGCACTCCCGCCTGACGACGATCACCATCGTAGATCCGGCGTGCGGCTCGGGCGCGTTTCTCGTGTACGCGTTGGAGCGCGTGGCCGGGCTGCTGTGCCGGTTGGGAGAGGAGGGTTCCGAAGGCGGCATACGCCGCGGTGTGCTTGCACGATCGATTTTCGGAGTGGACGTGGATCCGACGGCTGCCTGGCTCTGTGAGTTGCGTCTCTGGCTGTCGGTGGTCGTCGAGCAAGGCGCGACTGATCCTTTCAGGGTGGATCCGCTTCCAAATCTGGACCGCCACATTCGCGTGGGTGATTCTCTTGCCGGCGAGCTGTCACGTGACGTGTGGCGGCAGCCGGGCGGAATCAGGGTGGCGCGGCTCCGCGAGCGATATGCGCGCGCGTCTGGCGCCAATAAACGGACCGCTGCTCTTGCGCTCGAGCGCGCCGAACGCCTGCGTGCCATTGCCAGGTCCGAGTCGGAATGCGTCGCTGCTTGCGCGGCGCGAAAGGAATTACTCGCTGCGCTTCGCGCCCGCGATCTGTTCGGCGAACGGTCCCCGACCACGCCTGACGAGCGCGCCAGGCTCACCGCGCTTCGCGGCCGGATTCGCACGCTTCGCGCCGACCTCCGCCGTCTGCGCGACGGCGGCGCCCTGCCCTTCGCCTGGAGTGTGCACGCCGGAGACGTGCTCGACGCCGGGGGTTTCGATCTGGTGATTGGCAATCCGCCGTGGGTGCGACTGCACCGAATCCCCCCTCGGGACCGGGCCGCCCTTCGCGCACGCTTCACGGTGTACGCGCAGGGAACGTGGACCCGCGGAATGGAGGTCGCTCGTGCGGGACACGGCTTCGCTGCCCAGGTGGATCTGGCCGCGCTCTTCGCCGAGCGCGGGGTCGCGCTCGCACGTACGGGCGGCGCCATCGCGCTCCTGCTGCCTAGCAAATTGTGGCGTTCGCTCGCCGGCGGTGGCATGAGATGGCTTCTGGCAACCCGTACGAAACTCGAGTTGATCGAGGACTGGAGTGAGGGAGCTTCCTCGTTCGATGCAGCCGTCTACCCATCCGGCATCGTAGCAGTGGTGAGTCCGCATGGCGACTCGCCTGACGGCTGCGCCGGCCGGCACGTGGAGATGGCGAGCCATCGGGCGGGGCGCCGCATCTCCTGGCGCGCGAGCGCCGCCTCCATCCCGGCGTTCGTGGAAGATGCGGCAGCCCCGTGGCTGCTGCTCCCTCCCGAAGCACGCCTGGCCTTCGACCGGCTACGCGACGCGGGTGTGCCGCTCGCCGATACATTCTTCGGCTCACCAATGTTGGGAGTGAAGAGCGGCTGTAACGACGCTTTCATCGTGCGTGCCCAGGACTGGCGTAGGGAACTGGTTCAGGTCAGCGATGGCGTCCGCAATGGCGTGGTCGAACGGTCGATTCTGCGCCCGCTCATCCGCGGCGAGACGCTTGGACACGACATCGAGCCTGACGAGCGCGAGTTCATTCTCTGGACACACGACACAGCCGGAGCACCCTCGCGGCGGCTCCCCCGCCATGCCGCTCAGTGGCTCGCGCCGCACGAGGAGCGATTGCGCCGTCGATCCGATCTTCGCCCGGGAATGCCCTGGTGGTCGCTGTTCCGGACGCCGTCGGCGAACCGGGAGCACCCGCGAGTGGTATGGACCGATGTGGCGCGCGAGCCCCGCGTCTGTGTTCTCGAAGCGGGAGATCCCACAGTCGCTCTCAACTCGTGCTACGTGTTGAGTTGTGCCGAGCCTGACGACGCACGCGCGCTGGCCGTTCTCCTCCGGTCGCCTGTGTGCGCTGCCTGGTTGCGCGCGTTGGCGGAGCCCGCGCGCGGCGGCTATCTGCGCCATCTCGCATGGACCGTGGCGCTACTTCCCATGCCTCGCAACTGGCCAGGCGCCCGACGTGCGCTGCTCGCGATGAAGGGCGGAGCGAGTCCGGCAAGGCACGCAATCACCGCCGCTCGCGCGTATGGACTCACACTGGATCTGGTTGCCCCGCTCATTGAATGGGGCGCCGTGTGATCGTTGCCAAAGGAGCTCTGGTGAAGGCGGCCATCGCGGAGTGGTGGCTCGGCCCTGGCAGCGATGTCGAGGCGCCAGTTCTGGGGGAAATCACCTTGCGGCCACATCAGCGGGATGCACTCCGTCGGCTGCGTGAGGCGCTGGATCGTTACCGGGTGGCGCTGCTCGCCGATGATGTGGGTCTCGGCAAGACTTACGTTGCCACCGCTCTCGCGGCAGAATTTCACGCCCCGCTCATCGTGGCCCCAGCCGCGCTGAAGAGCATGTGGCGTGACGCGCTTTCGGCAGCACGAGTTGAAGCGCAGTGGATGTCCTACGAGCAGTTGAGCCGCTGCGCGACCCGAGGTGCGCCTTACGATCTGGTGATCCTCGACGAGGCGCATCATGTGCGCACCCCATCGACCCGTCGCTATCGACACCTCGCCACGATGGTTGGAGGCGCGCGGCTGTTGCTTCTATCGGCGACACCAATTCACAACCGGCGAGGCGACCTCGTCGCCCTGTTCTCGCTCGCGCTCGGACGCGCGGCCCAGACTCTCGATGACATCGACATCGCTGCCCGAACCGTTCGCCGCCTGCACGGTGACGTTCCTGACGTGCGGTTACCCGCCGCGGAGGAACAGGGTTGGATAGTCGTAACTGACGACGAGCGGCTGCTCCAGGAGCTGCTAGACCTTCCGCCTCCGCTGGCGCCTCGCGGAGCAGGTGACGGCGGCGCGCTGCTCGCCTGGACGCTGGTGCGGCTATGGGCATCGACGCGCGGGGCTCTGCGCGCTGCGCTGCGCAGAAGGCTTCAGCGCGGCTGGGCGCTCAAGCAGGCGCTCGAATGCGGCGTCTTTCCCTCTCGTGGTGAGCTCGCCGCCTGGCAATGTTCCGACGCCGCGGTGCAGCTGGGATTTCCCGAGCTCCTCGCGCCGAAGGCTACCAGCTCCGATGAATTGCTCGAATCGGTCGTACGCCATCTGAGCGCCGTCGAAAACGTGCTGGCAAAGCTGGCGCATGGTCCCGATCCCGATGTAGCTCGAGTCGCAGAGCTGCGCCAGATCGTTGCCCGCAACGCGGGCGCCCGCGTGCTCGTGTTCACGCAGTTCGCCGACAGCGCGCGGGCGATCTGGCGCCTGATGCGGGGCGACCCGGCGGTAGCGGTTCTCACCGCGCGCGGCGCCGAGGTGGCGGGCGGCATGATATCGCGGCGTGAGGCACTTTCTCGATTCGCACCACGCGCAAGCGGCGTCGGTGCCCCGCCACGCACCAAGGCGATCGAGCTGCTCATCAGCACCGATCTGCTCAGCGAAGGGGTCAACCTGCAGGATGCATCCGTCGTCGTCCACCTCGATCTTCCATGGACGCACGCTCGCCTTGCGCAACGCGTGGGTCGGGTGCGGCGCATGGGATCCTCGCACGCGCGCGTTCGCATCTTCACCTTCGCGCCTCCGGCACCGGCCGAGCGACTCCTGGCGGTTGAGCGGCGGATCGCCGGGAAGCTGAATGCCGCGGCAAGAACGTTAGGCATCGCCGGAGCCATTCTGCCTCCGGCGTTTCACGTTGCCGCGGCGAATGGAGATCGTGCACCGGCCCACAGTGGCGAGCGCTTGCGGTCACTGATAGGCAGGTGGCGGACGCATCGTGTCGCCGCACTTCCGGCCGGGGGTACGATCGCCGCCGTCGCATCCACCGACGCTGGAGCGGGCTCGCTTGCCGCGGTGCGCGACTCGACCGGAGCGGTGGTGCTCGCGGCCACGCTCGGTGGTGCAACATCCGACGACCCTCGTTCCCTCCTCGACATCGCCGAACAGATCGATGCCGCATACGTCCTGGACCGCGGCACGCCCACATTCGACTTCCATGATACGCAGCTCGAGGCCCTCCTCGAGCAGGAGCGCGTGCGAATCGAGCTATGGTGCCGTGCTCGAGCCGCCGAGCACGCTGCCGGTGGCGCCATTTCGATCGTGGGGGTGGCCAGGCGGCGCGCGCTGCATCGGCTCGCGGGTATCCTCGCGCGCACGCCCATCTCCAGACGGCATGAAGTGGCGGCAATGGCGGCGCGTGCCCGCCAGGTGGCAAGCACCACAATCGGCGCGGCGGGCGAGCTGGTGCTGGGCGAGCTTGCCACCGCCGCCATGCCCGACGATGCCTGGCTGCGAGCCCTGGCCGCGTTTGCCGAGGCTAGCGGTGGCGATACCCGCCCTTCCCGCTCCACTGGCGAAGCACCGCGGGTGCTCGCCATGATCCTGCTCCTAGGTAGCAGTTTCCACCCATCCCCTGATAGCCAGCATTGCGAGCGGCCTGAGGCGTTCAAACCTTTGAGGTGACCCTGCTATCTGAAAGGACGGAAACGTTGACGATCCCTGGAGGCGCACGTTCTGGCTGCCGACCTGATACCGATTGAGCGGGACAATCCCTCGGATGACGCGACCCTCGCCGCAGGCGGGGACCGCCGGGCTTTCGAGCGGCTCTACCGCGCGAACGTCGGCAGGGTGTTCTCGTTGTGCACGCGGATGACTGGAAGCCGCGATCGCGGCGAGGAGCTTACGCAGGACGTGTTCGTTCGGGCCTGGGAAAAGCTGCCGCAGTTCCGTGGCGACAGTCTCTTCTCGACCTGGCTGCACCGGTTGGCGGTGAACGTGATTCTGAACGCGCGGAAATCGGATGGACGGCATCGCGATCGGCAATCGGAAGACAACGCCGACGATGGCATGGATGCGTTCGCGGCCCCGCGTCAGGCATCGCCTGGCGACCGGATGGATCTGGAGAAGGCGATTGCTTCGCTGCCGCCGGGAGCACGCCGGGTGTTCGTACTGCACGATGTACAAGGCTTCAAGCATGAGGAGATCGCCGAACAACTCGGCGTGACCGCTGGCGGAAGCAAGGCGCAGCTGCACCGCGCACGAATGCTTCTGCGGGAGAGATTGATCCGATGACGGAAATGACGTGTGAAATTCTCGCCGGGAAGCTCGCCGCTCTGCTCGATGACGAGTTGCCGGTGGCGGAGAAGAAGGCACTCGAGCTGCATGCAGTCGACTGCGACCGCTGCGGCCCTCTACTCGCCGATTTGCGCGGATTGGTTCGTGAGGCGTCAGCGCTTCCGGAACTCACTCCGTCACGGGACCTGTGGAGCGGCATCGCGGCGCGGATCGAAGCACCCGTGGTGTCGCTCGATGCCGGCCAGGCACCGATCGCGGCGACTCGAGGACTCTCGTGGCGCACCGCGGCTGCAGCGGCGGCGATCCTCGTGTCGCTAACCGCCGTCACCACATGGCAGCTGGCGGGAAACGGCAATGCCGAGTCCCGGCGTTTGGCGGAATCGAGCACGCCAGCGGTGATCGAACCGATCGGCGATTCGGTGCCTGTCACCAGGCAAGTGGTCGCCGCTGCTGAGGACACATCGTCCTTTCCGGCGAGTGCGACGATAGAGCCTCGTTCAGTGCGGCCATCGGCGCCCGCGACCAACGTTCGCAATGCGACAGCGATCGATGCCATCGGCGTGTACGACCGGGAGATCGGCTCTCTTCGCGACATGCTGGACACCCGCCGTGCAGAGCTCGATTCGGCGACAATCAGGGTACTCGAGGAAAATCTAACGATAATCGACCGCGCCATCGAGCAGAGTCGTCAGGCGCTGGCGAGCGATCCGAATAGCACGTTTCTCATTGATCACTTGAACAGCGCGCTCGGCCGGAAGGTGCAGATGCTCCGTGCCGCCACGCTGATACCATCCAGCTCGTAAGGACCCATGCTCATGCCACACAAGTTGTTCACTCCACTCCTGATCGGCGCGCTCCTCGCAGTGTTCGCCTCGCCTGCGGATGCGCAGCGGCGACGCGATCGCGATCGGGATAGGGATGATGAGATCTCGAGGCTCGATACGACCCTAGCATTGTCGCGCGGCGGTACGGTCGAGCTCGAAGGCGCCGAAGGAGAGATGATCGTAACCGGCTCAACTGGCGATCAGGTCCGGATTCGCGCTACCAGCGAGCGCGGTGAACTGCGCATCGATGCGACCTCCTCGCGGATTCATGTGCAGAGCCTCGCCATGGGCTGGGGCGATGTGCGCTACGAAGTATCGGTGCCCACGGGCACGCGCCTTCTGCTCAGTGGCCAATCTGCGGACATCCAGGTGCGCGGGACCGGTGGACGGGTCGAAGCGCGAACTCAAAACGGCGATATCGAGATCACCGGCGCTACGGATGTAGAGGTCAACGCACTCAATGGCGACGTAGAACTGCAGAAAGTAGACGGAGCCCGGGTGAATCTCGTCTCTGGCGACGTGCGTATTGACAGCGTGCGTGGGTCTGTGGAGGCCCAGACCGTCAGCGGCGACATCGAGGTTCGGAATGCCTCTTCGCGCGAGGTGCGCGCACAGACGACCAGCGGCAACGTCTTCTTCGACGGCACGATCGACTCCGGAGGCCGCTACGAACTCGGGTCGCACTCGGGCAACGTGATCGTGCGCGTTCCAGCGGACGTTTCGGCCGCCGTCTCGCTGCAGACGTATAACGGAGCGATCGAGAGCGATTTCCCGATCACGCTCGAAGGGGGTGCCACGATGGGCGGCATCCCTCGCAGTTTCGATTTTCGGATTGGCAATGGTGGCGCCCGCATAACGGTGCAGAGTTTCAGTGGCACCATCCATCTGCAGCGCACCGGCACTCAGAACCGTCAGGAGGATTGATCATGCAACGCCTGCTCGTCGCAGTTCTCGCGGCCCTGTTGGCCTCCCCCGCCGCCTCGTTCGCACAGCGCGAACGCGACGAACGCGATCGCCAGACGAATCCTGACGCTTTCCGGTGGGAAGGCCGCATCCCGGAAGGACAGTGGATCAGTCTTCACAATCTGAACGGTCCGATCACCGTCGAGGCCGGCACCAGCGACCAGGTCGAGGTGCGCGCCGAGACGCGCTGGCGCCGCGGCGATCCGCAGGACGTCCGCTTCGAGACGGTGCGCGACGGCGACAACGTCGTCAT
>CAZPCC010000179.1:0-4402 GCA_964584905.1 uncultured Gemmatimonadaceae bacterium | reverse complement strand
GGATCTGGGGGCGGTGGGACTTGAAGAAAGGAATTAGGAGATAGGAAATAGGAAATAGGGATGGTAGGCGAGGCGGCTGCGCCGCCACGCACTTATTGAAAAGCGAGCAGCGCCATCGGCGCTGCTCGCGTACCACCCCTGATTCCTAGTTCCTAATTCCTAGTTCCTTACCTCATCCACGCCGTCACCAGCTTCACCGGCAAGCTCATCAAACCAATAAACGCGCCGAGCACCCAGCCGAGCCTGACGATTATCTTCAGCTCGCGCTCGATCACGCCGCGGATCAGCTCTTCGACTCGTTCCGTGCTGAAGGCGAGCACCTTGCGCTCGACCATTGCCTGGATGTCGAATCGCTGGACGAGAATCGGTACCTGGGTCAGAATCCAGCTCCATAACGCGGGGGCGGCTATCTCCACTATCCGATCAGGCGCCTCGGGGGGAAGCCAGCGTCCCGGCCGGCCGATCGGTTTGGTGAGCGCGGTGGCTGCCAGTGCGCGCGCCGCCTGCTCCACCCATGAGCGCGCCTGGCTACTGCGCGCACCGTCGAGCAACCAGCGGGCGATCGTCGCATCCTCGATCCCCGCCAGCAGCTGTCCCCACGTCCTGTGCTCGGCGCGGGCCAGCACATCATCGAGCTTCTCGACGAGAAATACGCGCGTACGCTCCGCGCGGAGCACCCTCACCACGTAGTCGGCCGCGGTTCCGACCATCGCTTCCGTACGCTCCGCATCGGTGCCGACAAGCTCGCGAATCGGCTTGCGCAGGTACTCGACGATTGCCGTGTTGATCGTGCGTGCGATCTCATCGCGGACCAGCGGATCCTCGAGAAGGCCGGCGATCTGCTCAACACCGTCCGTCTCCAGCGAGTCGATCATCTTCTCGACCGTCCGCTCGGTGACCATCAAGCGAGCGAGCACCCGTTCGTGGAACCGCAGGTCATCGATGAAGCGCGCGAACAGCCCGTGGAGGGACGCGCGAATTCTCTCGCGAGAGGCGGGGTGGGCGAGGAACTGGCCAAGTTTTTCGACGGCAAGCGGCAGGTAGTTGGCGATCGCACGTTCCAGCGTCTCCACCACCGGCGGCGGAATACGCTCCAGCATCGGCTGGTCGGAGGCGAGCATCTCGCCGGCGTGCCGCGACAGATATTCATGGATCCCCTGCTCGAGCTGCGGCGCGTGTGCCAGCTCTTCGGCCCATGCCGCCGCGCGCTCGCGAATGTCCTGTCGGCGCGCCGGCGTGAGCACCTCGCCGATCGGAGTCTCATGCAGCTCATCGCGCGCCCGTGCCACGAATTCCCGCACGCGCTGCTCGAACTCCGGCGTTTCCACGTACGCGGCGAAAAGCCGGGCGACGATCGGCCCTACCTCGTCGAGCCCGCGCTCGACTTCGTGCAACACCGTCTCGGGGAGCAGCGACTGCAGGGAGCCGCGCTCCGTATCCAGGATTCCGCGCACCAGCTCGTCCAACTTCGCGTCGAACGTCGACCGGAAACCCGATCCCTCGATCTCCGCTAGAATGTCGCCGGGCGTGAGCAACCGCTCACCGACGGTGCGGCCGAGCGACTTGGCCAGCCGCGCCTTGTTCTTCGGAATAGCGCCTTGAAAGCCGAACCGCCGCTCGCGTGGATTGAACAGCATCCACACGGCGACGGAATTAGTCAGGCCGCCGGCAATCGAGCCGAACAGGACGCTGACCGCGGTCTCTATCCAGAGGGCGGGAACGGGCACCTACTTGGTGGACTCCGCGGGCACCGGACGTTTGTGCGGGATCTGCCGTTCCACAGGCTCGCTGCGCGGGACCTGGGTTGCGGGCAGATCGGCCACCGGCGCGGCCGGGGCCGGGAGGAGGGCCAACCGCAGCACCTCGTCCATGCTCTGCGCGAAGGTGAAGGTCATCTTCTGGCGAACCTCATCGGGGATGTCGCGCAGATCCTTCTCATTCGACTTCGGCATGATCGTGTGCCGCAATCCGCCTCGATAGGCGGCTAGCACCTTCTCCTTGACGCCGCCGATCTCGAGCACCTTTCCGCGCAGCGTCACCTCGCCGGTCATCGCGATGTCGCGGCGCACCGCACGATCGCTCAGCGCACTGGCGATCGCCAGGACGACGGCGACACCGGCGCTCGGTCCGTCCTTGGGAATTGCGCCGGCCGGGAAATGGATGTGGAGGTCGAAGTCGCGGAACACCTGATCGTCGATCCCCAGTGAGGCGGCGCGGGAGCGGACGTACGAATACGCGGCATCGACCGACTCGCGCATAACGTCGCCCAGTTGACCGGTCACCAGCAGGCGGCCGGTGCCGGGCATCTTGAGCGCCTCGATCACCATGAGATCGCCGCCGGTCGACGTCCAGGCGAGGCCGGTGACCGCCCCGATCTCAGGCTCGCGCTCCACCTGATCCGAGGAATAACGAGGGGGGCCAAGGATGTCCTCGACCATCTTAAGGTCGATGATCCAGGCTCCCTCTTCGCCTTCCGCCTTCCGCCGCGCCCGCTTTCGCATGATTGCGGCGATGTTGCGCGAGAAGCCGCGCAGTCCCGCCTCACGAGCATATCCGCTGGAAACGAAGCCCAGTACGTCATCGGTGAACTGCAGGTCGGTCTCGCTCAGTCCGTGCTCGTCGAGAAGCTTCGGGAGCAGGTACCGCCAGGCGATCTCGACCTTTTCCTCGATCGTGTAGCCGGCTATGCGAATGACCTCCATGCGGTCACGGAGCGGTGCCGGGATGTCGAACAGGTTGTTCGCCGTGCAGATGAACAGGCAGGCCGACAGGTCGAACGGCAGGTTCAGGTAGTGATCGACGAAGGCATCATTCTGCGAAGGATCGAGCACCTCCAGCATCGCCGCCGTCGGATCTCCAGATGGGCCGCCGTGCGACATCTTGTCGATCTCGTCGATCATCAGCACCGGATCGCGCACCTGAACGCGCCGCAGCGCCTGGATGAGCAGACCGGGCATGGCGCCGACGTAGGTGCGCCGGTGCCCTCGCACCTCGGCTTCATCGCGCACGCCGCCGACGGAAATGCGATAGAACTCGCGGCCGATCGAGTGGGCGATCGCCTCGCCTAACGATGTCTTGCCGGTGCCCGGCGGCCCGACGAAGCAGAGGATCGGGCCCAGCGGGTCTCCGCCGCGAAGCTTGCGGACGGCGAGGTACTCGATGATCCGCTCCTTTGCTTCCTTGAGGCCGTAGTGCTGGGTATCCAGCGCCTCCTGCACCTTCAGCAGCGCAATCTCGTCGTCGCCCGAGCGCTGGTGCCACGGGAGCGCCAGGATCCAGTCCAGATAGTTGCGGATCACCTGATACTCGCTGGACGCGGGCGACAGCATCCGCAGACGCTCAGCCTCGCGCTTGGCCTCCGTCGCCGCCTTCTCCGGCAGCTTGGCCTCTTCCACGTTGCGCATTACCTCCTGCGCCTCTTTCTCACCCGGGTCGGTCTCGCCCAACTCCGACTGGATGGCGCGAAGCTGCTGGCGAAGATAGAACTCGCGCTGATGCTGCTCGATCTTGACCTCGGTATGCCGCTTGACGTCCTCCATCACCCGCGCCCGCTGTACCTCGCGCTCGAGGCGTCCGAGCACGAACCGAAGCCGTTCCCCGACATCCAGCCGCTGGAGAACTTCGTCCTTGTCCTGGATGCGGAAGTTCATGTTCGTGGCGGCCAGATCGGCGAACCGGCCGGGATCCACCATGTTCATCTTGAGGATCTGCGGCACCTCGTCGGGAATCCGCTCCACCAGTTCGGCGAGTGTTTCCGCCGCCGTCACCAGGCGTGCCATGAGCTCCTCGGCTTCCACCTGGTCGGGGATCATTTCGCGCGCGCCTCGCACCCGTGCGATCGGGAAGGGGTCCCGCTGCTCGACACCTTCGATAATGATCCGCCGCAAGCCCTGCAGGGTGATCTGGACCGTATCACCGGGAAGGTTGATGCGTTCGTGCACGCGCGCCGCCACCCCAACACGCCCCACGAACAGCTCCGGGTTCATCACATCATCGTGGTCCCCGGAGGCGATGACCAGTCCCACTATAAACCCGTTCTCCGACGACCGCAGCAGCGAAAGATTCTCCGGCGAGCCCATCTGTACCGCGATCGTTCCCAAGGGGTACACGATTGTCGACCGAAGTGCCATGAGGGGCATGTTCGGCGGCAGCTCGGATGTGAGAATGTCATCGCGGCGTTGAACTCGAGGCATTGGCGAGTGCGGCTGAGATTTGGGAAGGGAAGTATAACTACGCGGGAATCGGGAATCGGGAATCGCGATTCGGAAATCTGATCAGATCACTGGAACGGAATGAAATGACTCAGCCCTGTCTCACTATGGATGTCATTTGACCTGACGAACGGCGCTGCGATTTGAAACGAAGCGAGGACGCGGGCGGGAAGCGGGAAGCGGGAAGCGGG
>CAZPCC010000178.1:0-3654 GCA_964584905.1 uncultured Gemmatimonadaceae bacterium | reverse complement strand
CCGAATTGCACCCAGAGCACGAGTTCGGTGAACGCCGATCCGATCTCGCTCGGTGTGAACACGCAGTGCCCGTACTGATCCACCTGCCGTTGCACGAGCAGGTTCGAAGTACCCGTGGCGGTGACCGCCGCGAGATACGAGGCCTGGTTGAATCCCGGGACCACGGGATCGCGCACGTTCGACAGCATCACCATCGGCACTTGGAGGTCGCCTGACGGCGTGTAGTTGTGGTCGAGTGAAGCCAGCGCGGCGGGTGAAGCGCTGAACCGCTGTACGCCGGCATTGATCGCCTGGATCAGTGGCGCCGGCAGCAATGCACTCGAGTAGACGGTGCCCTCGTTGTCGAAGTACGGCTTACCCTTCGTGAGCAGGTCATCCACGAGGTCCGACGCATTGCCCACAAGCGCCGTGACGATCGACTGGATCAGTTCGGCGCCGTCTGCATAGGGGACAGGCGCCTGGTCCAGCAGAGCGATGGAGAACGCCGGAACCGGGTTCGCCGTCATCGCGGCGACGGCTGGCGCGATGATCTGCTGGGCGACATCGGTGTCGTCAGGCAGGAACGCGGCGTTTCCTGGCAGCACGCCGGGGTAGAAGTAGTCGAACAGTACGCGCACGTTTGCGTGATAGTCGAAGTTACGCTGAGTGCCGCCCGCCACGGAGCACGCGGCCAGCACGCCAGCGTAGGCCCCGGGATGCATCTCCGCCAGCTTGATGGCAATGAGCCCGCCCATCGACGCGCCGCCGAGATAGACGCGGTTCGGCCGCCCGAACTTCGAGGTGAAGAGGCCGAGCAACTGTTGCGTGCGTTGGGCGCCATCCTTCACGGCCCAGCCGTTCTCCGAGAAGCTCGAGAAGGCAACCGCGAAGCCCTGCGAACCGAACATGTCGATGAACTGCTGGCCTTCGGGGGGCAGCGCAACTGGCGCTTCCGGTGAGGTGTAGCCATGCGCGTAGATCACCAGGTCGCCGTTCCAGTTCGCCGGACGCGCGAGGCGATAGAACGAGCCGGGACCTGTGCGACCGTCGATGAGCGCAGCGCTCGCCGGCGATACGGTCGATTTAAGACTTGATGCGGTGGAAGCGACAGGCGCTGTTGTATTCTCGACGCAGGAGGCCGATAGCAGGATGCCTGCTGCGGCAACAGCTTTGCTCACTCTCACGGATATTTCCTCAATTGCGAGCCGAACCACTCTTATCGGCGACGATACGAGCGTTCCCGGGGGGGCGTACTGAAGTCGCGGCGAATGTATCCGCCCACGCGTTTGACGGATAGGGCAGTGCGATGAGTCGCCGCGCCGCGGCGCCTCAATGCGTCGCGCAGTCGAACGCTCGAGACGAGTCGGCATACCCCCGACCTCACCGCCCGCGATTCCCCCTTCCCGATTCCCCATTCCCGGACTTGCGGTGCCCTCTCCCGCGGGCAATCATGATTGGAGATCAATCCGGCCGTCCCACGCTCCCGAGGGTCATGCACCCGACCGACGTCAGCGATCCCCGCTACTACCATAAAGTCGTCGATTGCCAGTGGGCCTGCCCCGCCCACACCGATGTCCCCGAATACATCAGGCTCATAGCCCAGGGGCGATTCGACGAGGCCTATCTCGTCAACCGGGAGTCCAACCTTTTCCCCGGCATCCTCGGCCGCACCTGCGACCGGCCGTGCGAGCCTGCCTGCCGCCGCGGACGCATTGACGGAAAGCCGGTCGCCATCTGTCGTCTCAAGCGCGTCGCCGCGGACAATCGCGGCGATGTAAGCGACCGGCTTCCCCGCCCCGCGCTCGTTCGGAACGGAAAGCGGATCGCCCTCGTCGGCGCAGGTCCCGCCTCACTTACCGTAGCGAACGACCTCTCGCAGCTCGGCTACTCGTGTACGATCTTCGAGCAGCTTGCACGTCCCGGCGGCCTGATGCGAACGAACATCCCGTCGTTCCGGCTGCCGGCCGACGTCCTCGACGAAGAAATCGGCTACGTGGTCGACCTCGGCGTGGATGTGCGCTACGGCGCCCGCATAACGAGTATGAAGGCGCTGCTCGATGAGGGGTTCGACGCGGTGTTCGTCGGCAGCGGCGCGCCCAAGGGCAAGAACCTCGAGATCCCCGGCCGGTACGACTCCGAACAGATCTTCATCGGAATCGACTGGCTCGAGTCTGTCCACTTCGGGCACACGACGAGCATCGGCGAGCGCGTGCTCATCATAGGCGTCGGCAATACGGCGATGGACTGCTGCCGCACATCCGCGCGGTTAGGCGGGCGGGACATCAAGGTCATGGCCCGCCGCGGCCGCCAGCACTTCAAGGCCAGCCCTTGGGAGCTCGAAGACGCCGAGGAGGAGCTGGTGCAGGTCGTGGAGAACCATGCGCCCAAGCGGTTCGTGCTCGAGGATGGAAAGCTCGTCGGCATGGAGTTCGACGTGCTCCGCTGGAGCGAGGGGAACGGTCGGCAGAAGTCGGAGGTCATCGACACGGTTATCATTCCCTGCGACTCAGTGATCCTCGCGATAGGCCAGGAGAACGCCTTCCCGTGGATCGAGCGCGATATCGGGCTGGAGTTCGGCGAGTGGGACATGCCCGTCGTCGACAAGATGACGTTCCAGAGCACGCGCCCCGGCGTGTTCTTCGGCGGCGACGCGGCGTGGGGACCAGAGAACATCATCTGGGCGGTGGAGCATGGCCACCAGGCGGCGATCTCCATCGACAACCATTGCAATGGCGTCCCGCTCGAGCACCGGCCCGCCTACGGAATGAATCTCGTCAGCGCCAAGCTCGGGTTGCACGCTTGGCGCTATAGCAACGACTACGATCCGTCGCAACGGGCGAAGATGGTCCACGTGCCGCTCGAGCAGCGGTTCCGGGAGCTGTCGATCGAGGTCGAACAGGGATTCACCATCGAGCAGACCGCGCACGAGGTGGAGCGCTGCCTCAACTGCGACATTCAGACGCACTTTACCACCTCGCTCTGCATCGAATGCGATGCCTGCGTGGACATCTGCCCGACGAACTGCCTGACGATCATATCCAACGACACCGAAGAGGCGCTGCGGCCGCGGCTCACCGCCCCGGCGCTCAACCTCACGCAGGAGATCTACGTCTCCGACGCGCTCCCGCAGACGAGCCGCGTGATGGTCAAGGACGAGGATCTCTGTCTGCACTGCGGATTGTGCGCCGAGCGCTGCCCGACATCAGCATGGGACATGCGCACCTTCGATCTGCTCATACCCTACGCCGGCCGCCCCGCATGTCAGACCACGAGCGTGTAGACCGCACCAACGACTTCGCGTTCAAGATCGGGACGGTCAACGGTACCGGATCGGCGAGCGCGAACGGGCTCCTCATGCAGGCAATATTCCGCATGGGGATTCCGATCTCCGGCAAGAACGTATTCCCCTCGAACATCCAGGGGCTCCCCACCTGGTACGAGGTCCGTGTGAACCGCGATGGCTTCACCGCCCGCACACCCCGGTTCGATCTCGTCGTCGCGATGAATACCTCGACATACGCGCGCGACGTGGCAGAAGTAGTGCCCGGCGGCTGGCTGCTGTACGACTCGTCCTGGCCGCTCGACGCCAGGCTGCGCCGCCCCGACGTCACGCTGCTGGAGACTCCGCTGGGCGCCATGTGCGTCGACGCGTTCGAGGGCGACCGTGAGCGGACT
>CAZPCC010000177.1:0-15583 GCA_964584905.1 uncultured Gemmatimonadaceae bacterium | reverse complement strand
GACGTCGGGCTCGGCGGCGAATACCTCGGCGAAGCGCCGCAAAGTGCCGGGGTGGACAAGTACATCAGCGTCGACGAAAACGACGTTTTCACCGCGGCAGACTTCGAACCCCCGGTTTCTGGCGTATGCCGGTCCGTGCGGCCGGCCAGGCAGGCGCACCACGGTATCGGCATAACGCGCCGCGACGACCGCTGTCTCGTCGTCAGAGGCATCATCGACTACGATCAACTCCCAGCACTCCCGGGGCAGGTCGCTGGATGCGAGCGCTGCCAGCGACTGGCGAAGCACTGCACCGCCGTTATGTGCGGGGACCACTACCGACAGATACGGGTGTCCAGGACTCATGGTTACTCCGCGGCGGTCGCCAGCGCGGCACGAACTCGCCGAGCGCCCGACCGCACCCACAGGTATTGCCGGAAGCGTGGAGATCCGAACGCCTCCAACCGCATTCCCGCTCGAAAATAGTACATGTCCAGCCGGGGCAGCCGCGTCGGCCGTTCGCGCCCTCGCAACGGACGCAATTCGGTCGTTAGAGCCCAGCGAAAACCACTGGCCGCTTCCGCGACCGCGTCATCGACGCTGCCGTACGGATAGGCGAATACCGTCGGTCGCACTCCAAGCTCCCATTCGATGCGGTCAGCCGATCCGCCGATCTCATCCGTTAGAGCATCGCGTGACAACCCCGTCAGGTGGGGATGGGTACGAGTGTGCGCGCCAATTGTGAAGCCCATTTCACTCATCATGCCCAGTGCCGGCCAATCCATGAGCGGAAGCGTGGGAATGTCCTGAGCGCACGTGCCGCGCCAGGCGTTGGTTCCTCCCACATGTTCGCTTACAGCAAAGACGGTGGCGGGCAGTTGATGGCGCGAGAGCAGGGGAGCGGCAATCGCGGCGAAATTCGCAAAAGCGTCATCGAAGGTCAGCGCGACCGCATCGACACCGGACGGAAGCGCCATCAAGTCATCGATCGATACCACCCGCACGGCACCCGATGCCAACCACTCGACCTGACGGCGAAACGCGTCGGGACTGATCGAAATCACCGACGATGAGTCGTCGATCGAATGGTACGTGAGGATCGCCTTCACGCCGCTATTCCCGCATCCAGTGCCTGCACGATGTCCGTCGCGCCACGGTCGCGCGCCAAGCGCTTGAGCAGATCGAAGAATCGCGGCATGACGGCCGATTCAGTCCAACGCTCGGTGAAGCCCCGATAGGCCGCGGCGGCAAGCCGGTCGCGATAACCGGGCTGGTGCTGCATGCGTCGCAGTGCGGCTTCGAGTTCGTCAGGCGAGCGAAAGGTTTCGCCGCCGCCGCAGGTATCGACAAGTTCCGGAAGTGGTCCGATTCGGCGCGCGATTACCGGCGTGCCACGGCGGAACGCCTCGATGATGACGAAGCCAAAGGTCTCGAATCCGGCGGTGGGGACGAGTGACGCGATTGCGTGCGCGTTATAGCGGCTCACTTCCGCCTGCGATATGGTGCCCAGAAACCTGACACGCGGGTTGCCGGCGGCAATCGCCTCGAGCCGGCTGCGGTGCGTCCCATCCCCGGCGATGACCAGGTCGGCGTCGGTGTAGTTTGCGAAAACCGGAATGACGTCGTCGAGTCCCTTGATCCTCTCGAGACGCCCCACGAACAGGAAGTACGGACGCTCGTGTGGCGATGCGCTATCGGCGATCGGGCGCATGGATCCCGCCTCCGGATCGGGCAGAAAGCCCGGCAGCACCTCCATCTCGTGCGGAAATCCGAACTCCCTGTGCTTTGCCCGGCTGAATTCGCTCAGCGCAATGAAGCTGTCGATGTGGCGCAGCCCGCGCTCGAGTGCTCCGGTGTAGCGCCAGAGCTGAGGTGGACGGTGATGGTGAAGTACGCATTCGAAACATTCGCGACCGGTGCACGCCTCGCGATCGTGCCGCCAGAGCACGTGAGTGGGGCAGACGAGCCAATGCTCCCACGCCGTATAGAGCTTTATTCCGCTCCCCATCTCGAGCACGCCCGGTCCACCTATCGCCGAGACGTTATGAAAATTGATTACGTCGAAATTCCCGGTGTTCAGAATGCGCCGTATCGCCGCGCCATTGACCAGCGGCCGCCCTAACTGATGAGTGAGCAACACCGACAACGGCCCGACGCTGGAGCGCAACCGATGGACGGTGATCCCCTCCTCCTCGGTTACCGTCGTTGGCGCCGGGCCGGTGCGCAGCAGCTCGTACACGTCGGTGTCGCAGATGACCGTGACGTGATGCCCGCGCCTTACCAGCGCCCGCGCCCATCGCTGCGCACCAATGCCGTCGCCCCCGAAGTTATGCGGCGGATAGAACGTGGTGACGAATGCGAAGCGAAGCGCCGTCATGCGGCCGCCTCGCGCAGGGCGTCGAGCGTTCGCTCGGCACCTCCCGCCCACGTCATCGAGGCAGCTCGTTCGCGCGCGCATGAGCCGAGTTTCTCGCGCTGGGAGCGATCGTCGAGCAGGGTCGTCATCGCCCGCGCCAGCGCCTCTTCGTCCCTTGGGGCCACAAAGTAACCACCTCCTGCCAGGAGCTCGGGCAGCGGGCTGGACGTGGTCGCGATCACAGGCGCGCCGCATGCGGCGGCTTCGACGGCAGGAAGGCCGAAGCCTTCGCTCTGCGACGCGAGCACGAGTGCCGCCGCACCGCTGTGCAAATGGCGAAGATCCTCATCCGAAACGAATCCGGTCCACCGCACCAGCTCGGACGTGCCCGCACGCGCCACAGTTTCGCGAATGTGGTTCTGGTCGCTGTGGAACACATCCGCACTGATCGAGCCGACGAGGAGCAAATAGGGCGCATCGCCGTTTCGGCTCGAGGCTACGGCTGCGTGAGCGCGCACCAGGGCGTCGACGTTCTTGTGCGGATTGAAGCCGCCAACGTAGGTGAACCATGCCGCTCCCTCGGGAACGCCATATCGCGCCGCCATCGCCGAGCTCTCCATTTCATTCTCGCTCGGGCGGTACGCGGCCGCGGGTGCCGCCCCCACGACTCGAATACGGTCCGGCCGAACGCCCACGACCGACGCGATCTCGCGCGCGGAGTATTCCGAGGAGGTGAGCACTATCCGGCACTGGCGAAGTGCCAGCCACACCTTGGCCTTCCAGAACATGCGCGCGCGCGCGGTGGGCAGCGTGAGCTCCGGATACCTTTCAGCGATGGCGTCGTGAACGGTTACGACGGCCCGTTGCCCGGGCACCAGGGGAAAATAGCTGTACACCGATGGAAAGAAGAACACATCGGGACGCTCGCGCGCCACCGCGCGCGAGAATCGCAGCATGTCACCTGGCGCGCGGCTGCCATCCGAGGCCGCCGCCACCGCCGGCGCGACGCGCTGCTCAACCAGCACAACCCGTACGTTCGGCGCGTTTCGCGGCAGCCGTTCCGCCGACAGCGGATCCGCGAAGAAGATGAACTCGTCAGCGGGCGATACCTCCACCATGGCACCGAGCAGCTCGCGAGCGAACCGGCCGTACCCCCGACCATTCGCCCAACACGCGGCATCGACGCCAATGCGCATGCATCAACCGCTGACTGCTGCGGCTCGCCGATCGTGCGACGAGGGGAGTGACGGCGTTTTTTCGTCGACCTTCTGCTCCTCGTGGTAGTCGAAATCGGTGTTCACCGACCAGATGTCGTGCGACGCGCCGTTCATGTTCTGGACGGCCATCATCGCCGTCAGCATCGAATGGTCCTGGTTGTTGTACTTGTGCATGCCATTCCGCCCCACCGTATGAAGATTCGGTATGCGGTCGATGAAGCTGCGTACGCCGTCGAGATGCTCGCGGTACACGGAATCGTACACGGGATAGGCCTTGGGCATGCGAACCACCGTCCCATCGACGACCTTGGCCGCATCGGCGAGTCCGAGTTGCGCCAGCTCACTGGTTGCCAGCGCGACCAGATCGGCATCGGAGCTCGTCCACAATCCATCGCCTTCGAAGCAGAAGTACTCCATGCCCAGGCAGGTGCGGCCGGCGTCAGGCACCATCGCCTTGCTCCAGTTGTTGAAGTTCTGGATGCGCCCGACCTTCACGCCAGGACTGTGGATGTAGATCCAGTTGTCCGGGAACAGGTCCTCGCCGTCCAGAATCAGTGCCACGGTCAGAAAGTCGCGGTAGTTGAGTCCTTCGCCCGCTGATTGCACCGCGGCTGGAGGCGCCGGCTTGATGCTCCGCACCAGATGCTTGAGCGGCATTGTCGAGAAGAAGTGCTGCCCCTCGAACCGGCGCTCGCCCTCGGGCGTGGCTGCCCGTACCGCCTGCAGGCTGCCGTTATGAAGCTCGAGCGCGGTCACCTCGTGCTTCATCAGCACCTCGCCACCCATCTCGCGGATCTTGCGCGTGGCCGCCTCCCACATCTGACCGGGACCTAACCGCGGATACTGGAACTCGTTGATCAGCGTCTTGATGGACGTCGAGCGCTTGTTCAGCTGCGCCGCCGAAAGAATCGCCTTGGCCAGGCTGAGTCCCTGAATGCGCTGCGCGGCCCACTCGGCACGGATCTCGGTGCACGGAATACCCCACACCTTTTCCGTGTACGTCTTGAAGAAAATCTCGTACAGGCGTTTTCCAAAGCGGTTCGTCACCCACTGCTCCAGGTTCTCTTCGACCGGATTGGGCCAGAAGTGCGCCTTGAGGTAGCTGACGACCATCAGGGTGGCGTTGACGATGCCTAACCCCGAAAGCGCATTGGCGGCTTTGAGCGGATAATCGAAGTACTTGCCACCGTAATGAATCCGCGACAGCCGCGGTACCGAGATGAATTCCTGTCCGAGGATCTCGTGCCAGAGCGCCTCGACCGGGGCGATCTTGGTGAAAAAGCGGTGACCCCCGATGTCGAACCGGTAGCCGTTGTATTGCGCCGTGCGCGAGATGCCGCCGACCATGTCATCGGCCTCCAACACCGTGACCGGATGACCGGCCTTCGCCAGCAGATAGGCCGCCGTGAGGCCAGCCGGACCGGCGCCGACGATAATGGTTCGATCGCCGCGGCGTAGCGGCGTTACCGTGCGTCCCTTTGCTGTGTTCTCGAGCTGCATCTCAGCACACCTTCCCAAGAGAGTCGCCTGGGCCCGCCCAATAGCCAACCACTTCGCCAAGAGCCCACGAGGTTACGAACAGCGCAAGTAGTGGAAGCGAACGCAACAGCTCCGTCCGATGACGTCTTTTGGAGACGACCCGCGCGAGGGTACGGTAAAAGAGCAGCGGTGGCAGCGCGAACGCCGCTAAACCATACGCGGCACGCTTCGAGAGCGGTTGCCCAGTTACACGCGCGCCTGCGTACGAACGAGCGTAGAGATACCGCTGGGAAAGATACTCGCCCACCGTGTAGTGCTTCTTGTGTCCGACGGCGATCTCGGGGTGGCAGATCAGTGCAACGCCATCGCGTTTGAGCGCCTCGTGCAAGTGGTTCTCCCACTTTCCTTCGTCGATGACCGATCGGTGGCGCTCGAGGAGCTCACGAGGATATACCACGTTGTTTCCCGTAAGCCACTCCACCGGACCAGCCGGCAAGGGCGGAATGCAGTGGCTGTACTCGCACAGAAATGCGGCCCAATCGACAAGTCGCTCGGTCGCCGCATTCTCCACAGATCCGCCTACCACCCCCTGAGAGGCAGCCTGGGCATCGAGCAGCCGACGCGCCCAATCTGGCGGCACGATAACGTGGTCCTCGATCACAGCGACGCAGCGTCCCCGCGCCTCTGCGAACGCGATGGCGCGCATCTGCGGAATCGTGGTTCCAATCGGGACCCCGATCAATCGTGCCCGGGGATGTCGTTCGCGCACCGCCGCTCTCACCGCTTCGCCCAGTCGATCGACTACGAGAATCTCGAACCTGGCGCCAGTTTGCGCTTCGAGCGCTCCCAGACAATCAAACAGGTCCTGCGGACTGTTGACCGAAGGAACCACTACCGAAAGTTCGAACTCCACCCGCGCCTTGTCGGCAATTTGAGCAATCATGCGCCGTGGCCGTTGCGCGATATCGCTCCAAGATTCTGAAGATGGCTCAACCAGTCGGTCGTTCCGTTAACGACCGGTCCGTAGTCTCCACCGTTACGCGCCCTACGCTCCAGTACCGCGAGCCACTCCTCCCCCCGAACCTCGTGGTCAGCGGTTATCGCCACGATGTCGCCACCCGCTTCGAGAAGCCCGAAACCGCGAAGGTCACCGTCGCCGTAGTCAGCCGGCGCCTGGATCACACGTGCCTCCTTGTAGCGCTTCTTGAGGCGCGCCAGATCGGCCGACGCTGACGGCACCACAATCACGATCTCGGCGCCGAAACGGGCGCACGGCTCGGCGAGGCGATCCATGCACGAGTCCAGGGTTTCATGGTCGCCCTGGGAGATGATGATGACGGAGCAGGTTGGCGTGCTCCCTCGACGCGGCGAACGAAACCGCGTGTGACGCACTTCATCACTCATGCGACCCTTCCGAGCACGGAATCCGATTCGAGTCTGCACCGCGACGGGGTGTGAGGCAAACAACCATTAACGACATGAACACGAGGATTGGTAGTGGCGTCGCGGGCGTACCCACCGGTCCGGCAAATACGTCGATAGGTTGTAGTGGGTACGCCGCGACGACCGCCGCAAACGCAATCCCCGCGCCCGATCAGGCCACCTTTGGAATTTGGTAAGTCGTTGTGCCGCAACATCCATCGTAAGCGCTCACTGCGGTCCTGTTGCAGGGCGGCCACAGGAGTTGTGCGGCGAACGTACAGATACTTCTCCACCGGCCAGCGACAGCGCAAAGATCTCGATGAGGACGCCGAATCAATTGATCGTCATTTCTCCCATACCCGAAAATGCCCCTGCGAGAGTAGCTTGACTCGCGCCTCGTCCTTTGCACTTGTTGCGACGCCGCCACTAAACGCGACATTATTGAACACAAAGCCGCACAGCGGAAGGCGGTCTAAGAGCATAACTGCCTATCATGAGGCGAGTTGCGCCCCGAGGTCGCTGGTCCTCCTCTTGCTCCCTGCCGGCGTGACATGACTCAGTCAATCGCCAGCGCCGCCCGGGATGATCCCGAGCGTATAGATACAGATTCGGTGGAGGCGCAGGCGCAGCGGTCGTTGGATCTCGATCGGTCGCTCGTCGACGGCATTGCCTGGACGGGTGGAATGCGCTTTCTCGCCCAGGCATTGCGATGGGGCGCCACCCTGCTGCTGGCCCGCCTTCTCTCCCCGGCGGACTATGGGCTGGTGGGCTATGCCACGGTCTACCTTGGCCTTGTGGCGCTGGTCAATGAGCTCGGTTTGAGCGCGGCAATTGTCCAGCAGCGGGATCTCACCAGGGAGCAGATCGCAAAGCTGGGCGGCGTGTCAGCATTGCTTGGCTTGGCGTTCTTCGGTCTCACGCTGGCTGTCTCGCCGCTGGTTGCGAGCTTTTTCCGCGAGCCTCGAGTTCAACCGGTCGTCGCAATTCTTGCGGTGACTTTCATATTACGTGGTTTTCAGGTTCTGCCGCGTGCATTAATGACGCGCGAGCTGCTGTTCCGCCGACTCGCATGGATCGACGGAATCGAAGCTGGGTTTCTCGCCGGAAGCACACTGATCCTCGCGTTTCTCGGGCACGGGTACTGGGCGCTTGTATTCGGCTCCATCATCGGTACAGCGGTTGGGACAATGTTGGCGTGGTGGTGGCGGCCGCACCGCATCTCATGGCCGAGTGAGTTTCACACGATCCGGGATGCCGTCAGCTACGGCGCCCACGTCGCGGCTTCACGAGTAACGTGGTACGTCTACTCGAACGCCGATTTCGCCGTAGTCGGCCGCATGCTGGGTACGGTTGCGTTGGGTGCGTATACCTTCGGCTGGACGATTGCCAACATCCCGGTCGAGAAAGTGAGCGCCGTATTGAGCAGGGTGACCAGCGGCGTCTTTGCGACCGCCCAGCACGACGACGCGGCCATCCGCCGCTACCTGCTCAGCATTACAGAAGCGCTGGCGATCGTCACGTTTCCCATTGCCGCCGGACTCGCCCTGGTCGCGCATGACTTCGTGCTGGTGGTCCTCGGTGAAAAGTGGGCGCCGGCGATCGCGCCAATGGCCATTCTGGTGGCCTATTCCGGCTTCCGATCGATCAGCATCCTGTTCGGTCAAGTGCTCGTCGCGACCGGCCGCGCGAAACGGAACCTGCACTTCTCAGTGCTCGCCGCCGTCCTTCTTCCGATCATGTTCGTAATCGGCGCGCAGTGGGGGACGGCCGGCGTGGCTCTCGGATGGATCATTGGTTTCCCCCTCGTGTTCGTGCCGTTCGCGATGCGTTACACCTTCCGCATGATCGGTATGTCGTGGCGTACGTACGGATCGGCACTCTGGCCGGCGTTGAGCGGGAGCGGCGTAATGGCGCTCGCGGTGCTGGCAGCGCGCCTCAGCCTGCCGGACGGCAACGATACGGCGACGATGTCGCTCCGTCTCGTCGTTATGACCATCGTGGGGGTTGTGAGCTACCTCGGCGTTATGTATCTCGCACACAGGGAACGCCTCCGCGCTTTTCGGACGTTCCTGCGGACGGTGCGGAAGTGACCAATCGAATGCTGGAGCCGGTGTTCGAAGCGCCAGGCGGCGATCCTCGCTCGGATCGTCTCCTGCTGCTCAGCGACCAGTTTCCGCCAGCGCAGTCCGCCGGCGCGCTCCGTTGGCAGAAGCTCTCGCGATTCGCGGCTGACCGCGGATGGATTCTCGATGTGATCACGCGCGATCCCGCGCTCCTCGATGCCCGCGACGACTCCCGTCTGGCCGAGTTGCCGGCCGGCACACGAGTCTACGGGTTCGTTCCCCAGGATCTGACGCTCGATCGCGCGGAGCAATGGCTCAGCCGCGCCTATCGTGCGATGCAGCGTGAGAGAAACCGGGCATCCAGCGAGTCGGCGGGGCGCGTGTCGGGAACGGGACATGCACCGCGACCCACCGGTGGCCGGTCGCTGCCACCGGAAGAAATGGGATGGGATCTGGCGACTCCACGATTCTGGATGCGCAGCTACTGGTCGTGGCTCGACCATCGCCGTCAGCTGGCCTGGGCGCGGTCCATCGAAGCGGTGGGACGGCAGGTACTCGACCGCTCGCGCCACCGGGCGGTGATCAGCTGCGGCCCGTGGCATCTTTGCAATCACGAAGCGGCACGACGGCTATCCCGTCGTGCGCGGCTCCCATTCATCATGGATCTGCGCGACCCGTGGAGCCTGGAGCGGCGCATTGCCGAAACGATCGCCTCCCCTGTGTGGTTCGCTCTTGCGAGGCATTACGAATCGCGCGCGGTGCGTGACGCGGCGCTGGTGGTCGTGAACGCCGAGCCTGTGGCGCACGCCATGACGGCACGATATCCCGGCGCCGCCAGGCGTATCGTGACCGTGACGAACGGCTATGACGACGAGCCGATTCCGACGACGCGCCACGGAGACCGCTTCACGATCGCGTATGCCGGTGGCATCTACCTGGACCGCGATCCGCGACCGCTCTTTCAGGCGGCCGCGCGCGCGATCGCGGTGCTGGGCCTGGCGCCTGACAGCTTCCGAATTGAACTGATCGGCAACGTCGATGACTACGGCGGGGTTCCGATCGCACACATGGCGGAGCAGGAAGGCATAGCCGACTACGTGACGACAGGCCCGCTACGCCCGCGCCAGGAAGCGCTCGAGATGCTGGCCGGCGCCACGATGCTGCTCAGCCTCCCGCAGGACAGCCCTTGGGCGATCCCGTCCAAGATCTTCGAGTACATGCAGTTCGATGCATGGATGCTGGTGCTTGCCGAGCCTGACGCGCCAGCGGCGCTCTTGCTGCGTGGCAGCGGCGCGGATGTCGTGTCGCCAGCCGATGTCGACGGGATGGCGATGGTGCTGCGGCGGCGGATCGAGGAGTTCACGCGCGGAGAGCGTCCCCGGCGGCTGGCACACGAAAGAAGGTTCAGCCGGCGCGTCCAGGCGGAGCGCCTGATGGATGAACTGGGCCGCTGCATGTCCCCACGTCCATCGTCCGTACCGCAACCCCGGGACTCGAGAACCGTCGCGCGGGTCATCGCTGGAATGGGGAAGCAGTGATGCGCCAGCATGCCATGAACCTCGTGCGCGATGCTGCCTATCGCCTCGCACTGGCTACCCGCTATCCGGCGTATCGCCGGCGGCACGCCGGCGCGGCGATCTTCGCGTTCCACAACGTCGCGCCCGACGAAGGTGTTCCCGCCCGGAGTGACCACTCGCTGCACATCACCTCGAGCGATTTCCAGGACTACCTCGCCGTCATCGCTGACGGGTATTCCGTCGTTCCGCTCGCTGAAATTTCCGATCGCGTGCGCCAGCGCCGCTCCGTGGACGGGCTCGCCGCGTTGACGTTCGATGATGCCTATCGCGGAGCACTCACACACGGAGTGCGGGCAATGGCGCGGCGCGGACTGCCGTCATCGGTGTTCGTCGTTTCGGATGCCGCCGCGGCTCCTTCGCCGTTCTGGTGGGACCTGCTCGGCGCCGGCGGCGCGGTGCCGGCCGCGGTACGCGACCGTGCGGTGAACGAACTGGGCGGCGACCGCTGTGCGGTATTGGCGCAATTCCCTGCCGATGACCACGAACTGCCTTCGGCTCTCATGCCGGCGACCTGGCAAGAGGTACGCCTCGCCGCGCGTGACGGATGCGTCGTCGGCTCGCACACCGTGTCGCACCGCAATCTCGCGGCGCTCGAAGCCATGGCGCTGCGTGAGGAGCTCGAGCGGTCGCGCGCGGAAATCGGCGCGGCCATGGGCGCGCCCCCGAACGAAGTATCGTATCCATACGGCATGCATAACGATTTGGTGATCGAGGCGGCGCGTACGGCGGGGTATCGGACCGGTGTGACGACGCGCTTTGCGCTGGTTACGCGGGATGATGATCCGCTAGCGCTGCCGCGCATCAACGTCCCGGCGGGAATCTCAGTTCCGGCGCTGGAGTGCTGGGCGGCAGGTATTCGCCTGCGGGGGGCATCGTGACCACGCGGCCACTGCGAATTGCGCAGGTGACACCGAGCCTGCGGGGTGGCGGGTTGGAGCGGCTGGTGCGGGATCTCGCGCTGGCTCTCGCTCAACGCGGACACGAGGCTGGCGTATTCTGTCTGAGCGGTCTGGGAGTATACGCCGACGAATTGACGGCGGCTGGAATCGGCGTCTACGACTGCCAGGAAGGCCCCATGCGTCTGCGCGGATATCCCGCGGCGCTCATTCGCTCCTTACGCGAGTTCGCGCCCGACGTGATTCATTCGCACAGCGGGACCTGGTTCGCGGCAACCGTCGCCAAGTCCCGTCTACGCACGCCAAGGCTCGTTTTCACTGACCACGGACGCTACCCGCCGGAACCCTGGGTGCGCGGCCGGATCGAGCGCTGGTGCCATCGCCGCACCGACGGCTTCGTGGCAGTCACTTCGGCTCTTGCCCGCTATGACCGGGAGTATCTCGATCTGCCGGACGAGCCGAAGGTGGTGCTCAATGGGATCGACCTCGAGCCTTACGCGTCCAATGGAGTGGCCGTGCGTGAGCGACTGCGCGCCGAGTGGGGCGTCACCCAGTCAGACGTGGTGGCGCTGGCAATCGGGCGATTCGCGCCAGTCAAGAACTACGACGGCATGCTGCGCGCGGTGGCACTGGCGCGTGTCGAGGCGCCAGCGCTCCGCCTGGCGATTCTCGGAAGCGGCCCCGGAGAGGAGGCCGCGCGCGCACTGGCTGGCACGCTCGGCATTGGAGACAGCGTGAGGTTCCTGGGATTCCGCCGCGACGTAGCCGACTGTCTGGCGGCAGCAGATATGTTTCTGAACGCCAGCCACACCGAAGGGCTGCCCGTCTCACTGCTCGAGGCGATGGCGGCCGGTGTGCCCACGGTCGCGCCGCGGGTAGGCGGAATACCCGAAGCGCTAGGAGAGCCACCGGCAGGTCTGCTGGTACCGCCTGGCGAGACCAGCGCACTGGCCTCCACGCTGGTACGCATAGCCACGGATGCGGCACTTCGCGACTCGTTGGGAGATCTCGCCCGCGAGCACGCCGTACGATTCTCATTGGAACATTTTACGACCAACTACTGTGCGCTGTACGAGTCGGTCCTGGAGCGACGCGCATGATCGGAGGACTATTGCGACGCGCGGCGTACGCGCGATTCCTGTTCGCGCCCGGATTCTGGCGCTGGGTGGTGTCGCGCGTCGACTACATGGTGGTGGACCAGATCATTCCGTGGACGCAGCTTCCCCGGCGCGAGCGGACGATCATTCACCCCAGCGTGACCTTCCGCCGTGCGGAGAACATCGAGCTTGGCTCCCATGTGCGCATCCAGCCGTTCTGCTGCCTGTGGGCCTCTCCTAACGCGAAGATCATCGTTGGGCAGAACTCCGGATTGGGGCCGGGAACGGTGGTTTTCTCCTCCAACCACCAGTTCGTACCCGGCGTACCCTATCACAAGCAGCCCTGGACCGAGAAGACGGTCACGATAGGATCCGATGTCTGGATCGGCGCGCAATGCGTCATCCTTCCGGGCGTCACGATCGGCGACGGGGCGGTGGTGGCCGCGGGATCCGTGGTGACCAGGGACGTGCCTGCCGGCGCCGTCGTCGGCGGTGTGCCGGCCAGGATCATCAAGACCCGGGAAGACGCCCAGGCAGAAATGCGGCTGGCGGCAAAGGGGGGAAACTCGTGAGGCTACCAGGGCCGATCGAGCTCGATCCGCACGTCGGTGACTGTGCGCTGATGGCAGCCGATCCTGGCGATCCAGAACGGATCGTCGGCGGTCGAGACGTATCCGCCGTGGCAACGCACGTTGCTGGCGAATCCCGCGTCCCGGATCGCCGCAACCCATTCCGGCGTGATGTTGCCAAGGCCGCCGAATGGATAGGCGAAATGCTCTACGGGGCCCCCCACTTCCTGCTCGATCCTGGCCTTGGCGTCCAGGAGTTCCCGCTGAGAAGAACCGATCGGTTCGGTACCGAGATCAGGATGGTTCCAGGTGTGACAGCCGATTTCGAATCCCATGCCGTACAACTCGCGTGCCTGCTCCCAGCTCATCATTACCGTTCGGCGGCCTTTCTCCGTATCCCACCGAAACTGGCGATCAGTTCCGATGAAACCGGCGGTAAGGTAGAACGTTGCCGGCAACCCCAGCTCCAGGAGAATCGGAGCGGCAAACCGGTAGTTATCGAGGTATCCATCGTCGAAGGTGATCACGACTTCGCGACCGGTGAACGGTCGGTCGCTCCGTACGCGGTCGAGCAATTCCGTGAGCGAGATCACGTCATATCGGGCCGCGAGCATTCCCATGATGTCGTTGAAATGTCGCGGAGACATGGTAATGCCGTCGTGGGCATGCGTTTCGCTCAGGGTGTGGAATACAAGGATCGTCGCCCAACCCTGCCTCGCGCGGACTCGCCGCAAGCGACGCAGCGCCGTGGTGCCACTTGTGTTCAGCGCATGGTACACGACTCGGCGAACAACTTCCTTCACGCGACCTCCACGACGGTTCCAGCTGAACGAGCCCGGCGAGTGCCAGGGATACGCGCATGGGACGAATCGCCGCCGGGGGTGGGCACATCGCCCTGGGGCAAGCAGATCGTTGCCTGTGCTCGTGACGCGCGTGTAACATCCGAAGGCAGCGCATCGTGCCGCAAGGGCAAGGGCATCCCCCCCGCGGCTACACCCGCGATGCCTGACGTTACGCCGGGAGAGAGATGACCGTACCAAGAACCGCACCCGTTTCGTTCAGCACCCGCACGCCGGCGACAACCACCTCTACGGTGTCTCAGGCTCCCGCAAAGGAGCAGGAGGTCAGCCGCCTGGCGGCCTACATGGTGGCTGCGGTGGTATTCGTGAATCTCACCCGCGTCGCTTCCATATATCCCGTCATCGCGGCGGCGCAGGTGCCGCTGTTGCTCACGATTGTCACAGCCATCGTCATGTTCTCGCAGGCGGCCAAATGGCGACCGGGCGATCTCGGCAAGCACTGGATTACCTGGCTCATTGTCACTGTGATAATCTTCGCGACGCTCGGCGTTCCTACGGCGATGCACCGCAACGCATCCTTCACCTATCTCACACACGGTTATTCGCAGTCCATTCTCGGCGGAATGATGGTGTTCGGCGTAGCGCGCACCGCGGCCGGGCGGCGGTTGATGGCACAGACGCTCGTGGTGTCGGGAATCATGACGGCCTGGCTGGCATTGATATGGGGTCGCCGTGACAACGCCGGACGGCTCGCCGGTGCTGCGACTTACGATTCGAACGACCTGGCACTGATCGTCGTCATAGCGATGCCGCTGCTCATCTGGTGGTTCTTCGACAACAAGTCCAAGCTCCGCTGGGTCGCCATTCTCGCGCTCCCAATGATGTTCACCGTCATGATGCGCACGAGCTCGCGAGGCGGATTTCTCGGCATGGTCGCCATCATGGCCGGGCTCCTGTTCATCGGCGTGACCGGACGGGTTCGCGAAGTCCGCAAAGTTGCTCTTACTGGAATCATTCTGGCGGTGCTGGGGGCGATCACGCTGCCAGCGAGCTACACGAGTCGAATGAGGACGATGGATGAGGAGCTGGACAACCAGTCTCCGCGCGCGCGCATCAACGTGTGGAAGCGCGGCATCGGGTACGCCTTCGATCATCCCGTTCTCGGTCTTGGAATGGCGAACTTCGGCCGGGCGGAGGGGATGCTATCCGAATATTCGCAAGACCGCGGAGGAATCGGAGTGAAGTGGAGTACCGCGCATAGCTCGTACATCGAGGCTTGGGCAGAGGTTGGGCTCATTGGCGGCACGGCGTTCTTATTGGCCATTTTCGGCGGCACGCTGTCGCTCATGCTCTGGCGACCTCCACCGGAAATGACCGACGTAGCAGTCCGCATGCTGACGCCAATGGTAGGGTTGTCGCTAGCTGCCTTTGCGGTAGCGGGCGCGTTCCTGTCCTTCGCGTTCCAGTCGCCGCCCTATTACCTGCTGGGTTTTGCGGTCGCGCTGCTTCTGGTCTCGGGCACGAAGCCGGGCAAGGAGGATTCGAAGAAGCCAGTGCGAGCCGGCTCGCCCGCGCGATTGCGAGGACCGGCTCCGCCGGTTCGTCCGCCGCCGTCGCGATTCCCTGCCCCGCCCATACGCGTCCAGCCGCCGCCTCCGGGCCGCCGCGCCTGACGTAGTTGCATGCCGATCCTGATAGAGCTGATCGCGACCGTCGCCGCGGTCGCGCTGTTACCGCTTGCCGTTCTCTGGCTGCTACCGCTGCTGTCGGATCTGCTGATGCTGGTGCGCCGGCGCCCGCCGGCGCCGGCTGCGCCAGCCACCCGCGCATCGCTCCTCTTTCTGATTCCGGCGCATGACGAGTCGTTCACCATCGCGCCCTGCGTGGAGTCTCTGCTGGCGATGCGGAACACGCGGGCGGATTCGCGCGTCATCGTCGTCGCCGACAACTGCACCGACGACACAGCCGAAGTAGCCCGCACGTTAGGCGCCGAGGTACTGGAACGCTTCGATACGCTTCGGCGCGGCAAGCCGCCGGCGCTGGCGTGGGCAATGACTCAGGTGAAGCTCGCCGACTACGATGCCGTGGTAATCATCGATGCCGACTCGATAGTCGATCCGGACTTTGC
>CAZPCC010000176.1:0-15620 GCA_964584905.1 uncultured Gemmatimonadaceae bacterium | reverse complement strand
GATTCCCGCTTTCGCGGGAATGACGGCTCGTTTCCCGATTCCCGATTCCCGATTCCCGCTGTCCTACATAGTCCTACCCCGCTCCCACAACCGCCGTTCCCGGCGCCGGCGTCAGCGTACGCCCTATCGCGTGCGCTATCGCCCTCACCTCCCCCATCAATTGCGAGAACTGTTCCGGATACAACGATTGAGCCCCGTCAGACTTGGCCCGCTCGGGATTGGGATGCACCTCGATCATGATTGCGTCCGCCCCGGCCGCGACCGCTGCACGGGCCATCGGGATCACCTTGTCGCGCGCGCCGGTGCCATGGCTCGGGTCGGCGACAATCGGTAGATGCGAAAGCCTGTGAACCAGTGGGATCGCCGTCAGGTCGAACATGTTCCGCGTAGCCGGATCGAATGTGCGCACTCCTCGCTCGCACAGCAGAACCTGGTCGTTCCCCTCGGCGAGTATGTATTCCGCGCTGAGCAGCAGGTCGCTGATCGTCGCCGCCATCCCGCGCTTCAGCATCACCGGCTTGCCTAACCGCCCGACCGCCCGCAGCAGCGAGTAGTTCTGCATGTTCCGAGCGCCGATCTGGATGCAGTCCGCCACCTCGGCCACCAGCTCGGCGCCTTCGGCATCCATCGCCTCGGTGACGATCGCCAGTCCTGTCTCGCGCCTGGCGAGCGCCAGCAGCTCCAGCCCCTTCTTGCCCAACCCCTGAAAAGAGTACGGTGAGCTCCGGGGCTTGAATGCTCCGCCGCGCAGGCAAGCCGCCCCGGCCGCCTGTACCTGCCGCGCCACCGTGACGATCTGCTCCTCCGATTCTACCGAGCACGGACCGGCAATGACCGCCACTTCGGAGCCGCCGATGCGCACCCCTGGCCCGATGGTGACGATGGTGTTCTCGGCCTTCCACTCCCGCGAGACCTGCTTGTAAGGCTGAGTAACGTGAATGACCTCCGCCACTCCTGCCAATGCTTCGATGCGCGAACTGTCGACCCGCCCATCGTTACCGACGAGTCCGATGGCCGTACGCTGTGATCCGGGCATCGGCCGGGCCACGTAACCCATTTCCTCGATAGTGCGCACAACGCCGTGAACTTCGTCAGGCGTTGCACCGTGTCGCATTACGACGAGCATTACGCGTCCTCTATTTCCATGGACCAACCATCTTCCGCGAGCACCACTTCCCCGGCAAAGCTCTCGCGGACCTTGACCGCGATGTCGCTCGCCTCGACCGGCGGGTAGAAGTGCGTGAGCACCAGCCGCAACGGCTCTGCCACCCTGGCCAACCGTCCGCACTGGCGCGGCGTGAGGTGGTTGGGCAGCGCCATCTCTTCGGGCAGCGAGCATTCGGCAAGGAGCACTTTCGACCCGCGCGCCCATTCAGCCAACCCCTCGTCGAACCCCGTATCTCCTGTGTACACCAGCCGGCAGTTCTCCGCCTCGACTGAATATGCCACACTCTCCTCGGTATGCGGAACCTTCAGCGCCGACAGGGTGACGCCGTCCAGTTTCAGTGACGCGCCAGAGGCCAGTTCTTCAATTGCCATAGGATAGTCCGGCGTTCTCAGCCAGTCGCCGAGTGCCGTGGCAAGCGTCTCGATGAGCGCGATCGTTCCCGGCGGTCCTATCAGAGTCACCGGAGCAGTGCGAGGCGGCAAGGTCCCGTAGCGCCAGGCCATGATCAGCAGCGGCAGGTCCCCGAGATGGTCCGGGTGGAAGTGGCTGATTGCCACGTGCGTAATGGATGTCCAATCCAGGCCGAGGACAGCCATGCGGTGCACCGCGCCATGCCCGCAGTCGAGAAGCAGCCTGACGTCACCCGACTCCACCAGGTGCGCCGCACAGACCCGGGCTGGGTGCGGGGCCACCGTGCCCGTCCCGATCGTCGTCAGGCGCATCAACGTCCGCGGAAGACGATCTTCTTGGTGAGCGCCTGCCCATCCGCGGTCAACCGCATGAGATAGACGCCGGTGGCGACCTGGCGGCCGTCGTCAGCCGTGCCATCCCAGGAAAAACGAGGATCGCAGCCACCGGCGCCGGAATCGAGCGCACGTCCGTAGCGGCCGGCCGCCAGCGATGCCGGAACCGTGGACGAAGGAACGATTCGCCTGACGAGGTTGGCCCGGATGTCGAAGATCTCCAGTCGCACCGTCGCCGGCTCTCGCAGGTCGAACCAGATGCAGGTCGAGGGCAGCGCGCCGCGCGGAAAGGGATTGGGGAAGTTCTGGTAGAGCAGGGTGGCGACCGGCTGTCCCGGATCCACGATCACGAACGACGCTGAACTCGCCTCGCGAACGCTGTCGCCGGTGGCAAGTCGAGCCGTGACGCGCCACCGGTACGACGTGTTGAAGTCCAGGTCGAAGCCAGGGACAAACGTGGTGTCCACGAGCCCGGTAGCGGTGAACAGCGGGAAGAAGCCGCTCGAGCCGAGAAGTTCCAATGTATAGGTCCACGGCCCCGGTGGAGTGTGCACCGGTCCGCTCGACCAGACGAAGGTGGGCCGCGGATTGCTGAGCGTCACTCCGACCGGCAGGTTCGGATCGACCAGCCGCAGCCATCGCCTGACTACCCGCGGCCCGGTAACCGCCGAAGTGACCGACGTGCCATCGCTGGCGCGGGCCGTCGCGCGCCAGTATACCTCTCCGCCGTCGGGCAGCGGTCGCGCGAGCGTTACCGTCGCCGTGTCGCCGAAGAGCGTGGTATCGACTATCACGCCGGTGAATGCCGGATTGGTGGACACCACGAACCGCAGAGCCACCGGTTGCGGGGACGGGGAAAATCCCGATGAGGCGATGGTGAACGTCGGGGTGAGCGAGAAGAGAGTGTCGTCAGGTGGTGCGAGCACCTCGACTGCCGGCGCCTGTGCGCTTCCGGTCGCCCCGGCGAGCGCTCCCGCTGCCCAGACAGCCAGGGAGGCCAGCGCCACGCGCGGCGTCATGCCCCGGCGGCGACCGCCTCGGCCCCGGCACCCTCCATCGTCGCTTCATCCACCGACGCTCCGCGCATCCTAACGCTGACGAGTGATGAAACACCGGGCTCCTGCATCGTCACGCCGTACACCGCATCGGCCGCCTCGGTGGTGGTGCGCGGGTTGTGCGTAATGACAATGAACTGGGTGTTGCTCTTGAACTGCTCGAGCATTCGCACGAAGCGTCCCACATTCTGATCGTCGAGCGGTGCATCGACCTCGTCGAGAAGACAAAAGGGACTCGGCTTGGTCAGGAAAATTCCGAATAGCAGCGATAACGCCACCAGGGCGCGTTCGCCGCTCGACAGCAGATGGATCCTCTGCGTTCGCTTGCCGCGCGGCGCAGCGTGGATCTCGATGTCGCAATCGAGCGGCGTCTCCGGATTCTCCAGCCGCAGATCGCACTCTCCGCCGCCGAAGAGAGTCATGAAAATGTTTCGGAAGTTTTCGCGCACCTGGTGAAAGGTGGCGAGGAAGAGCTCACGCGCGGTTACATCGATCTCGCGGATCGCCTGCTGGAGCGAATGCTTGGCCGATGACAGGTCGTCGCGCTGACTCGTCAGGAAGTCGAGGCGGCGCACCTCTTCGTCATGCTCCTCGATGGCGAGAGGATTGACCTGGCCCAGCTCGGCGAGCGTAGAACGCAACGCTTCCATCTCCGAACGCAGCTCGGCGTCTTCGATCTCCAGTGGCTCGAGTTGGTCGAGCATCTCGTCGAGTGGCCGACGCCATTCGGTCTCCAGCCGTTCGCGGATGGCGGTCCGCTTTCCGGACAGCTCGGCGTAGCGCAATTCGGCATGATGCAGCGAATCCGCGGCGGCTGATGCGGAGAGCCGCGCTTCGTCGAGCCTGCGCTCGGCGGCCTCGAATGCCCTGTCGGCGGCGCGGACACCGTCTTCAGCGGCAGATAGACGTCCGCTTATCTCGCCGAACGCGGCGCGACGGCTGTCGATCTCCTCAGTCCATGCCGCCATCCGCTCGGCGAGCGCACTGTCACGCGAGGCGATGTCGGCCAGCTCCGCCATCAGCGCTTCCAGCCTGCCTGACGCGGCTGACATGTCCTCGGAGAGCCGGTGCTCCCGGTCGGTCGCCACCTGCAGCCGGGCGGCTATCCGGGCCTCCTCGACCTGGCCGCGCGTGCGTGCTTCGCGCGCCTCCTCCTGCTCCTGCTCGACCGTAGCGAGCCGGGCGCGCGCATCGTTGGCCGCCTGATCGGCCGCCTCGATCTGGTCGGCGAGCGAACCCAGCTCGTCGTCGATCGATGCCGCCTGACGAAACAAATCGGTGCGGCGCCCGGAGACCCGGGCGATCGCTGCGGCAACGTTCTCCAGCTCGCGCTGTGCACGCTGCAGCCGCCGCTCGCCATCCTCACGATGCGTCTGCGCCGTGCGCAACTCTTCCTGAGCGGCGGTCGCTGCCTCGGCAGCCGCCGTCATCGCGCTTTCCGCAGCGGCAACCGCCTGGTGGGCAACCTCCGCGCGATCGGCCGCGTCCGCCCGGGCGGTCATGCAGCTCTCCAGCTCGAAGCCGACGCTGCGGAGCTCCGCTCGTCTGCGGAGTGGACCCCGCCCGGTCGCGTTCCCCGGCAGCCACACGGCGCCCCGGCCGTCGACGAATGCGTCACCATTACCTAACGGCTTGACCGCGTGAAGCAGCACGCGCAGCCACTCCCGCGCCGCTTCGGCGACGTCGGCCAGCGCCACCAGCGGCTCGTCCCCGCCGTCGGTCGGTGCGTGAGCCACGTCCAGCGGCAGCAGGAGGAGCGGGCCGGGATTGGTGCGCGCGTGCCATGCGCGCACTTCTTCCGCCGCGCCGCTGTCCCGCACGAGAATCGCGTGAAGGTTGGCGCCCAGATAACGCTCGAGAAGCAGCGCGGACTCGGCGCTGGTCGATACGAAGTCGCTGAGCGGACCGAGTATCGCGCCCTCGCCGAACGCCTGACGTTCGTCGAGCAGCCTCGCGGCGGCTGGGGCGAGCCCGACCCTTTCACGCTCCAGTGCCTCGAGCGCGTGCATCTTGGCTTCCAGAGACGTTATGCCATCCTCGGCGCGGAGAAGCTCCTGTCGTGAGGCATTCTCCCGCCCGCGAGCCTCGGTTACCGCGGTCCGGGCGGACTCGAGAGCGGCGATCCGCTCTTCGAGCAGCAACGCGATACGCTCGACTTCACGGTCGGAAAGCGTGAGCGCGGCACGCTGCAGCTCCATGGCGTCGGCGAGCCCGTCGCGATCGCGGGCGAACTCGGTCGTGCGCGCTTCCAGCTCCGTTCCTTCACGCGAGGCACTCTCGCGATCGAGCTCGCGATGCCGTATACGGTCGCGCAGCTCACGCGCGCCTCTCTCGGCGGCGTCCGCATCTGTCCGCGCAGCGACGACGCGCGACCGCGCAGCCTCATCCGCCGTCACCCGTGTGGCGAGAACCGCTCGCGCCTGTTCCAGCTCGCCTTCGAGACGGGTGCGGTCGTCGGCCGCGGAACGGCGCTCCGCTTCCAGCCGCTTACCGAGCTCGGTGCCCGCTCGGCGCTCTTCTTCGGCACGCTGGCGGCGCTCGATTGCATTTCGATGACGCTCTTCGGCTACCGCGAGCTCGCTCTCGACACGGGCGAGCTCCTGCTGCTGGGCATTGGTGTTGCGCGCGAGCTCGGCCCTGGCCGCTTCGGCGGCGGCGCGATCGTGATGAGCCGATTCGCGTCCGCGCTCCGCCTCCTGCACCAGCGTCTCCGCGGCCGGCACACCCTCGCGCAAGGTGCCGACCCGGCTGTCGAGCTCCACCAGCTCATCGCGCCATGCGGACATGTCGCGGCTGGCAAGCGTCAACTCCACCTTGAACCTTCGGGCAGTCAATTCGCCATGGCGCTCGGCCCGGCGACGCTGCCTGGCGAGCGACCGTACCTGGCTATGCACTTCGTTCACCAGGTCGTCCAGCCGCGAAAGGTCGATCGCCGTTTCTTCGAGGCGGCGCTCCGTACTGCGGCGGCGATCCCGGTAGAGGCTGACCCCGGCTGCCTCTTCGAACAGCTCGCGACGCTCGTCAGGACGGTCGGAGAGCAGGGCGTCGATCATCTTGGCCTCGATCACGACGCCGGAGTCGGCACCGAGCCCCGTGCCGCGCACCAGATCCTGAATGTCGCGAAGCCGGCAGATGGCGCCATTGAGCAGGTAGTCGCTCTCCCCCGAACGCGAAAGACGCCGCGTGATGACGACCTCGCGATAGGCAATGGGCAGTTGCCCATCCGAGTTGTCGAACACCAGCGACACCTCGGCGATGTTGACGGGGCGCCGGGCGGACGAGCCCTGGAAGATGACTTCTTCCATCTTGGCGCCGCGGAGAAGGCGAGCACGCTGCTCCCCGAGCACCCAGCGCACCGCGTCCGAGACGTTGGATTTGCCGCATCCATTCGGTCCGACGATCGCGGTCACCCCGGATTCGAATCGCATGTGGGTCCGGTCGGCGAACGACTTGAACCCGTGCATTTCCAGTCTGGTCAAACGCACTAGAACGCTCTCCCTACTCGATAGGCGATGACCGCCGTGGGGGCGATCGGACGATGGGCAGCCAGGGCGACGGCGGCCTGTTCCCGCGTTTCGTACGCGCCGGAATATACGGCGATGCTGGTATCGGACGTGCGCAGAGCGAACGCCGGCACTCCGCGCGCCCGCCACGCGTTCAGAGAATCCCGGGCCGAAGCGCTGTCGCCGAGCGTCGTGAGGCGCAACGATAGCGGCGCACTGAGAAGGTAGCCGCTCTCGCGCTCGAGTGTCCGATTGGCGCGCAGCGCCTGCAGCATTGCGGTTGCAGCCGTCTCGTTGGCAAAGGCGCCGACCGAGACGCGATACCATGGCGTGTCGGGCGAGAACGTGGACGCCGGCAAGCGGCTCAGGTTCTGCGACAGTCTGAGGCGGGCGGTACTCGAATCGGTCACATTGGCCAGCACGACTACGTAGCCCGCCGCGACGGCTGAATCGTCAGGATTGACTATCGCATCGATGGCCAGAGGCTCCGCTGCAACCGGCTCGGCCGGTGCCGTGAGTGGGGTGGATGCGGCAAATCCGAACCAGTCGCGATTGAGCCATCCCATCACGGCGCCGATACCCAATACCAATCCGGCGGCGATGGCGATCCAGAGCCCTATGCTCGCGCGCTCCTCCACGCGCCGCACTCCGCCCGATCTCATGCGCAGCACGTCGACAGCGTCGGGTGTCGACCTGCGTGTGCTGACGCGGCGCGAAAGCTGGGGCTGCGGAATGTGCGATTGAGGCACCTCCTCGGGATCGCCGCCCGCCGAGGCGATCACGGGGGCGACTCCGGGAACGCGCGCCCCGTCGACCCTGACTATGGCGCCGAGCGAGTGCGCCAGCGCATCCACGCCCGGTGCCCCCTCAGGGACCACTGCGAGGAGCAGGGCACCGGTCTCGCGAAAGCCGTTTGCCAGCCGGCGCCATCGGTCATCGCGCAGCAGCGCGGGATAGTCGATCGGCCCCGGTCCGCTCTGCATGATGAAGAGGTTGCCGGCCCGATCGATCGGGTGCGCGATCCGATTGAGCGATACGCCGTGAATGAAGGCGTCCATCAGTCCGTGGACCACTTCGTCAGGCACGAGCGACTGGAGCGGGGCAACCTCACCTACCAGGTCACCGACAGCAACCCGCCGCCGCCGAGCCTGCGACTCGGCGATCCCGAGCGCCACCTCTGCTGCATCTTCCGCCTGACGTCCAATGATCGCCGCCGCAGAGTGTGCGTCGAGCGCGGCGGCGATCGCTTGGCCCTCTTCGCGCCAGCGGTTCCTCGTCCCCGATTCCGTCACCTAGGGCGCCCCTTCGTATACCCAGTAGGGCTTTGCGCTCTGTTGCCCTGCCGATTCCGCATCGGCGCGAGACCGAAAAGGCCCGGCGACGACGCGATGAACCACGCTTTCGCCCACGGTCGTGGCGAGCACACGAACCGTCGCCATCACGCGCGGTGTGGACGACCCCTCCCGTATCTCGCGAACGAGTTGCATCGCCGCATCCTGGTTGCGCAATGCGCCAAACTGCAAGGTGAACTCGACGGCCAGTGGCGTCGGCTCCGGCGCGGCCGGCGGGTCGAACACCGTCGTATGCTCGGGCGGCGTGGGAGCCGTATCGGCTGCCGCCAATTGACCGGCAAAGGGGTTTTCGACCAGCGTGTCGTCGAGCGCCTCGGTCACTGCCGGCTCAACTACCGGCTCAGCTTCCGTTTCGGCGAGTCTGGGGCGGAATCCGTCCCAGTTGAAAAAGTACCAGAGGTCGTTCGCGCCCCCCTCGACCGTTGTCTGGTCATCCCGAAGCTCGCCGCTCACGATCACCACATCGGCTCCGCGCGCGACCACGATCCGTCCGTCGGGCGCCACCGTCGGCAGGTCAGCGCGCCAATCGCTCACCACGCTGCCTTGCAACCGGTCCGTGCCGACGCTCAGCACCCACACCGTATCACTCGCTGCCGCGCGAATCAGCAGATAACGGCCGGTCGGATCCATACGCAGATCGCCCGGATACCCTGGCAGCTCGGGCCCGTCGACGAGCGATTCGGAGTAGCGATCGATCACGAAGAGCTGCCGGCTGGAGTCGGCGATCACGTAAACGCGGTCGCCGCTCGGCGACGTCACGAGCGCGCGAGGTGGCGCCGGCAACACGACGGCAGGAACCGAATCCAGATCGCGTATGCGCACCGCCAGCAGCCTGACGCCGGAAGTCAGATACACCCTGTCGCCGGCTACCGTGCGGAGCGCGCGCTCAGTGCGCTCGAGGACGAGCGAACGGGCCACTCGCGTCTCCGGCGGCTGCATCTGCCAGAGGACCGTGCGTTGGGCACTGTCGGCTACCAGCACCAACGAACCATTGGGCTGCGGCAGCACTTCGCGGACAGGCAGTCTGGGCTCGTGGGTCCAGGCCTCCCCACTCCCTGGTGTGAGCCGCACGACGTCGCCTTTTGCGGCCAGTCCATAGATCGCATAGCCGTCCGCGGACACCACGTTCTTGATGGCAGGCCGGGGTTCCCGGGTCACAGCGCCGAGTCGAAGGTCGATGCGTACGGGTACGCCGCGCTCGTCCACTGCGGCAATGGATCCTTCGTACTCGTCGAATGCTAGAACACGGGCGAGCGCCGGCGCCCTTTCATTTGCGCTCCATACTACTGAATCGAGCTGTGGAAAGGCGTGGACCTGCGGAGTTCCCCCTTTGCGTGGAACGCGAAGGACGAGCAGATCGGGTCCGCGGGCGCTGGCGACCTGTGGAGAATTGGCGTCGGACGCGGCATCATCTCGCTCGCCGCCACCACAAGCGGCAACGGCGAGCGCCAACGCAATCAGTGTTGGACGCACGAACGAAAAGTAAGAGGCGGAGGGTCGGGGGTCGAGGGTCGGGGGTCGGGAGGTCCGGGCGAACACGAGAACTGGCCCGCATGAGTGTCTTGCACCTAACCCGCGACCCGCGACACCCGACCAGCGACCCTCAAGCTCAGAAACTCGGTCCCAGGGAGAACCGCCAGTACCCGTCCTTGCGATTCGGTCCGTCCAGCGGGATGGCGTAGTCCCAGCGCAGCAAGGCGAAGTTGTACAGATTCACCCGCACGCCGAAGCCGTAGCTCCGCAGCAGTGAGCGTGTGACGCCCGGATCCCGCAGATTGCCGCTGTCGCCACGCAGACGCACATCCTGGCCGCTGAACCAGGCGAGTCCGGCATCGAAGAACGTCATCGCCTCGATCGGAGGCAGTGTTATGGGAATGATGCCGAAATCGAGCCGCCTGACGAGCGGGAAGCGGAGCTCCGCGTTCACCACCGCCACGCGGCTTCCGAACAGCGGCAGGCAGCGATACGACTGCCCGCTTCCGGCCTGCGCGCACTGTCCCTGCTCGACGCGGTAGGATTCCCGGTCGTATCCGCGCAGTATCTCCGGATAGCCGATGAACTTCCGAACACTGTCGGCATCGCGGCCCTGCGACAGGACAGCCATGCCGCGCGTGGCAACGGTCAGCACGTTGAACAGGATCGGATCGTACCGCCGATAGTCGACCATGTAGTCCACGAACTTGTAGTCGCCCACCGTAGGCTCGATCTGGAACCGGTAGCGCCGGCCCATGATCGGGCCCGTGTAGCCCATCAACGTGTTGTCCGAGACGTGTGCCCCGTACGGCTGCACGTAGTTCACCGTCGGGCCGTCGATCACCTCGTCCAGCACCAGCGGCGTCAGCGGCCGCCCCAGCCCGTCGAGCAACTGGCTGACGATATAGTCGGACCGCCCGAGACTCGTCAGGCGTGCGCCGAACTCGAACCGTGTGAACCGGTTGATCGGGTAAATGCCGATTCCGTACGCCTGGCGCTGAATGTAGCGCAGGAACAGGTAGCTGGACTCCACGGTTCCGCTTCCCGGATCTGGCTGCGCCGAGTAGCCCTGCGCAAAGAAGTACGGTTCCTGATAGATGCCCGTCGTGTACTGCAGCCGGCGGGAGAAGTTGCTGTACGCGGCGAACGCCCGCGCGTCGGCGATTCGTCCATTCACCTCGCCCGAGAAGGCGAGAGAGTGGTTGCCGAGCAGGTCGCTCAGGATGATCGTCGTACCGCCGAATACTCCACGGTTGTAATTGTCGCGGGAGTAGCCGATGCTCGGCTGCGCGATGTAATCGGGCGAAAAACGCAGCTTGTAGGCGTATGTCTTGAACTGGGACGTGTCGGGAAGCGCCAGCGACGCGCTGTCGAGCAGCGCCGCCACGGTGACCGCCTCGGAACCGCCCGGGCGCTCGTTCTCGTCAGGCACGTTGCTCGAGGCGCGGAAACCGGTCGCCGTCCGGTAGAACGACTGCCGGCTCGCTGAGCCGGTGTCCTGCATCGCCGCCAGCGAGGCCGTGCCATTGGCTACCGTGTCGGCCGACGCCACGATCTGTGGCTCCGGCTCCGAGTATGGCGACTTCTTGAGCAGGCGCGGGTTATCCACCGTCCAGACGGTGTAGTTCCCGTCCTCGTAGTAGGTGTACGCCAGACGGTCGGCCCGGCGCGCCCATGAAATCACCGGGCTGTAAGGCGTAACAGCGGTGATTCCGCCAATGACGTTGGTCAGCTGATAATGCTGGCCGTCGGCGAACTCGTACAGGAACAGGTTCTGGATTCCCGTGCGGGTGGACACGTATGCCAGCGACCGTCCATCGGGCGCCCACTGCGGATTGAGGCTGTGCCCGCTCTGGCCCTTCACGAGCTCGATCCTGCCTTCGTCGAGGTGGTAGAGTGCGATCTTCCAGTCGGAGATGCGAAGCACCTCGAAGTCAGTCTCGCTCCCGCGATCGGTGGCGAATGCGATGGTCTTGCCGTCAGGCGACCACACCGGCTGAAGGTCGCCGTGCCGATCGTTCGTCAGGCGGCGCATGTTGGAGCCGTCGGCGTTGACGACATACAGGTCGGTCAGGCCGCCGAGGTGTCCGGAGAATACCAGCTGCGTGCCGTCAGGCGACCACGCCGGCCCGGTCGCTCCCTCCAGCGGCAGGTCGATGCGCCGGGTCCGCCTCCGCTCGACGTCGAGAATGTTCAGCACGTCCTTGCCTTTGCGCTGGCCGACGAAGGCCAGTTGACTGCCGTCAGGCGAGAACGAGCTCTGTGAGTAGATGATGCGAAGCTCTTCGACGTCGGGGTTGGTCGTGCTCTTCACCAGGCGCTTGATTCGCTTGCCCGTCTTGGCATCGGCCAGCCACAGATCGATGAACACCTCGCCGCGGAGAAAGCTGCCGTTGGATAGAAAGGCGATGTGCTCACCATCATCGGACAGCGCGGGCGCGAGGAAGATGGCGCCGCCACTCCGCCGCTCGGAGAGCAAGGGAGCGGAAAAGGTGCGAGCCCGCTGCAGCGAAGCGATCTGCGGCAGGTGCTCGACCTGCACCGCTTCCTTCCACTCGTCGCCCAGGTCCTCCAGCGACCTGCCGATCTCGCGCCGGAACGCGCGCTCGACGCCGACGTTAGGCGTGGCCTGCATGATCGCGCCGATCGTCTCATCTCCCCACCGCTGGCCGATGTACTCCCACAACGCCTGGCCAACATCGTACGGGTTGAACAGATCGGGACGTATCGTCATCTGCTCGATCGTCGGAATGCGACCGTTGAGAGCCGCATCGCGCATGACCGTGGCGGCATGCGGATCCACCGGGCCGAGCGACAGATACTCCGCCATCCCCTCGGCGAACCAGAGCGGGGGATTCACCTGCGCCAGCGTCTGCAGGCCGTTCCCCGCCTTGCCGCGCGCAAATATGTCGTACTGGAACTCGTGCACCATCTCGTGAGTCAGAATCTGCTCGAAGCTGCCGTAGTCGCCGGTGAACGGCATGATGATCCGGTGGCGGAGAGCGTCGGTTACACCGCCAGTTCCTTCGCCCAGATCGCCGGTGACGTTGTTCTGAGCGAAGTCCATCCGCGATGAGAACAGGATGATCGGCTTCTTCTCGCGGAACTCGTGCTGGAACACCCGTGACAGCCGCCCATACGCCCTCTCGGCCATCCGGGCGGCATCGTGCGCCGCCTGCTCCTCGACCGGGTAGTAGTGCACCAGGAAGTGCTCGGTCTCGATGACCTTCCAGTCGAAGGCATCGTACTGAACCTGATTCTTCCCGAAGTATGCCTGCGCGTGCAGCGGGGGAGCCACCATGAGTGCGGCGAAGATCAGCGCTACGCGGTATCTCACGGTTGGCCTCCTTGAGCCTCGAGCGGAATCTGTTCCGCGTCACCCCACAGCCGCTCGAGCTGATAGAACTCTCGCAACTTTGGATGGAATACGTGCACGACGAAATCGAAATAGTCGATCAGCGCCCATCGCCCACTTTCCAGCCCCTCGACGTGATGCGCGCGAACACCTTCCTTGCGCAACTCCTCCATCACGTGTTCGGCGATCGCGCGGACGTGCGTGTCGGAGGTGCCGCTGGCAATGACGAAGTAGTCCGTTGCACTGGAAATCTCCCGCAGATCCAGCAGAACGACGTCACCAGCTTTGCGGTCCAGCGTAAGTGACGCGGCGCGCTGTGCCCACTCGGATGTGGCGATCGTATCGACTTGGGACATTCGCGGGGAAGCGGGCTGGGTATTCCGCAATGAGACCGTCCGTGGACGAGAAAGTTCCAATGGGGGTCGGGGGTCGAGGGTCGAGGGTTGAGGGTCGCAATATCCGGCACCGACCCCAAGAGTCCTCTCCACGTCACGACATGTCGTGCGTTTGGCCGCCACGACGCTCTGTGGTCACGCTACAAGAAGAACGCCAAATGCAACAGGGGTCTGCGGTGAATCGCCGACTCCCGACTCCTGACCCCCGACCCTCGCCCCTCGCGCCCCGCCCCTCTATCCCTTTATCACCCAGACCCGAACTTCGGGCTTCACATCAGCGTGGAGCTTGATGGGGATTCGGTAGACGCCGAGCGACTTGATCGGCTCGTGCAGATCGACCTGCCTCTTCTCGATCTCGAACCCCTGCGCGTGGAGCTGCTGCGCGATGTCCGCGGCCGTCACGGATCCGAACAGCTTCTCCTCTTCGCCCACGCGCGCCGAGAAGGTGAGCGACACCTGCTGCAGGCGGTCCGCCAACTGCTGCGCAGCTCCGCGGCGCTCGTTCTCGGCCGCTTCGAGCCGCGCCTTCTGCTGCTCGATGCGCTTCTTGTTGCCCTCATTGGCGGCGAGCGCGAAGCCTCGTGGAATGAGATAGTTTCGCGCGTAGCCCGCCTTCACGGCCACCAGGTCGCCCGGCTTTCCGAGGTTCTCCACCGCCTGGCGCAGAATGACTTCCATGATGATCTCCTAACGAACGTTATGCGGATGACGCACGCGAGCGCCAATCCATCCACGAATCCGACAAGCCGAGTAGCAGCGGTGGCACCAGCGCCACCGATCCGAACACCGCGCCCAACGCCGGGATGAGCGAGCTGCCCCCGAAAAGAAGAGCCGCTCCAACCGCCGACATGATGGCAATGGATCGCCCGCGCGGCAGACGCATGATGAACCACGCCAGCACCCCAACTCCCCGGACCAGGTACAGGCCGCCGAACAGAACCAGCATGTTGCGGCCGAGCGGGTCGAGCGCCGACAATCCCGGCACCACCACCATAACCAGTCCGGCGACGAATCCCCAAACGAGCTGGTCGCTGAACCGAAAATCACGTAGCGGCGCCAGCGGCGGACCGAGCCGTGCCCGGTTCAACCGGTGGTAGACTGCCCACGCCAACGTCAGCGCCGCCAACGATTCCAGCATCAACATGGACGGATACAGGGGCGCGAAAAGCTGCGTCGCTCCCACACTCCGTTGCATCAAACCATCAAAAAACCGGCGATCGAGCAACTCGGCCAGGAACGGCATCTCGCGTGAGAGGCTGCGTACGGCCGTCGACTGCAGATCGGTGAGTTGCGCCAGCAGCACGTTTCGCCTGGCGAACTCGTCCCCGAATATCGTCCCCGCCTGTTCAGGGGTCTTGTCCGCGATCAACAGGAACAGAAACGCCATTAGCAGCGCAAACGCGCACGACCCAAGCGCCCGAGCGAAGAACCGCTGCCTGGGCGCGGCGATCGACACGACGCCGAACGCCGAAGCAAGCAGCAGTGCCCAGCCGCGCACCACATCGGCGTAGGCACCCTCCGCCGGCACGGCTGCGCGCAGCGCGAGCGTCGCCATCCCCAGCCAGAGCAGTGCGAGCCAAGCCGACCCGCCGCTCAGCCACCCGAGCGCAAAGCAGGCAGCAAGCGCCGGGACGAACAACACCACCGTTTCTACCACCGGTAGGATCGCCCGCATGGGCAACACTACCGGCAGGGGAATCAGAGGAAGGGAAAAGGCTGCGAGGCCGACCAGAACGAGGATCCATCCGCGTTCCCGCGGCGCCGCAGCCAGGCCTTCCGTCATCGCTCAGCCCTGATGCCCCTTGATGTACGGGACCAGGGACAGGTACCGGGCGCGCTTTATCGCCGTTGCCAGCTGACGCTGGTGGCGGGCGCAAGTGCCGCTCAACCGGCTCGGCAAAATCTTGCCGGTGTCCGTGATGAACCGTCCGAGCGCGCGGTCGTCCTTGTAGTCGATGAACCGAACCCGGGTCTCACAGAACGGGCAGGTCTTCTGAGGGCGCCGCATGGTCAATCCTCCTCGTCGTCGTCGTCGCCGCGAGCAGCGGCGGCGGCCAGATCTTCATCGGAGATCGGCGGTGCGCCGACGTCGTGCTCGTGCAGCGTGATGAGGTAGCGCACGACCCCATCATCGAGCTTCAGCGCGCGCTCGTACTCGGGCAGCACATCGGACTCGACGGAAAAGCGAGCGAGAGCGTAATAGCCGTTCTCCCGCGCGCCGATTTTATAGGCGAGCTGGCGCCGCCCCCAATGATCGATCTGAATCTGCTCGCCACTCAAGCCAAGCAGGCCATGAAAGCGGTCGAGCTTCTCATTAATGGCGGCATCATCGAGCGTGGAGTCGAAGATGTAAACCGCCTCGTATTCGCGAGACACGGTAGGGCAATCCTCCCTGTGGTCGTAGACGCCCCCGCGGAAGTGCGGGGGAGGGATATGTAGAGCCCTTTAAACTAGTTGGGGGGTGGCGATCGAGGCCAGTGGGCAGGAATGAGGAAATAGGAAATGGGAAATAGGCGAACGTCGGCTCAGATGCACTCGGATCCGTTTCCGAAGGATTCCCAACCGTCCCATGAAAA
>CAZPCC010000175.1:0-18914 GCA_964584905.1 uncultured Gemmatimonadaceae bacterium | reverse complement strand
AAATCGAGGATCTTTATAGTTCCATCCGGCAGGAGCATCACGTTGCCCGGCTTCAAGTCCCGGTGCACGATGCCCGCTCCGTGTGCGCGTTCGAGCCCTTCAGCCACCTGCCTCGCGATTTCCAGTATCTCGCTTACGGGCATGGGGCCGTCCCGAGTCAGCCGAGCCTTGAGGGTTTCGCCCGGGTATAGCGCCATTGCCAGGAAGATCCCTCCATCGTCGCTCGTGCCGACCTCGTGGATAGTGCAGAGATTGGGATGATCGAGTGCGGCGACCATCTGCGCCTCGCGCAGGAACCGCGCTTTGGCACGAGCATCGAGGCGGTGAGAGGGCAGTAGAAACTTCAGGGCGACAGCCCTGCCGAGGCGCGCGTCTTCGGCCCGATAGACGACGCCCATGCCTCCCACTCCAATCGGCTCGTGGACTTGGAAGTGCGAAACAGTTCGGCCTGCAAGGCCGAGCGGATCGGAGATGGGAATAGACTGGGGGAAGAAAACAGCCTCGAGCGGCGCGAGCCGCGCATCAGCGTCGGAATCGGCGGCCAGTAATAATTCAACCGCGGCACTCAGCTCCGGATCTGAGGTCCTGAGCGCCGTTAGGCGGTTCCCGCGCGCGACGCTGTCCATCTCGACCATGGTGTCGAAGGTAGCCTGGATCTCCTGCCAGCGGCGTGGATCCATCGCGCGGCTAGTGCAACGTCTCGCCGTGAAGCTCCAACGCGAGCCACGCTCTGGCTGATCGCAGCTCTCGCTTCGCTGTCGCCAGCGAGGTGGCAACTGCCGTTGCGCTCTCCTCCAGGGACAGGCCGCCGAAATATCGATGCTGTAGCAGAAGAGCCTGCCGCGGGCTCACGGCTTGGAGACGCGAGAGGGCTTCATCCAGCTCGGTGACGCTCTCCAAGTCGTCGTCCGCAACCAACAGCGTCTCGTTGAGCTCAAGCCGAGTCTGGCCGCCGCCGCGCTTCGCCGCCATTCGGGTGCGGGCACGGTCCACGAGCAGATTCCGCATGACCTCGGACGCAAGCGCCAAAAAATGGGCGCGGTCCGGCAGGTTGAGGTGAGGAGCGTCAACCAGGCGGATGTACGCCTCGTGAACCAGGCCGGTAGTGTTTAGCGAGTTCTCCGGCGGTGCGCCGCGCAACCGCTGGTGCGCCAGCTCGCGCAGACGTTCGTAGACCAGAGGGATGAGTTGATCTCGCGCGCGCTCGTCTCCAGCGCTCCATCGCTTCAGGAGATCTGTGACGTCCGGTGGGACGGATGCCATACCCCCCTCCGCCGCTGGGACACCAGCATATGCGTTCGCCGCACATCTGGCAAGCCGCATGTGAGCCGTTTCGGGATGCGATTCCGTTCCAGAATGTCGATAGGCTACGCGTCGGCAGCCGACACGTCCAGACTCTTCCGTTCAGGAGGTCCACCATGCTCCGCATCTCGATCCCGAGAGGACTCGCTATGATCTGTGCCGGCCTGTTGATCGGCGGGTGCGACCAGACCACTGCGCCAGACCCAGGGAAGACTCCCGCCGCGACGGGACGAGTGCTCGCCGCCCACAGTGACGACCCCGAGGCCAGCCTGCTTGTCAGTGGCCTGGAGGGTCCGCTGGGCAGCACCATCGGTCCCGACGGCGCGCTGTATGTCGCCGAAGGCGCAGCCGGCCGAATCTCGCGCATCGATCCGCTGTCGGGGGCCACCACGACGTTCGCCAGCGGTCTGCCGATGCAAGTCTTGCCACCTGAGGGAGGGGTGATGGATGTCGCGTTCATCGACAGGACCGCGTACGCACTGGTCAGCCTCGTCGGCTCGGACGTTGGCGGCAGCGAAATCGTTGGCATCTACCGAGTGGACGGCCCACAGAGTTTCACCGTCGTCGCTGACATCGGCGCGTTCAACGTGGCTAATCCGCCGACTGAGGACTTCGTTATCGATGCCCCTACCGGATACCAATACGCGCTCCAAACCTATCGTGGCGGGTTCCTGGTCACCGATGGGCACCTCAACCGCGTGCTGCGGGTCTCCCACAACGGCGAGATCGGCATTGTGATCGCGTTCGGCAACATCGTCCCGACCGGGCTGGATGTGAAGGGCAACACTGTGTACTTGGCCCAGGCCGGCCCCGTCCCCCACCTGCCCCAGGATGGCAAGGTTGTGTCGTTCGGGCCAAAGTCGCCCACCGCAACGGAGGTGGCCTCCGGCGCCAGCCTCCTCGTTGACGTGGAATTTGGTCGTGGTCGCACTCTATACGCCCTCTCGCAGGGCGACTTCCCGGTCGGCAGCTTGCCCGGCAGTCCGGCACTCCCGAACACCGGCGCGCTCGTGAAGGTCACAGGAGATGGCACCTTCGCCGTCATCACGGACGGTCTGAACCAGCCGACCTCGGTCGAGTTCATCGGGAACACCGCGTACGTCGTTACAGTCGTGGGAGAGATCTGGAAGATCGAAGACGTCTCGGATCCGCCCTTCGGGGGGCCGCGTTAACAACGGACGGAGGTTCAGCGTTCCCGCGCGAGTGGTTTGCTCCTCGAGCGGGAAACTGAGCCTAGTCCGGAGGTTTTCTTGCGGATCGTTCGTAGGTGGCGCGCTCGGGACCACCGCGATCAGGGATTATCCAGACGTGGCCTGGTTTGGCCGAATTCCGTGATCAATCAGGCACGCCGATCGTTATTCCTATGTTCGCCGCCACGATTCGTGAACGCGATAACGGGCAGAAACTTGCTCTCGACCCGTTATCGTTAATCAGCAGCACGTTGGCAGACTTTTCTTCTGGAGTATCGCTTGTCCCGAAACGACTTGGCACGCGCCGCCCAGGATGGCGGCGCTGAAGATTTTCACGACGACATTATCCATCCATCACCGATCGCATTCATTCTCGCGCACCTTGCGGGATTGGCGGCGATCTGGTCGGGAGTGAGCACCACTGCAGTCGTAATGTGCATAGTTCTGTACGTGGCTCGGATGTTCGGCGTGACCGCAGGGTATCACCGCTACTTCTCGCACCGCTCGTTCAAGACGAGCCGCGTGATGCAGTTCATTTTCGCCTTGCTGGCCCAGAGCTCGGCGCAGCGCGGCGTGCTGTGGTGGGCGTCGAAGCACCGGCATCACCACAAGCATTCCGACACCGAGCTGGACGTCCATTCCCCCAGACATCGCGGCTTCTTCTATTCGCACGTCGGCTGGATCTTCACCGCCGACCACGAAGCGACGGACTTTGACGCCATTCCGGATCTGACGAAGTATCCGGAGCTCGTTTGGCTCAACAAGCATCCGTATCTGCCGGCCGCGGTGCTGGCGGTTGCGTGTTTTCTGCTGGCGGGCTGGTCCGGTCTCATCGTCGGCTTCTTCTGGAGCACGGCGCTTCTGTACCATGGCACGTTCTTCATCAATTCGCTGGCGCACGTGCATGGCAACCAGCGCTATGTGACGGGCGACGATTCGCGCAACAACTGGTGGCTGGCGGTCATTACCCTGGGCGAAGGCTGGCACAACAACCATCACGCCTATCAACGTTCCACGCGGCAGGGATTCCGCTGGTACGAGTTCGATCCGACCTTTTACCTGCTCACCGTGATGTCATGGGTCCGCCTGGTGTGGGAGTTGGGTACCCCGCCGGCAGACGTGGTTCGGAATGAGCGCCGGTTAGGCCGAGCGGTGGTGGAAAAGGTCGCGCATCAACTCGCGGCGCAATTCCTGGCGGCCCAGTCGCATGTGCCGAACCTTCCCTCGCTGGCCGAGATACGCGCGCGCGCCGAGCAGATGTATGCCGACTCGCCGTCCACGGATGAGATAGTAGCGCGAGCCCGCGAGCTGATCCTCCATGCAGTTTCCGTGGAGCCGAGTCCGGCGCGATCGCCGGCCTGAGGTCGGAGCAATTGTTGGCAGTCGGTGTGACGTTTCGTTCCAGAACGCGTCTCCACAAAAGAACGGTCATTGTGCCCGCGTAGGCGGGGTACCTCTTTCGTGGAGTCGGATCATGCGTTGTTTACTCGTGTTGGTGGCGTTCTCCGGCATCTGTCTCTCCCTGCCCACGAGTGGCGAAGCCCAGGACGTGTACAGTTTTGGGACGATCGAGGCACCTGCCGAAGAAGAGCGTCTGGTTGCTCCCGATTCGGTGATGGGCATGATGAAGGAAACACTTCGCAACCTCGTGGCTGCCCAGGAAGGGTATTGGCTGGAGCACGGGAGCTATACCACGGACGTTTCCGCCCTTGGATTGCATGCGCGCGGCGCGGAACGCCGCGATTCGGCGACCGTCTGGGTGCTGTTCGCCGGCGGACGCGGCTGGAGCGGCGTTGCCGCACACAGCGCGCTTCCCAAGAAGAGCTGCGTGATCTTCGTAGGCGATCCCGACGACTTGCCGCGCCTGCCACGCACCGCCGGCAAGGGAAAAAAAGCCGAGCAGGAAGGGGTGCCGATGTGCGACCAGCTGTGAGTCAAGCTGGGTAAGTTCTGGCTACCAAGTCACTTGATAGGCCCGGCGCTCGCCGGGCCTTTTCTTTTCGAAATACGCTGACGCGATGTTCGTGGTGCAAGTCCTGTTTCAGATCGGGTTTGCGCATTACCGTGTTTAGGCCTGCGATCGAGATCCGCTTGCTCGCATGGATGAACCGTCCGATATTGCCTTGCCAGCGCACGAATTCGATCCTTCGCTTCAGGGGCAGATGCCCGATACGGGTCTGGCCAACGTCGGCAAATACCGAATCCTCGATCTGGTAGGCGAGGGGGCGATGGGCGTCGTGTATCGTGGCGTCGACACCGTCCTCAACCGCACCGTCGCGATCAAGGTCATGAGCGAGTCGGTCTCACGGCAGCAGGAGCTGCGGGACCGGTTTCTTCGGGAGGCTCAGTCCGCCGGTTCGCTTCAGCATCCGAACGTCGTCACGATCTACGACTTTGGCGAAATGGAGGGGCATCTCTTCATCGCCATGGAGTTCGTGGACGGCGTGGATCTGGAGCGGCTGCTTGCGACCCATGAGCCGCTCACTATCCAGCAACGTCTGGATATCGCCATCGACGTGCTCACCGGACTGTCCTACGCGCATCGTCATGGCATCGTACACCGCGATGTAAAGCCGGCGAACATTCGTGTTACGGAGGAGGGCAGGGCCAAGGTCATGGATTTTGGCGTCGCCTATCTGGATTCGTCCCGATTGACGCAGACGGGTGCGATGATGGGCACGCCGAGCTACATGGCGCCGGAACAGGTGGTTGGAGGGAAGATCACGGCCCTCACCGACGTGTTCGCCATGGGGTCGGTGTTGTACGAGCTGCTGACCGGTGCGCGTCCGTTCGAGGGGAACACGCTGCACAACACGCTCTACAAGATCGTCAGCGAAGATCCAGTGTCGATGCTGCACTTGCTGCCTGGGCTTCCTCCATCGCTCGATCGCGTCGTCCGCAAGGCGTTGAGCAAGGAGCCAGCTGAGCGGCATCAGAGCGCGCTGGAGATGGCCGACGAACTGGCCGCCGTCCGCGCAGAGTTGGATACGGAACACATTTCGTCGTCCACGGTGTCGCTGCGCCGGTCAATGGAGTCGGCCATGAAGTCGGGCGCCAAGGTCCCTTTGCGCCGACGCGCTCTCGTTGGCGCTGCGGCGGCACTTCTGATCTTCGTGGCCGGTGCGGGATGGTGGCTGGGCTCACGAGACAGCGCGCCAGATGCGCCGCTGGTCGTTGCGGAACGGCCGGTCCAGGAAAACGAGCAGAACGATCCGGTGGCATCGGCGGCAGCCGACAGCCCTTCCGCCGCGGATACCACCTCTGTCGATTCACTAGGTGGGGCGGCCGGTGGGCAAGCTGAGCCTTCCGCTCGGTCGGCTACCCCCTCCTCAGAAGGTGCGGGCACGCGTCCCGTGGTGCGGACTCCGCCGCAGTCGCGGCCTCGCACACCGGAGCGAGCCGCGACGCCATCGACCGTTCAGTCACAACCGGACAGGTCGCCTGCCGCCGATTCCGACTCAGTTGCATCGACTCAGACTCGCACGGCGGAGGTTCCGATTCAGCTGCCGCGGTCCGAGGTCACCATTCCCCCGTCGCCTCCCGCACGCCTCCCCGCCGTGGCCAATCCGGTTGTCTCGGATACGACTCTCATCAGGCAGACCGTAGCGCGATACGCACAGGCGATTGAATCGCGGGACATGGCGGCTGTGAGAACTGTGTATCCGGCGATGACGCCGCAGCAGCAGCTTCGCTTTCAGACATTCTTCGATGCCACGCGCACACTTCACGTGACCTTTGGCATAGCGAATCTGAGAATCGACGGCGACGAGGCTGAAGCGCGTCTGACGGGGACCTACGAGTACGAGACGGAGGGCGGCCGATCAGAAGATCCGGTCGCGTTTACCGCGACCCTGCGCCGCGAGACGAGCGGGTGGAGGCTGGTTTCGGTTCGCTGAGGTTGGCTCAGAAGGAGTACTCGACGCCCGCTGTGTAGATCATATCCGGGCGCATACCGCCGCGATTCAGTGGAAACAGCGCGTTCACCAGCGCCGTGAATCCCGGTGCGGGGACGAACTTGAACCCGAACGAGCCGTTTACGTAGTCGTCCCGCATGTCGGGAATGGACGTCGGCCGGACGGTGCGCGCAAACGGCGCGTCATATTCCACCGGCCCCGGCAGACGCAGTACCGGATCACCAACCTGCAGTTCGTTGATCAGATCCGCCGCCAACGTTACGCGGTCACCGAGCTGGTGATCGAAACCGAGCGTCGCCAGTACGGCGTCGGTTCGATTCTCTCCGGCGCGGTACAGGTAGCCGAGGTTCGCGTGCGGAGAGAACGCCCCAAAGCGCGATGTGAACACCGCCAACCCGCGCGCCGAAAACTCTCCACTACCCAGCAGATCGTCCTCGCTTCCAGTGGGGAAGCGCGCGTCTCCCAGGATTGCCAACCGGGTATTTCCTCGTTCGGCGAACGATGCCTTTATCCGGAACGCCACATCGCCGATTCCTGTCGCCGAACCCGAAGTCGATTTGGAGATGCCGAGCTCGGGATCAGCCGATGTGCCCTCGAAGAAGTGCGCGACGTTCGTGGGTCCGAACGGAACGAGCTGCGCCCGGCTCTCGCCATCGAGTGAGGCGGTGACGATCGGGACTACGGCTCCAATGTCCAGATAGTCGGTCAGGCCGTAAGTAAGAAAGAATGCGTGTACCGCCACATCGATGTCGAGCGACAAATCGAACTCCATCACATCGTTCTCGAACGCCGGCACCCCCATTCGCGCACAGTCGCCTCCGAACAAAGAGTCACACGCGGGGAAATCGACGTTCTCATGCGTGAACGACAGCTGAATGTCTTTCAGGTCCACGCCGCGCAGCGTGGCAAAGGAGAACGTGCTGCGGGTAAGGCCCGCCAGCATGCGACCCCGGCCAAGCGTTTGAGCACGCTCGGCGAAGATGGGTCCGGCGGATGTAGAGGTTCGCACCGGAACGCCGCCCTCGAACCGAAACGTCTCAGCTCCGCTCGTCGAACCGATCGGGGTGTTGCCGATGTTCGCCCCGATTGCTCCGGTCACGAAGGTGATGAGAGAGGCGTTCTCCGCTGCCGATGCTGGAACGAAGTGCGTTCCATGCGCCTGAATGAAAGTTGGATTGGTGGGATCTGCGGAACCGGCCAGGAAGAGCGGATCCTGTCCCGGTCCAAAGATGAAGAGCGAGGAAATGCGCTCGCGAAGCCGTTGCGCCTCCAGCGGCTGTGTGGCCGCGCAGCATATTGCCGCGAGAAGCACGACCGTAGTTGGGTTGTTCATGCTTCCTCGTGAGGCAGATGGGTTCGCCGCGCGGATTCCCAGATCGCGACGTCACAAAATGTGGCACGTCGAACCGGTTCGCCAGCGCCCCCCGCTGAGAAGTTGCGGCCGGGAAGGGTTCAAATTCGGCGCATTCCGCGGAAAGTCGCGTTCGGCGCAACATCAGGCCAGGGACGCAAGGGGATTCTCACCATTCCCGGAGACTTATCCACATGCGGTTTTCCACACGGAGCAGGGGGCTTAGGCACTTTCAAATCACAACTTAGATCGGCGGGGCAACTTTTCCACATTGCGTTATCCACAAGCGGCACAACGACTTACGAGATTTTGACCCATTGCGCGTCCAAATCGTTGGTCATACGTTGCTAATCCGGTTGACGACGGCACAGACCTCGGCGCGAGAAAGGACGATATGGATCTGCTAGCCTGCAGCGCACCCCGTGGTATCCTCGAGGTGGCCCCCACGCCGGGGTTGCGGCAGGATTCTCCGACCGACCTGTGGGAAGGGTTCTGGGCGGAAGACGATCGTTTTTACGCTCGATGCACGAGTTCGACCGGTGCCGTGGACTGGTACAGGTATGAGGAGCTGGAGGTGGCCGTAGACCGGCCCGAGTACGGTCGCGGCGCCTCGGCTACCTCAAACACCAGCGCGCGACGGCGTACGCGAACACTCCTGTTACGCACATCGCGAAATCCTGCGCAGCGGTACCTTCTCGGCGTCACCCATCCAAGAAGCCGGCAGGCGTAGTTCAGCAGGGTCCAACCGTAGCGTCGTCAGGCGCGCCGGGGTTCGTCCGCGAGTCCTGGAAGCGTGAGCTGCTCGCTGCGCCGGCGCGCCAGCACGTAGGAAGCGCCGTGCATCCAGGCAAGCGCTATATCGAGCATTGACTCGCCCGTGGCAGCGCTGCGCGCCATGGTGAAGTGAAGAGACAGTCGCGAGAGTATTTCCGCAGGCTCGCCACGAGTGAGATACATCGTGAGCGCCGCAGCGGCGTCAACCAAATGATACAAGGTGAAAAGCTGGAATCGCAGCCGGTTGGCCGAATCGCGATCGAGTCCGGCAAGGCGGGCAGCTTCCGCATCCGCGCGCGTTTCGCGCAGGTCGCCGATACGTGCGACTACGCTTTCGTAACCGCCAAGCTCGGGCGGACGCGCAAGCGTAAGCCAGATCTCAGCGAGACTCGCGCGCACCACGGCTTCCCACTCATCGTCGCCCGGCGCCGGTACCGTCGAGAAGAGGGGCTGCTGAAGCCCGAGCCACTCGACGAAATCGGCTTCCCGATGCCCAACGACGGCCAGCGAAGAAATGTGGAGCAGTCGGTAGCTCATCGCCTCGGCATCGCTGCGCGGCAGCGGCAGCGCGCCGTGCAACGTGAGTGCACGGGAGGCGCCGGCTACTATCTGAGAGCTGCCGCGCGCCGCGCTCGGATCGGTGGCAAGAGCACCGGTGGCATCGACGAGGATATCCAGCGCCGCTACATCGTAGGCAGTGGCGAGAATCCCGATCTGGGTATTCTCATCCTCGTTGTCGAGCGCGAGCTGCCCTGTGCGGCTATGTCCCCAACGCTGTTCGGCGATGGCGAGTGCTCGACGACGGGCGCCGTCATCGATCGCCGCCACCGCCCAGTGCGACTCGAGCAGATCGAAGGACGCCAATGTGCGGCTCGTGTCGTCCGTCCTCAGAGAGGAGGTCGGCATGCTGTGTTCTCCCGCGGCCAGCAAGGGGACCGCGCGCATCCTGCTTCGCGGTCGCCCCGCAGGTGCTGACCGCTCACTCGCGGTGGCGCCGATCGTGGCCTTCGTGCCAGCATTATACATCTCCCCCCGAAATCCCGGAAGACGTGATGGCGTCTGGAGTTAGTGAGCGTGCCATGCGGGATGAGGGACGCGTGACGATCGACGCGGGGTGGCCGCGGGCTCACGGCGATCAGCCTAACGAAATCCCGGTAAGTCTGACGCGTATCTCACGATGCAGGCGCGTGTTGATTGCATGTACGAGATCCGAAATGCGAATTGCGAGATGCGAATTGCGAGAGATGCAGGACCCGAGCAGCCCAAAGTGATTCGCGGTAAACGAACATTTACAGAAACGAAATGACGTACACGACGTGCACGTGACGTGTGACATCGATCTCTCCACATCTATCCACGTTCGCATTTCATTCTCGCAACTCGCATCGCCTTTTTTCAGCTGCCGCCGATTGCTTCAAGTCTCCACAGTTGTCCACGTCGAACTCCCGCGTGCCACGCCACGGGTTGCGCGTCACGCGACTGTCACGCGACTGTCACGACCTGCCAAAATTTCAACTGGCGGAATCTCAAAGCTTGCGTAGATTGCCCGACCCATCTCCGATCTTCGTGGGCGCGCGAGCGCCGAGGAGTTTTTGATGGGATATGAACCGAATGCCGCGCGCCGATTGCGGCGCGTTGTCGCCTGCACTTCAAATGTACTTTTGCGCGATACGTTGACACCTCTGGTGATGGATCTGCCTAACACTTCTCTCGATGTCTCAGCGCGTCAGACGCGCACCCACTGGAGTTCGCTGGACGCGCCGCGCGGCGACGAACGGTTAGGCGACGTGCTCGTGCCTTCGCCTGTCGTTCAGGCTGACCTGCCACTCGACGACAGGCGTCTCGGCGGTGAGCTGCCGGAACTCGCTCGTGGTCTCTCCGGCGCCGACATGGCGGAACTGCTCCTGGTGCTGGCGCAGCAGTCCGCCGCACTCAAGCTGGTCTGGGAGGCCCACATGCGTGGTGCCATAACGCTGCCAGACAGCCTCGAGGAGCGCGTCGAAAGCGTTCGCCGCCGCGTGCCGCGTTTTCTGTCCGCGGCCGCCCGGTAGTAGCCGATGGAATGCCGCTCCGCTGCCTAACTGCGGAGCGGGGGACACCACCTGCCGGCCGGGCCGCATCGGCCACCCCTTGACCGGCAGGCGGTCGCGTGGCAGCGTCTGCAACGCATCTACGCCGCGAGCCGCGCTTCCGCTCTTTCTCTTCCTCAAGTCCATGCACACTCGACCCTTTGAACTCGTGGCGCCACTGGCGCTCGCGCTCAACTTCGCGGCACTCGCCGCCGTCCCGGCCATCGCCCAGGAAACCGGGGCGCGTGCCCCGAGCTCGATCGCCGACAAGACAGCGGGCTGGCATCGGATCGATGGATTCTTTCCGCTCTACTGGGATGCAGCGGCTGGCCGCCTGTGGATGGAGATTCCGCGCCTCGACACCGAAGTCCTCTACATCACCGGACTGGCGGCGGGCCTCGGCTCGAACGACATCGGGCTCGACCGTGGCCAGCTCCACGATTCGCGCATCGTCCACTTCGAGCGCACCGGGCCCAAGGTGTTGATGGTTCAGCCGAACTACGACTTTCGCGCGTCGAGCACCAATCCGCTGGAAGTACGAGCGGTTCGAGATGCTTTTGCGAGATCGGTTCTGTGGGGGTTCACCGTCGGAGCAGAATCGGATGGACGAGTGCTGGTCGATGCCACCGATTTCCTGATACGCGATGCCTCGAACATGGCGCAGCAGATGCGGCCGGGATCGTACAGGCTTGATGTGAGCCGAAGCTCAGTCTACCTGCCCATGACGATGGGCTTTCCACAGAACACGGAAATGGAAGCGGAGCTCACTTTCGTTCGGCAGCCTGACGCGGGCGCACGTGGGGGGGGATGGTTCGAGGGGGTCGGCAGCGTTGCGGCAACCGGCGAGGCGGCGAGCGTGCGGCTCCATCATTCTTTCGTGGCGCTGCCTGAGCCGGGATTCCAGGCACGCGCCTTCGATCCACGCTCAGGCTATTTCGCTTTCGGCTACCGCGACTACGCTACGTCAATCGATGAGCCGATGATTCACCGGTTCATTCACCGGCATCGGCTCGCCAAGCGAGATCCGCGAGCTGCGTTGAGCGAAGCGGTCGAGCCCATCATCTATTACCTCGATCCCGGCACGCCGGAGCCTGTGCGCTCGGCACTGCTGGACGGCGCTCGGTGGTGGAACCAGGCATTCGAAGCCGCCGGTTACCGCGACGCGTTCCGTGTCGAGCTGCTCCCCGACAGCGTGAGCCCGCTCGACATCCGGTTCAATGTGATCAACTGGGTGCACCGGTCCACGCGCGGGTGGAGCTACGGCGCGTCGGTTTCCGATCCTCGCACCGGTGAGATCATCAAGGGCGTGGTGACGTTGGGTTCCCTGCGCGCTCGACAGGACTATCTGATTGCCGAGGGACTTCTGGCGCCGTATGAGACCGGCGATGAGCGTCCGGCGGAAATGCGGGAATGGGCGCTAGCCCGGATCCGGCAGCTGTCGGCGCACGAGGTGGGGCATACGCTCGGACTTGGCCATAACTACTACGACAGTGAAGGCGGCCGGATCTCCGTAATGGACTATCCGCATCCGTTGGTCACGATGCGCGCGGACAGCTCGTTCGATATTTCGGAGGTTTATGCGAGCGGCATCGGCGAGTGGGACAAGGTAGCAATCAAGTACGGGTATCAGGATCTTCCGCCCGGAACCGACGAGCCTGCGGCGCTCGCGGCGCTGCTCGACTCGGCGTGGACGAGCGATCTGCGGTACCTCTCCAACCAGGACGTGGACCTGAATCCGAAGGTGGATCAATGGTCCAACGGCGTGGACGCAGCCGCGGAGCTGCGGCGAATGCTTGAGGTTCGCTCCGTTGCACTGTCGCGGTTCGGCGAGCGGGCGATACGCCGCGGGCAGCCGTTAGCGCAGCTGGAGGAAGCGCTCGTGCCGCTCTATCTGCATCACCGCTATCAGGTGGAGGCGGCAGCGTCGGCACTCGGCGGCCAGCACTTCGTGTATGCGATGCGGGGGGACGGGCGTGAGCCCGTGAGCTGGGCTCCGGCCGCCGAGCAGCGTGCCGCGCTCAGCGCACTACTCGCCACCGTGACACCGGCGGCACTCGCGTTGCCGCGGGGCGTTCTGGACCGGATACCGCCGCGACCGCCGGGCTATGGCATGAGCCGCGAGCTGTTTCCGCGCTATACCGGGTCGGCTTTCGACGCGATTTCGCCGTCGATCGTGGCCTCACGTCACACCATGGTCACCTTGCTGACTCCGCAGCGCGCGGCGCGGATGGTCGAGCAGCACGCATTGGAATCGGCGCTGCCCGGCTTGGGTGAGGTATTGGATTCGCTCGCCGCCGCGACCTTCGGAGCTTCGGCTCGCACGCCTTACGAGGCGGAGGTGCGTCGCGCCACTCAGCGAGTGTTAATAGAACAGATGATTGCCCTCGCCTCCAATGCTCCGATGCCACAGGTACGGGCGATTGCCACGGACAGGCTGTCGAGTCGGATGGTGGCGTTGCGCCGGCCCGGCGCGACGGGGGATGAGCGGGCGCACCGGTTGTTTCTCGCTTCAGATATAGAGAGGTTCATCGAGCGGCCCGCCGGCGCAGCCGACTCGCCGGCGTTACCAGAGGCGCCTCCCGGCGCCCCTATCGGTGAGCCATCGCTGGACTGGCTGTCGCGGTTGGAGCCTCCGTGCACCCTCTGGCAAACGCGCCCCTGGAACTGACGCTCGGCCTATCGTGGCGACGGACCCTTGGCGATGTCGCGTGGCTTGACGGTCTCCATCGTGGCCGTGCTGTGACGGAGTATGCTGCTCTGAGATTCGATATAGACCTTCATCGCCTTAAGATCGGCCGCACACGCCTTGCGCATGCCGCCCATGAATACCCGGCCCAGCAACGCCCAGAGCCGCGGCACTTCGGTGACCTGGCCCTTGAGAAGGACCCGCGTTCCGTCTTGCTCTTCGGTGAATTCGTAGACGTAGTCGAATCGACCATGTTTGGAGCTACCCTGAGTGCCGTCCACGAAGAGGGCGACGCGATTCGGACGGTCGGCGGAGATTACCTCGAACAGCTCGGTCGCCGATTTGCCAAACATCTTTCGGGTTTCACGAAATTTGGTGCCAGGTCCGTATTCCCCACGGGTGATCTTGTCCATCCGGACAAAGTTCGGCAGCCACTTGCCGGCGAGATCCAGGTTGGTCGCCACGCCGTACACAACGTTTGGCGATGCGGCGATCCACTCCGTGGCGGTGAACTCCAGGGCCATGTGGCGCTCCGGTGGCGTGAGGGGAGGTACTATGATGGTCGGTGCATGGAAACGCAACGGGCGGCCGGCAGGGGTGCGGCGTGGGTGGTGCGACTCGTTTCTCCGGTGCATGTTCGGTGGGCACTCTCGAGTCCACTGTGGAGGTGACGGATGAACTTCCAGCGGCAGGCGGGTTTCGGAGCATTCGGCGCGGCGGCGGGGATCGCGGTACTGTTCGCGGCATTCGTGTGGTGGACGATGCCTGGACCGGGCACGGGAATGGATCGAACGAGCGCGGTGGTGGCGTGGATCAGCGTTGGCGGGGTCGCACTCGCGTTGATCGCCGCACACGTGCTCATTGCGAGAGTGCTGTTGAAGGGAACGCAAGACGGCCAAGGCGGCGCCAAGGAGGGCGGACGGTAAGTTGCAAGCTGGTTCGCGAACGGTCCGAATCTCTCGATAGGCAGGCGCGTACCCTCCGCTTGTAAAACGCTTCCCATTTTCAGGAACCTGTTTCTTCGATTCCCCTGTTCCTCGCGAGGGCTGCATGTGGATACGAATAACGCGACGCGCGGTCGTTGCGCTGCTCGCGGTGGCGCTGATCGCAGGCTGCAAGAAAAAGGAGCCAACCGCACCGCCCGACGACGAAGAGCCTGTAGCGATGATGGTCCGATAGAAGAGTGGCGTCGGCAGTCTCCGCGGGGGATCGGGGTGGCTGACAGCTGATGCGCGCAGAATTTCGTGGAGGTCACTGCGTGAACGACAGCGGGCCGCGGCAACCGCCGCGGCCCGCTTCCGTTTTCCGACCCTTGACCCTCGCCCAACTTTCAGTTCGACACGGTTGCCGGCTTACCGGAGTGCTTGTCGAACCACTGCTGAAGGTAGAGTTGCGAACGGATGAAGTTCGACGGCTTGGATGAAGTGCCGTGCCACTCGTCGTTGAATCGGATCATCGCAGTTGGGACCTTGAGGATTTTCAGCGCCTGATAGAACTCCTCGGTCTGCGAGATCGGCGTGCGCAAATCCATCACGCCGGTCATCAGCATTGTCGGTGTCTTGACATTGCCCACGTGCATGAGCGGTGAGCGGGCGAGGTGCTCAGTGGGATCATCCCATGGAAGCTTGGCGAAGTTGCGATACCACGACGAGCCATCCGTGGTGCCCACGAAGCTCAGCCAGTTGGTAACCGGACAATTGGCAGACGCCGCCGCGAAGCGGTCGGTCTTTCCGACGATCCACGAAGTGAGCACGCCGCCGCCGGAGCAACCGTAAACGAACAACTTTGCGGGATCTACGTAGCCTCGCCCAACCACGGTGTCCACGCCCGCCATGAGATCATCGTAGTCCTTGCCAGGATACGCATTCTTGATGGCGTTGCCGAACGCGCTGCCATAGCCTGTGCTTCCGCGCGGGTTGGTGTAAAGCACGACGTATCCTTTCGCGGCATGTTCCTGCCACGCGAAGTTGAACCCGACGTTGTACATGGAATGCGGCCCGCCGTGGATCGACAGGATCATCGGATACTTGCGCGTGGCGTCGAAGTCCGGTGGCTTGATGATCCATCCCTGCACCCTGAAACCGTCAACGGACGGGTACCAGATTTCCTCCACCTGGCCGAGCCGTTTTCCGGCAAGCACATCATCGTTGACGCTGGTGAGTGCGCGTGGCTGGGGCGCGCGCGCGGTGAACGTCACGATCTCGCTTGGCCGCTGGGCGGAAGACCGCAGGCCAACGATCGTGCCGTTGCGCGCAATGTCGCTGGTTGTGAGCACGTGCGTGCCCTCGGTGACCGCGCTGACATCGCCGCCTAACGTAACACGGTGCAAATTGCGGGATCCGGCGTTCTCGGCCGTGAAGTATATCGCGCTGCCATCTGCCGCCCAGGTGATTCCTCCCGGCGTACGGTCGAACTCGGTCGTAAGTGCGCGCGGGTTGGACCCATCGGCATTCATCACATAGAGCGCGCGATCCTTCCAGGTGGCGTCGGTGGAATCGTAACCCGAGTAGGCGATCAACTTGCCGTCGGGGGATGGCACCGGAGAACCGTCGGGCCCCTTGCGGTCCGTGAGCTGCCTGATTGCTCCGGTAGCGGCGTCCACGGTGTAGATGTCCGATTCGCGCCAGGAATACTCGGCGTCCTCCACGCGGAGGGCCGTGAACACCAGGGCCTTCCCATCCGGCATCCATTCCGCGTCGTTATGATCCCAGTCGCCGCTGGTGACCTGGCGTGGGGTACCGCCGTCGGCCGTGACGACGAACAGGTGGCGGAAGCCGTCGTCGACGAACCCCTGGCGATCGCGGCGATAGCTCACGCGCTCGACCACGCGCGGCGGTTCAGTCCACTTGCCTCCCTTGGGCTTGAGGCCACCGACCTTCCCCTCCACCCCCCAGCTTTGCTTCTGTGGCACCAGCATGCGAAAGGCAATCGATTTCCCATCGGGCGACCACTTTATTTCGGATGGCGTTTCGGTAAGCCGGGTGATCTGGGTCGTACCTTCTGCGTCGAGCCACTTGACGAAGATCTGCGTACCCGCGGGCTCGCCTGTCGTGAGGTAGGCGATGCGAGTTCCGTCCGGCGACCACTGCGCATCGGCGCCCTCGGCGAGAAAGCGATTACGAGATCCGTCGGCGTTCATGATCCAGAGCGACGATTCCCAGCGGTCGTTGAGCTTGTCGACCCAGCGACGCGTGTAGATGATCTGGCGGCCGTCGGGTGAGAGGCGGGGATTCTGCACATCCTCCCACTCGAGGTAGTCCTCGATCGACAGTCGATCGCGGGCGGGTGCCGCCTCTTGTACGGCGCCGTCGCGAGCGGGAGCCGCTTCTTGTGCGGCGCCAATGGGAGCGACGACGAGGATGGCGAGGGCGATTGAAGGGAATCGGCGGAGCATTTGACGAGGGGGCTGGGGTCTGGGGGTCAGGGCTGCAGAAGGGAGATACGATGAAGCACCGGGACTCCGCAATGGAAGATCTCCGCTCGTTTATTCGGATCAAGGATTCTTCGGTCTCTGATTGCTGAAATGCTGGTTACCAGCAACCCTTGCTCCGGCATCCGAAGCTTTCAGCGCAGACGCGCAGTTCCGCCCGATGAACCTGCACCAGACTCCCGATGACGGCATGTACATCATCGACAGCGTGAAAGGCAGAATCTGGAAGGTGATGCGGGAGGGGGTGGACGAAAACGGATGACCCCGTGGCACGCCAGCCTGATCAGCGGTGCTGCGCGTTTGCTGACGGAACGCCGGATTCACGCGGAGTCTGGCGCCTGACGACTCGATCGGCCACCCCATCCACTCTACCGGGTACGAGCGTCAGGTGCCCCATGTCGTCGCCATCTCCCTCGGCCTGAGCGGCATGGCGAAACGCGCGCAGGCTCACGCTGGCACTGCGTGACGTCAAGCTCTCCAGGATCTCCATCGCCGCGCTGCGATCGCCCACGTCGTCGGAGATTTGTGTGTGCGCGTACTGCCCCAGTGCCTCGGCAAACAGGAATTGCTCGCGCGCGAGCTGGGCCTCAGACCAGCCAAGACGGTGGCGCTGGCGGCCGTGCAATTCCGCAATCACGCGCTGGATCACCGAGCTGTCGAATTGGTAGGGACTTTCGAGACCGCCCGCATCCTGGATCGCGGCAAGTGATTGGAGCAGGTCCTGAAGAAAGCTCGCCAGGTGATCTTCCAGCTCCACCTGGCTCAGCGGGCGCACCGCGTCCGCCAGCATTGGGTCCTCACGGAGGCGCGTGAGATGGGACTCGAGAAATTCATCGACGTACAATCGCAGGCGCCGAGTGATTCCCGCCAGCTTACCTGACCCGTAGCCAACGACTTCCCTTTGCGCCGCGGGCTCGATTCGAGCGGCGTCGAGTTCGACGTGCAGACCGCGAGGCGCCGGAAGCCATAGCACGAACGTGGATCCCGCGTCAGCGGTACTGCGGAGAGTGAGATCACCACCCATGAGCCGAGCGAGCCGCCGGCTGATAGTCAGGCCCAAACCGATTCCCCCTGCCGTTCGCCGGTATCGCCTGCCCATCGCGATCTCTGCCTGGTAGAACGGCTCGAACACGGCCGATTCGTGTTCCTCGGCTATGCCCGCGCCGGTGTCGCTTACCTCGATGAACGCAAAGGGCCCATCGCCTGCCACGCGCGCGTCCTCGGTCGCGGTGTCCGCCATGTCGCACCTTACGGTAACGGTGCCTCCGGCCGGTGTGAACTTGAGAGCGTTGGAGATGAGGTTCAGAAGAATCTGGCGAACACGATGATCGTCGCCGATGAATGGAACCCCTTCTTCGCTTCCCCCGGCATCGACGAGCCGTATTCCGCTCGCCTGCGCCTGAGGCAGAGCGAGTGCCAGTGCCTCCTCGATGGAGTCGCCCAGCATCAGCTGGTCGCGCGCAACCGTTAGCTGTCCGGCTTCGACTTTCGCCATGTCGAGCACGTCATCGACAAGCTCCGTTAGGCGGCGACCGCTCGCATTGAGCCGCTTCAGAAATTCCCGCTGAGTGTCAGTCACCGGCCCGGCGAGTCCCATGTCGAGCAGCTGCACGTAGCCGGTGAGTGCGTTGAGCGGGGTGCGGAACTCGTGGCTCATCGTAGCGAGGAACTCGCTCTTCGCTCGGTCCGCCTCGACTGCATGCCTTCGTGCGTCATCGGCCAGAGCACGGGCTTCTTCCGCCGCGTCGCGGCTCATGTCGGCTTCGCAGATCGCTCCGGCAAACGCCGCAAGACTCTCCATCACGCGGGCGTCCTCGAAGTCGAAATGGTTGCGTCCATCATGAGATGCAACCCAGAGCGTGCCGGCCGGAGATCCGCCGACATGAAACGGGACCAGCAGAAGCTCCACGAATCGTTCGCCGGTGGATTCGAGGTAGTGGTACTTACGGTCAGGACTTGCAAAGAGAACGGCCTGATCCTGGGCGACGCAGACTCCGCAGGGGCTGAAGTTTCGAGGAGTCGTTCCGCCGACGTAATCCGAAAGGCGCCCCGAAAGTGCCGTCCAGCGGAACAGGGTGTCGCCAGTGGGACCATCCACTTCTAGCAGGCTGACGCCGGCGGTGCCCGGACAGCCGTCTTCGCTGCTTCGCAAACAGAGCGAAGCTACCTGATCGGTTACCACCTGCAATGCCGCGCTC
>CAZPCC010000174.1:0-2254 GCA_964584905.1 uncultured Gemmatimonadaceae bacterium | reverse complement strand
GCTCGACCCGGCGATGTTCAATGGAAACGCCATGACTTACTACGGCCGGTGGACGTACAAGTACGAGATTGCAAGTGAGAAAGGCGCCGCCGCGGCGATGATCGTGCACGAGACCGGTCCCGCCGGATATCCATACGCGGTTGTCGAAGGGAGCTTTTCGCGCGAGCAGATCGATGTGCCGTCCCCTAACGCCGGTGAACGCGTGGCGGTGGAGGGCTGGCTCTCACTCGGCAAGGCCAGAGAGCTGATCAGCGCCGCCGGCTACGATTTCGACTCGCTCAAGACCGCCGCCACGCGCAAGGACTTCCGCCCGGTCACCCTCAACGCACGCGCCAGCTTCGACATCGACATCGGCGTGCGTCGCATTCAATCGAAGAACGTCGTCGCCAAACTGACGGGAAGCGACCTGCCTGACGAATACGTCGTTTACACCGCGCACTGGGACCACCTCGGCCGCGACACGACCGTCCAGGGGGACCAGATCTTCAACGGCGCACTGGACAACGCCAGCGGCACCGCCGCGATGATCGAGATTGCCGAGGCTTTCACCAGGCTCGAGACTCCCCCGCGCCGCTCGATTCTCTTCCTGGCGGTAACCGCCGAGGAGAAGGGGCTGCTAGGCGCCAAGTACTACGCATCCAATCCCCTCTACCCCCTCGACCATACCGTCGCGAACATCAACCTGGACGGCATCAATCAGTGGGGAAGCACGACTGACCTCACCGTCGTAGGGCTCGGCAACTCTTCCCTCGATGACGTACTGACGCGTGTGCTGGCGGCCGAGAATCGCACCGTGCGCGCCGACGCCGAGCCGGAGAAGGGTTTCTACTACCGATCAGACCATTTCGAGTTCGCCAAGCAGGGGGTCCCGGCGCTCTACGTGGACGCCGGAACCGAGTTCGTGGGGAAGGATCCCGGATACGGCATGCAGAAGCGGGACGAGTACACGACCACCGACTACCACGCGCTTTCCGATCACGTAAAGCCGGACTGGGATCTCAGCGGCGCCATCGATGATGCGCGTGTGCTCTTCCGCGTGGGATACGTCGTGGCACAGACGCCAGCGATACCCGAGTGGAAGGAGGGAACCGAATTCAAGGCGCGGCGCGACTCGATGATGGCGGGTCGTTAGGGGAGCGTCGACACCGTTCATCCCGGGCAGCAGCTTAACGGGGGGTGCCGAATTCGGCGGAGCTCAGGCTCCATACCCGCTTTCGCTCAGCCATACTCGGCCAAGCGCGCACCCTCGCCGTGCTCCTGCCGCTTGAATATGAGCACGAGCCTCTGCGACGGTACCCCGTCCTGTACATGCAGGACGGCCAGAACCTGTTTCCGGCTACCTCTCAGCTCGGCAAGAGCTGGAAGCTCGATGAGATCGTGCCCGCACTCATCGCCGGTGGCGCAGTGGAACCGCTGATCATCGCCGGCATCTTCCACGCGGGCGAGCGCAGAATAGACGAGCTGACCCCTGCGGCAGACCGAAAGCAGAAGCGAGGGGGCGGCGCCGAAAAGTACGAACGGATGCTCCTCGAGGAGGTGATGCCGTTCATTGGCGCTCGCTACCGGGCCCGAATCGGGCCCGGCAACACGGGGATCGGCGGCTCCTCGCTAGGCGGTCTCGTATCGCTGTGGACCGCGCTTCGCCACCCCGGCGTCTTCGGACGCGTAGCTGCCTTGTCCCCATCCGCATGGTGGGACCGCCGTCGGCTGGTGCGCGACGTACGCGCGATCGACCGGCCTGCGGACACCCGGGTGTGGCTCTCAGTAGGCACGAGCGAGGGAAGGACCGGCGCGCCTGCTGTGCGTGCGTTGCGTGACGCGATGATCGGCAGCGGCTGGGTGCTCGGCCGCGACCTGCGCTATCACGAGGAGCGCGGTGGCGGCCACGATGAGCACGCATGGGCAGCCGTGCTCGAACCGTGCCTCCGATTTCTCTTTCCGGCGCGGGCCGACGAGCCTGTCGACATGGGCGGGCTCGAGCGGCTCTGAATAGGTAGGGGTTAGGGGTTAGGGGCTAACGACTTCACGCGCCGCGCGCATTTCCGCGGGGAAATTCCCGATCATGCCGGCGCATCCTCGCTGCCAGAGCCGCACACCCAGCGCTGGTTCGTTCACCGTCCACACGTGCACAGGGCATCCGATACGCCGGGCTCGCTGGACGAAACCGCGAGTCGGTATGGGGATGCCCCGCCACCGCACCGGAACGAACAGCGCCCGATAGGCGACGGACAGCGGCGCGCGCGGCGCAAATCTG
>CAZPCC010000173.1:0-6793 GCA_964584905.1 uncultured Gemmatimonadaceae bacterium | reverse complement strand
GCCCGTCTCCATGCGCCTTAGAAAGTCATCGAACCGGCCGCCGTTGGTTCCGGTGTACTGAACCGAATCCTCGACGACCACGCGTTCCAGCGGTTGAGCCGCCCTCTCCATCTCGAAGCGTAACCGGCTCACGCGATCCGCGTGAACGGTGATTTGCGCGTCGATAGGCGCGAAACCGAGCGCCCTAACCGAGATCCCCGCTTTTCCCGGGGGGACGCCCGCGAAGCTGAAACGCCCGGCCGAATCGGTGGTTGCCGCGGCGAACGACCCCTGGAGCTCCAGCCGCGCGCCGGCAATCGACTGGCGAGACACCGCGTCGATAACGACGCCGCTAACCAGGGTACTGGGTTGCTCCTGGGCCGTGACCGTCGCAATCGATAGCGACAGTGCCATCCATGGTCCAGCCAACACATGCACGACACGAATTGCTGGCATCGCGCCCTCCCGCTGAGGCCGGCGGCACGACCGGGTCCGCACACGAAGCATCCACCGGGGGAAGCTTCCGGTCAAGATGCTCACTGTGACGGCGACACGATACGCGGGGTGACTGTTGTGATCCACCCTGCTTGCAAAATTTTGACACACCTAGCAGAATGGTGGCTATCCTGGGAGTCCGCCGCGTATGTGCGCCGGTTCTCCCTACTATATGTATGGCCCCGCAGCGCCCGCCGTCCTCCCCGGCCAAGCGCTGTCCAATCCCCGTTTCCGAGCGCAAGGGACGCCGCAGACATCCATCCTCCGGGGCTGACGAACCGCCCCCCTCGAAGATGTGCAACTCGTTCGTCGTTGTCTTCGACCTTGGGAGGAGGACTCCTTATGAGAAGTATCAAGTTCGCACCGGCGATCGCTAGCGCGTTCGCCGCCGTGCTCTGTCTCGTGGCCGCATCAGGCATCGATGCCCAAGCGGTCATCAGCGGCAGAGTTACCGGAGACCAGGGGCAGCCTTTGGGCGGCGCCAACGTCTACATCCAGGAGCTCGGCGTCGGCGGAGCAACTACCGAAGCCGGCAACTACGTGCTCACCATAGGCGATCGAGCGCGCGGACAGACAGTGACGCTCGTCGCTCGCTATGTGGGTCACCGGCCCGACAGGCGCGAGGTCCAGCTCACGCAGGGCAACCAGACGCATAACTTCATGCTGGCGCGCGATCCGATCCAGCTCGATGAAATCATCGTCACCGGCACGGCCGATGCCACCGACACGCGCAAGACGACATTCTCGGTAGGCACGGTGAATGCCGACCAGCTTCGCGAAGTGCCCGGCGTTTCGGCACTGGATGGACTGACCGGCAAGGTGGCTGGAGCGCAGGTTCTCTCCGGCACTGGAGCGCCCGGCGAGGAACCGTCGGTGAAACTTCGTTCGGCGACCAGCCTTACCGGAACACAGGATCCGCTGATCATCGTCGACGGCACGATCATGCGCGCGAGTCTCGCCGACATTTCGTCCGAGGACATCGAGCGCATAGAAGTCGTGAAGGGCGCGGCAGCGTCGTCGCTGTACGGCTCCGATGCCGCGAACGGCGTCGTGCAGATCTTCACCAAGCGTGGTGCGAACCTCGCCGAGGGCGAGCTCTACTTCTCATTCCGGAACGAGTACGGGCGGTCTTATCTGCCGAAGCGTATTCCGATGTCCGGCGCCCATGCCTATGAGGTGGATGGGAGCGGCAACTACGCACGCGCAGATTGTGGCGCGCCCGATCCGGCGGATTGTCCGCGTGTGCCGGAGGCGGATGGCATCGCCGACAACGCGTATCTGGTGAACCGCGACCACCAGGACGACGCACTTCGCAGCGGCGAGTTCCTGACGAACTACCTCTCGGTAGGACAGCGCCGCGAGAATACGAACTGGAATGCGTCGTTCCAGAACACCGGGCAGGAAGGGGTACTTTCCGGGCTGGACGGATACAACCGGCGCAACTTCCGGATGAACCTCGATCAGATCGTCAACGACAAGCTCGACTTTTCGTTCGGCGCCTTCTACGCGCGGTCCGATAACGACGAGACTACCCAGGGCCCCGGCTCTCCGTTCTTCGATCTGACTTTCGTGGAGCCTGACGTCGACTTGCTCGCACCTAACCCGGACGGCTCGCCGTACCGGGCGCAGATTCCCGACCGTGTCGCCAACGCGGCCAATCCACTGTATTCGCTGCACAATATCGACATCACGACGGATCGTCAGCGGTACACCGGTTACGGCAAGGCACGTTATCGGCTGCTGGAATGGCTGACGGCGGAGGGCAACTTCAACTACGATAGCGAGTCGGAGAACTTCAAGACCGTCACGCCACGCAACTTTCTCGACCCGCTCGGGCTGCCTACGGACGGCGGCATCCAGCAGATCTCGTTGCAGGGGCGCAACTGGAACGGTGGCGGAACGCTGACGAGCCAGCTGCAGTTCGGCGAGGTTAGCAACACGACGCGCGCCGCGCTCGTAGTGGAGGACCAGCAGTTGAACATACTGGATGTGACGTCGGGGGGATTCACCGTCGTACGCGTGCCGGAGTTCACCGCGGCGGATCCGGCGAGCATCGTTCCCACATCTGGCACCTTCCCGATCCGCAGCCGTAACTCGTATCTGGTTACGACATTCGACATAAGGGATCGGTACATACTCGACGGACTAATCCGCCGCGACCAGTCCTCGCTCTTCGGGGCGGACAATCGCGACGCAACGTACTATCGCGCGTCGGGGGCATGGCGCGTGACCGAGGATTTTCAGCTTGGCGGCGTTGATGAGCTGAAGTTGCGCATCTCGCGGGGTACGGCCGGATTGCGTCCGCCGTTCGATGCGCAGTATGAGGCGTTCACGATCATCGGCGGCTCGCCGTCGAAAGTACGGCTCGGCAACCGCGAGCTGAAGCCCGCGCACTCGACCGAAACGGAGGTTGGCTTCGACCTCGAGGCGTTCCAGCGATTCACCGCGGAATACACGTACGCCACCAAGGTCACCAAGGACCAGTTGATCGAGGTTCCACTGTCGGCGGCCACCGGGTACCTGACACAGTGGCGCAACGATGGAACGCTCGAGGGAAAGACGCACGAGATCGCGCTGGGCTTCCTGGCGGCGAACACGGCCAACTTCGTCTGGCGGCTGAACGTCGCGGCCGATCGCACGCGCCAGAAAGTCACCGAATTGAGCGTAAGCCCGTTCCGCACCGGGCCTAACGTCGGTGCCGAAGCGACGGAAAACGTCCGGATGTATCGCATCGCGCCCGGGGAGAAGTTCGGCGTGATGTACGGCTCCCGTACTGTTCGGTCGATCGATCAGCTTTACGACGATCCGGCAAAGTCGGCGCTGTCGGGCGCCGGGCAGATGTGGAGCCGGGACTCCGTCGTCGTCAACGAAGAGGGCTACGTCGTCCGGCGCGACCAGTGGCGGTCGGCGGATGAGAGGCCTATCAAATACGTGAACGCCGACGGCGAGAGCGTAGTGGAGATAGGCGATGTCAATCCCGACTTCAGCGCCAACTTCAACACGTACCTCAACTACAAGTCGATCGCCGTGAGTGCGACGATGAACTGGGTGCAGGGAGGCAACATCTACAACTTCACCCGGCAGTGGCCGTTCTTCGAGAACCGCGACCGCGTTTATGACCAGCGCAGCAAGCCGGCGGAGGAGCGGAAGTCGCAATCGTACTACAACTACTTCTACAACTCGATCGATCCGATCGACTTCTTCGTCGAGGATGGCTCGTTCATCAAGCTGAAGGAGCTGGCGGTAAACTACTCGCTGCCCGCATCGATGATCGCACGGATTCCGGGCTCCAAGTTGAGCTCGGCGAAGATCGGCGTCGTCGGCCGCAATCTGCTGACATTCACCGACTATTCCGGGTACGATCCGGAAGTGGCGGGGCTGACTGGTGACCCGTTCTCGTTCCGGTTCGACGGGTTCTCCTATCCGAACTTCCGCACGTTCACGTTCGTCGTCGATCTCGGTTTCTGAACCGCGCGAACCCTCTGATGAACAGGATTCTATGCGAATATATCAGCTCATGAGCCGAGGGATTGCCGCTGCCGCGCTGCTGGCGCTGTCGGCGTGCGCGGAACTCGACGTCGCCAACCCTAACGCTCCAGACACCGAGCGCGCACTCTCCGACGGACCCTCCGTCGCTGCGGTGCTCGCCGGAACCTATCGCGTGTGGTTCAACACGACGCAGGGAATGGAATCTGCGGGACCTCTCACGACGATGGCCGATTCCTATACCGCGTCATGGAACAACTTCAACATGCGGCTCTACTCGTCGGCGCCGCGCGACCCCTGGCAGAACACCTCGGCCTCGTCGGCGGTAACGGCCATCGAGCACCGCTGGTACGGGTACTACTCTGCGTTGTCCTCGGCGAACGACGTGCTGGTCGCGATACGTGACCGTCAGATCGAGGTCAACAGCCCCGAGGATACCAAGATGTCGGAAGCGGGCGCGCTGCTCATGCAGGGCATGACGCTCGGCTATCTCGCGCTGACGTATGATCGGGCGTTCATTGCGATTGAAACCTCCGATCTCAGCGCGCTCGAGTTGAGCGATCGTGGGGAAGTGCTCGATGCCGCGCTCGCGAGGATAGACGAGGCGATCGCGATCGCAAACGCCAACGACTTCGATACGCCGACTGCCTGGACGAACGGCATCTCGTTCACGAGCGCCGAGTTCGCCCAGCTCGCGAACTCGTTCGCGGCGCGCTTGCTGGCTTACTACCCGCGCGATGCGGCGGAGAACGCGGCTGTCGACTGGAACCGTGTTACCTCGTACGCGTCGAACGGGATCAGCTCCGGAACGTCCTTCGACTTCGCCTTCCGCGGCGACGGCTGCGTCTCCTGGTGCGACGAGCTCAAGCTGTGGAGCAACGACATGTCGACCATGCGCATGGACACGCGTGTGGCGAACATTCTCCATCCGGCCACCCAGCAGCATCCGTGGCCCAGCCCGAATGGCAACCCGCCGCCTAACTCGCCTGACGACCGGCTGGGCGACGGCAGCTGGGCCGGTCCGGCGCAGCAGTCGCCGTTCGGCACAATCCCGGCGACTGCGAACGCCGGGACGGACTATGCCTGGAGCAGCCAGGCAATCATGATTCCAGCGCGCGGCCAGTATCATCAGAGCAATATCGGGCAGATCCGTTACGAGTACGCCGGCTTCACGGATCTAGCCGGTACCGGGGGCGGCTTCGGTACGGTGCCGCAAATGACCGCGGCGGAGAACGATCTATTGTGGGCGGAGGCACTCGTTCGCAGTGGGGGCGACCTCACACTCGCGTCGACGCTCATCAACAACACGCGCGTGAATCGCGGAGGACTTCCGGCGGTATCGGCTGCGAGCGGGGTGCCGGCGCTCCTTGCCGCGATTGAGTACGAGCAGGAAATCGAGTTGCCGGGCAACGACGTCATATTCTACAACCGGCGGCGTATCGACGGGCTGCAGCCAATGACGCCGCGGCACATGCCAATCCCGGCAAAGGAGTTGGGCGTGCTGCAGCTGGAGTTGTACACCTTTGGCGGCGCAGACAATCCGGAGATGAAGCGCTCCGGCGGTGCCTTACGCGGCAACGTCAGGAACGTTCACGAGATTTACCAGGCCCTCGACCACGCCCGCCGGACGCGGATGCTCGGGGGAGAACCGTACTAGCCAGTTTCAGTTTGGCGATGACGAATCGGGCGCTCTCATTGGGGGCGCCCGACTCGTATCCAGGCCCGGCGCCGCGCTCAGGTACGCCCGGAGCGCCCCGAACGGATCCCCCCTGTCGCTCCGCGCGGTCTCCAGAATGCGCTCCAGCGCCCGCGGCAGATCTCCGCCCTCCCGCTCGAGCACCAGATCGAACAGCTCGAGATCGGTGGAATACACCAGCCGCGCGAGCAGCGACGCGTTGTTGAGCCGCATCCGCTCGAGCGCTACCCGCGGAACCGTCCGTAGCGCAGGGGCGATCGAATCGAGCAGCACGCGATGTCCGCGCGCATAGACCGAGTCCCGAGCGGTGAGCCTCGCCAGCGAGTCGTCAGGGTACGCCGCAAAAGCGGAATCCAGCCCGTGGTAGAGCATGCCGTAATAGCGCGACAGCACCTTGTCATCCTCCCAGCGCGCGGCGGCGTTGCGCACCGCCACGCTGTCACCACGCGCGGCAAAGAACCGTATCGCTCCCTGAGAGCCGGCGAAGTTGGCGAAAGACTCGTTGAAGACCGCCGAACCTGGTGCGTAGAAGGTGTTGTGCGTCAGCTCGTGAAACACGGTTCCGGCAAGGTCGATAGAGTCCTGCCTGAGCGTGCTGGAAAGCAGCGGGTCGTTGAAGAACCCTAACGTGCTGAACGCCGATGCCGGCCGGAGGTACGGATCATATCCATCGTCCGCCATCCGATCGGCCTCCGCACGCGCCTGGTCGAAGTCGAAGAACCCCTTGTAGGGTACCGTCCCTACTATGGGGAACCACCAGGTCACCCGCTCCAGCCTGTCCCGTCGCGCCCCGTTAAGCACCAGAACCAGCGTGTCACGCGAGAGCTGGGAGAAGGTCGTAAAACTCTCCCCGGCCTCCAGGCCTAACGCCTCATCGGCGAACGTCCGCGCCGCCAGCACCAGTTCCAGCTTCCCACGTGTGACCGGCGTCACCCCAGCGTCCGCGATGACATCGGCGATTGGCCGCCGCCCATGCAGAATCCGCATCTCCTCCCAGGCCGCACGGGCGACGTAGCGGCCCGTGCGCGTGGCGGTGATGGCGAGAACCGCTAATGCGGCCACGAGCATGAGCCCGAAGCGCCAGGCGCGACGGGAACCGGGAATCGGGAATCGGGAATGGGAATGGTCGGGAATGGG
>CAZPCC010000172.1:0-3503 GCA_964584905.1 uncultured Gemmatimonadaceae bacterium | reverse complement strand
TGAGGTATGCTTCGCCAAGATCGACGACTGCCTCGCTCTGCCTGAAGCCTCGGCCGCGCTGAGCGGGGTCGTTCTGCCGGTCGGACTGCGCATATCCCTCGAGCACGGCGGCCACCTGCGGTCCCCCGTCCCACGAAGCCCGTCCGCGAACGATCCCCACGAACACCGGATCGCCTAGCGAGTCGGGCCGCGTACCGGCGAACAGCGGCCGAAACTCCCTCTCCCCAACCGCGGTTGCACGTCCTTCCACGGTACCACCAACTCGAAGTCCCGAAGCGGAAGCGGAATCGGCCCCACCGATTCCCGATTCCCGATTCCCGATTCCCGATAGGAACCGGCGCACCAACTCTTCACGTACAACACCGCCGCACCGCGCGTCTCCGGCGCTTTCCGCCAGCGCCCGCCGAACATCGCCGGTGAGATACGGACGGAAGGGCGATGGGCGTCCCGCCGCGCAACCGGCGCGAGCCAGCGCATCGAGCTGCTCATATGCCGGATCATCGAGCGGCAGCGAGACGAGGGGATGCTGTGCACGCGCCGGTGCGGCAGCGGCAGCCAGCGTGAGGCTGGTAGCCACTGCCCGGTACAACCGGCGAGCCACGATCACCCGGCCGTCCTGCTCAAAGTCAGCGGTTCCGTAGCGCCGAGCCGGTCCCGCAGGTTGGCCAGCAGCGATGCCTGCGGGGAGAATTCCGGAACCAGCTCCTCGAGCCGCCGCAGTACGAGCCGCTCGTCGCGCGCTTCGAGCGCTTCCCACAGCTGCGTCAGTCCGCGATCGAGGCTGCGCTGGGGCTGGCCGGCCACGACGCGGATCTTCTCGTAGCGCGTCGGACGAGTCTCTTCGAAGTCAGATGTAAGCTGCTCGTGCAGCTTCTCGCCGGGGCGCAGTCCCGTGTAGACGATCGGTATGTCCACGTCAGGCTCGAGCCCCGATAGGCGGATCAGGTTGCGCGCCAGATCGGCGATCTTGACCGGCCGTCCCATCTCGAGCATGACGATGCGGTCGCGCGCTTCTTCGAGCACCGAAGCCTGCAGCACCAGCTGCACGGCCTCGGGGATCGTCATGAAGTACCTTGTGGTCTCCGGGTGGGTGACGGTTACCGGTCCGCCGTCGGCCACCTGCTGCTGGAAGAGCGGCACGACAGAACCGTTGCTGCCTAACACATTTCCGAACCGCACTGCCACGAATTGGTTGCGGCCCCTCTGGTTGAGCGACAGCACCAGCTTCTCGGCAAGCCGCTTGGTCGCGCCCATCACGTTGCTCGGCGACACCGCCTTGTCGGTGGAGATGAGCACGAACTTGGCGCCGTGCTCCGAGGCCAGCTCCGCCACCGCCATTGTGCCAAATACGTTGTTGTGCACCGCGTGCCTGATGTTGTCCTCCATCATCGGCACGTGCTTGAACGCGGCCGCGTGAAAGACCAGTTCCGGACGCAAGTCGCGGAATGCGCGCTGAAGATCGCCGCGGGAGCAGATGTCGCAAAGCAGTGACATCACCTGTACCGACGGTTCCTTGCGACACAGTTCCTGCTCGATGAGATAGAGCCCGTTCTCCGAACGCTCGAGCAGTCCGATCGTCGCGGGACCGTAGGTGGCTATCTGTCGAGCCAGTTCGGCACCGATGGATCCACCGGCGCCGGTGATGAGAACCCGCCTGCCTGCGATCTCGCTGCGGATCTTGGTCGCGTCCAGATGCACCGGCTCGCGCCCGAGAAGGTCCTCGATGCGCACTGCGCGCACCTTGCTCATCTGCACCGTGCCGTCGCGCAGAGCGGCGATGGCCGGAATGATCTTGAACGGCACCTTGGTGTCGATACAACGATCGACGATGGCCTGGATCTGCTCGCGTCCGGCCGACGGAATGGCGATGATCAACTCGTCAGCCGGATGGGTTTGCAGCACTTCACCCAACTCCGAGGCGGTGCCTAGCACCTCTACGCCGTGGATTCGAAAGCCGACCTTGTACTTGTCGTCGTCCACGAAGCCGATGGGGATGTAACCGAGCCGCGGATTGTTGTTCATCTCGCGAAGCAGCAGCTCACCCGCGTCGCCGGCCCCGATGATCAGCACCCGGCGCAGTCGAGAAGCAGTCATTGGCCGGCGCCGCTCGCGTACCGCGCGCAGCACGAACCGCATCCCTCCGATGAGTCCGATCGTAAGGATCGGATCGAGGAGCAGGATGGACCGCGGCATCGCCGACGCCTTGCCGAGAAAGAGCAGCGCCGCGATGAACAGGAACGAGCTGGCTACGACGGCCTTGATCAGATCGAACAGGTCGCGCATTCCGACATACCGCCACCACCCGCGGTAAAGCCGAAAGTGCGCGAACGCCAGGAGCCGCAGTACGATCACCAGCGGCAGCGTGGCCAGAAACGTCTGGAAATACGGGGCGGGTATTCCCCACTCGAAGCGCAGCAGAAAAGCCAGCGTATAGCTGGCGGCCACGAGCGCTACATGAAGCGCGATCAGTACGATCGTGCGATAGCGCAACATCAGTGCGAGCACGATACTCCCCATGAAAGTTCAGGCGCCAAAACGCGTCCGATGGCCGCATTGGGCAAATTTCGGACCGGTTAAACACCGACATCGTAGCCGAGCGCTACCATTTAAGGCAGTGGACGATACGGAGCCTGAAATGTTACACGTTGCACCGGGCGGGAGAGTGTGCGGCGCGTCACTGCTGGCGGGAATCGGGAATCGGGAATCGGGAATGGGAAACGACCCGCTGATCTTCCTCTCCCGATTCCCGACTCCCGATTCCCGTTCACCCGTAGAAGCCGCGAATCTCCTGCACCGTCTGCTCGAGATGTGACTGCGTCAGCTCCGGATAGATCGGGAGCGAGAGCACCTCCCGAGCGGCGCGCTCCGACTCCGGAAAGCTGCCCTCCCGGTAGCCGAGATAGGCAAAGCACGGCTGCAGATGCAGCGGAATCGGATAGTAGATCTTGCTGCCGATTCCCTTCGCGGCGAGCGCGGCCTGAAGCTCATCGCGGCGCTGGGCCCTGATCGTGTACTGGTTGAAGATCGATTCGTTCTCCGGTTCGATTAGCGGCGTCTGAACCTCCGGTATGCCCGCGAGCGCGGAATCGTAGAATTGCGCATGAGCCCGGCGCGCTGCGCTCCAGCCCGCCAGATAGGGAAGCTTGGCCAGCAGCACGGCGGCCTGGAGCGTGTCGAGGCGGCTGTTGTAGCCAACCTCTTCGTGATGGTACTCGCGGGCGCCGCCATGCACGCGCAGACGTTTGAGCCGCGCGGCCAGATCATCGTCCTGCGTGACCATCATTCCCCCGTCGCCGTACCCTCCCAGGTTCTTCGTCGGAAAGAAGCTGAAGGAGCCGATGGTCGCTTTCTCGCCGGCCACCGTCCACTCCCCGCCGATGCGCCGGCGCGCCCCTATCGATTGCGCGGCATCCTCGATGAGCGGCATGTCGGGGAGCAGCGCGGCATAGCGCTCGATGGGAGCCATCTGCCCGAACAGGTCGACCGGCATTACGGCTTTGGTC
>CAZPCC010000171.1:0-11841 GCA_964584905.1 uncultured Gemmatimonadaceae bacterium | reverse complement strand
TTCGTGCAGGTGGGGGTGACCACCGCCGCCGTCAACGCTCGCGGCTTCAACTCATCGTTCAACAACCGCATGCTGATGATGGAGGATGGCCGGATCGCGGTGCTGCCCGAGAACGGTCTGCCGGTGGGTCAGTTCACCGCTATTCCAAAAGTGGACCTGGCGGGGATAGAGGTGCTGGTCGGACCGGGTGCCGCCCTGTACGGTGCGGATGCGTCGAACGGTGTGATCACCCTGACGACGAAAGATCCGATGGAATATCCGGGAACGACGATGGAGGTCACTGGCGGCAGCCGCGAGTACAAGGACATCCAGGGCAGGCACGCAGGCGTCGTGGGACGGCTCGGCTACAAGGTGGCTGCGGAGTACCAGTCGGCGCACGACTTCGAGAACTTCCTGCAATACGCATCGGGCACGACCTTGCTCGACGAGATCGGAATCGATTGGGACAGCGACGTGAAGCGTGGGACGGGCGCGCTGGTGTACTACGCCGGAGATCAGCGCTTCGAGCTCAACGCGGGCATGAGCGTGTCGAACGGCGTCGGCCAGACCAACGTCGGACGCAATCAGCTGGTGGATTGGGGATACGATCATCAGCAGCTCAAGTGGTCGGCGCCGGGATGGTACGCCAACGTGTACCGCACGCACTCCACGGCAGGCGATTCGTACGCGATCAACCGATTCACCACCAACAGGTTCGCCAATCCGGACAGCAGCGTCGAGGCAGTACGTCTCATGTCGGATTGGCCGAGCGATGGCCAGCTGTACGCCGCGGAGCTGCAGAACAACTTCATCGTCGGCGCGCTGCGCGGTACGCGAGTGGTGTGGGGAGGACAATACCGGTTCGATCGGGTGAGCAGCGATCGGGAATGGCTGACCGACCGCGAAACCGGTGAGGATCTGACGATTCGCCAGTTCGGGTTCTACGGACAGTCGGAAACGCCGATCGGCACGCAGCTGTCGGTGTTGCTGGCGGGGCGTTATGACAATCACGAAAACTACGATGCCCAGTTCAGCCCGAAGGCCGGCCTCATCTTCAAGCCGGCCGAGGAGCAAGCGCTGCGTGTGACCTACAACCGCGCATTCAAGTCGCCCAGCACGCTGCAGACCAACTTCTTCATTCCCAACTTTGTACCGGCTGTCGGCGTGTTCGGAAACCGGAATGGCTTCACGGTGCGGGACAGCCTGGGCGCCACGCTGCTATCCATTGCGCCGCTGGTTCCCGAAGAGAACGTGACGTGGGAATTGGGCTACAAGGGTGTGCTAGGCTCGCGTTTCTACATCGATGCGACGGCGTATCACTCGGACTATAAGAACTTCCTCGGTTCACTCAAGACGATTGCCAATCCGTATGCCCCAGGCAGCAGGACGTACGCGTTCGATCACACCGGTCAGGAGATCACAGCGAACGGTACGCCCCAGATCGTGCTCACCTATCGCAACCTGGGTGATGCCACGATCTACGGAACCGATATCGGAACGCGCTTTCTGGTCACGCCCACCGTTACCCTGAGCGGCACGATGTCGTGGATTACGTTGAACAGCGTGGAGGAGACAGCCACCGATCGGGAGGCGACGGCGCTCAACTCGACGCCGGTCAAGTGGGCGGTTGGGGCCGAATTCGACCGAATCGTCGGATCGCTGTTCGGCGGTTTCACTGCCCGGCACGTTACGGGTTACGACTTCCAGTCCGGGATCAACCTGGGACGCATTCCGACGTTCAATACAGTGGATGCGCATGTGGGCTACCGGCTGCCTCCGATCGGGGAGTCCGGCTCCGCAACCGTCAAACTGGCGGTTACCAACCTGTTCGGCTGCCGGAGCAAGGTCGAAGGGACCGAGAGCACGAACTCATGCAGCTTCGGGGAAAAGCACCACGAGATGGTCAACATGCCGGAGATCGGCACGATCGTATTTCTCGGTGTGCGATATCATCGATAGGCAAACAGACGGGTCCGGATGCCAGTCAGGCATCCGGGCCCGCCGCACCGCGCGCGCGGAGGATACATGTTTCTGTCGCTCACCCTGCTCACCGCCGCAATGATCGCCGGCGGCGGCGCCACCGGACGAACCGTCACCGATACTTTCTCGAACGAATTCGGTGCTCGACGTTATGACGTGTACGTGCCTGACACATATGATGAGAAGAAGTCTCATCCGCTCATCATCATGCTGCACGGATGCACCCAGGATGCGGCAGACATAGCGCGGGGAACCCGGCTGAACGAAACGGCCGATCGGGAAGGCCTGTTGATCGTGTACGCGGAGCAACCGGCCAGTGCCCACCCGCGTACATGCTGGACCTGGTACGACCCGGCTCACCAGTCGCGGGATCGCGGAGAACCGTCTCTGATTGCTGGAATCACGCGTGCAGTAATGGACCGGTACCAGGTCGACTCCGGGAAGGTCTACATCGCGGGAATCTCCGCCGGCGGCGCGATGGCGGCTATCGTTGCCGCGGAGTATCCGGAGCTGTTCGCGGCGCTCGGAGTGCACTCGGGTGTTCCGGTAGGAGCAGCAACGTCCGTTGTACAGGCGCTGGACATCATGCGAATGGGACCAGGCGAGCTGAACGAGCTCCCGCAGATCGGCGCACGCGCGCCCGCATTCATCGCTCATGGGGAAGGTGATTCGATACTGATCCATCGGAATGGCGAGCTGCTGGCGCGCCAGTGGGCGGCTGCTTTGTCGGCTACCGGTGAAGCCGAAAAATCCGGCGCTGTCGGTGCCACGGTTCGCGCGTTCACCCGTGACGGCCATGTCATGGTGGAGTGGTGGTCGCTCGAAGGCGTGGGCCACGCGTGGTCGGGTGGGTCGGCCGAAGGCACGTTCACCGATCCCTCGGGACCCGACGTTACCGCGGCAATGGTGCGCTTCTTTCTCGAGCGCACTCGTCAGGCACAATGAACGCCTTGCCGCGTTGTCCGGACCGTTTCGACCCGCTTCCATTCTGGGCGCGATTGGCGCCGGCGCGGACTGCAATCGTCGACCGGTCGCGCGATAGGCGGATCAGCTACGCGGAGCTGGACGCGTTGACCCGGCGCTGGGCGGCGGTGCTGCATGGCATGGCGGTGACCCAGGGCGACCGGGTGGCGGTGCTGTCCGGCACGCGGGCGGAGTTGTTCGCGCTGCTGTTCGCGTGCAGCCGGCTTGGCGCGGTGCTCGTTCCGCTCAACTGGCGTCTGACGTCCAGGGAACTCGCGCCAATGCTGGCGAACGCGCGGCCCCGTGCGCTGTTCACCGAAGGCGCACTGCGTGAAACGGCTGAAGGGGCGTGCGCGATAGCAGGTGTCGCGCCGGCCTGGGCCGACCTCGACCACCCTCCCGCCGCGGGTCCGATCGCCGGTGTAGCGATGGGCGTATCGTCGCCTGACGACGCGTTGCTGGTACTCTATACTTCCGGAAGTACGGGCAACCCGAAGGGAGCGGTGCTTCCGCACAGGCAACTGTTCTTCAACGCAGTAGCGACCACTACCGGGTGGCAGCTCGGTCCTGAGGACATAGCGCCGGTCGCCACTCCATGCTTTCACACCGGGGGCTGGAACGTCTTCGCCACCCCGCTACTGGAACGCGGCGGCACGGTGGTACTGTTCGAGCGGTTCGCTCCAGACGAATTTCTCGCCGGATTGGAAGAAGAGCGGTGTACAGCCGCCATGGTCGTACCCACTCAACTCGTCATGCTCCGCGAAAGTGCGCGGTGGGGTGAGCCGCTCCCATCGCTGCGATTCCTGATCTCCGGCGGGGCGCCATGCCCGCGCCCACTGGCCGACGCCGCTCGACAGGCGGGCTACGCCATGCGGGAGGGATACGGCCTGACCGAATGCGGTCCCAACTGCTTTTCGATTTCGCAGGAAGCGGCGGACGAGAAACCGGGGTTCGTGGGCTGGCCGTCCCCGTATCTCGACGCGCGCCTCGTGCGGTCCGACGGTACGGAGGCTCGCGAGGGAGAGCCAGGGGAGCTGTGGCTTCGCGGTCCGCAGATGTTCGGCGGGTATCTGGACGCGCCGGAGCAAACGGCGGAGGCGGTGACTCCCGATGGCTGGCTGCGTACCGGGGACCTTGCAAGCCGGGATGGCGATGGTGCGATGCGAATTTGCGGTCGGTTGAAGGAGATGTATATCTCCGGTGGGGAGAACGTGGTGCCGGCCGAGGTCGAAGCGGCGCTGTCCGACTTGCCGGAGGTAGCGGAATGCATCGTCGTCGGCGTGCCTGACGAACGCTGGGGTGAGGTGGGACATGCCTTCGTCGTGCCGCGAAACGGTGAGCCACTGGACGAAAAAGCGATCATCGCCGCTGCCCGCGCGCGGTTGGCGAGCTACAAGGTGCCCAAGCGGGTGACCGTGCTCGGCGAGCTGCCCAGGCTCGGATCGGGCAAGCCGGACCGGCGCGCGCTGGCCCGGGTGGCTGCCGGCGAGGCCGAGTGAAGTTCGCAAAGGGCTCGGCGGTACGGACGACGGTGGATTTCATACGACAGGACGGCGGATCGGCGCTGGTCGATAAGGTATTCGCCGCGCTCCCGCCGGAGCTTGCCGGCCGGCTCCGGGCGGCGGAGCCCACCGAAGAGGTACCGTTCCCCGAGATGGTGGCGCTGTGGGAGGCAACCGACGCAATTCTCGGCGAGACCGATCCCGGATGGGCCGAGCGGGCGGGCGCTCACTCCATCGAGTCGCTTGGCATGCAACTCTACGGTGGAATCCTGCGGAAGGCGTCGCCGCTGGAATTCCTTACCCAGGGGGTCTCGCTGTTCCGGCTCTATTACCATCCGGGCGACATGACCGTCGTTGAGCAGGAAGCGGGGCGCGCGGTGCTGCGCCTCGTGGGTTTCGATGCGCCGCACCGGTTGTTCTGCAGGCGCCAGAGTGGCGGGTTGGCGAAAGCCGTCGCGGTGACCGGCGGGAATGATTCGGAGGCACGGCACGTGCGCTGCGTCATCGATGGTGACGCCTTCTGCGAGTGGGAGCTGCGGTGGAGTTAGTTAGCGAGGCAGCCGAGGCAGCCGAGGCAGCTGACCACCAGTACGCGCCGTGCGATTCGCTCCGCGGCGCGCCGTATTTCATGGAGAGACGATGACCGAACAGGGCTCCGTGGTGGTGGATCGGTCGAGCCTGCCGTCCGAGGCAGCGGATCGCGTGCTGACGCCGGACGCGCTGGGATTCCTGTCGATGCTCGAGCACGAGTTCGGCGGGCGCCGGCGTGAACTGCTCGCTGCGCGCGATGCTCGTCAGGCGGAGATCGCAGCCGGGACACGGCCCGGCTTTCTCGAGGAGACCGCGGACGTGCGGCAGGGCGACTGGCAGGTGGCCCCGGCCCCGCCGGATCTGAACGACCGCCGGGTGGAGATCACCGGGCCGGCCGAGCGGAAGATGATGATCAACGCGCTCAACTCCGGCGCCAGGGTGTTCATGGCCGATCTGGAGGACTCACTCTCACCTACGTGGGCGAACATCGTCGAGGGACAGGCGAACCTGATGGATGCGGCGCGCCTGTCGCTCTCCTTCACCAGCACGGAAGGCAAGCAGTACACGCTCGGCGATACGATCGCCACGCTGGTGGTAAGGCCGCGGGGGTGGCACTTGCCTGAGCGGCACCTGCTGATCGATGGCCGACCGATGAGCGGCAGCCTGGTCGACTTCGGCCTGTACTTCTTTCATAACGCGGCCGAGCTCGTGCGGCGTGGCAGCGGCCCGTATTTCTATCTGGCCAAGCTCGAGGGGCATCGTGAGGCGCGGTTGTGGAACGACGTATTCGTCATGGCGCAGGAAACGTTAGGACTGCCACGTGGCACCATCCGAGCCACGGTTCTCATCGAGACGATTTTCGCAGCCTTCGAGATGGAGGAGATCCTCTTCGAGCTGCGTGAGCACGCAGCCGGACTCAACGCCGGCCGCTGGGACTACATCTTCAGCGCGATCAAGAAGTTCCGTCACGATCCGGCTTTCGTGCTCCCCGATCGCTCGCAGGTCACCATGTCGGTGCCGTTCATGGCGGCCTATTCACAGCTGCTGGCGCAGACCTGCCACCGTCGCGGTGCGCATGCCATTGGCGGCATGGCGGCGTTCATTCCCAATCGCCGCGACGCCGAGGTGACGGAGCGCGCGCTGGTGAAGGTCCGGGAGGACAAGGAGCGCGAGGCCCTGCAGGGGTTCGATGGGACGTGGGTGGCGCATCCGGACCTGGTTCCGGTTGCCCAGGAGGTGTTCGATCGTATCCTCGGTATCCGCCCAAACCAGAAAAACGTGGTGCGCGAGGATGTGACCGTCGAAGGCAGCGAACTGCTCGATCTTCGCGTGCCCGGCGGCCAGGTGACGATGGCGGGGGTGCAGACGAACGTGCGGGTGGCGCTTCAGTACCTGGAGGGGTGGCTGCGCGGTACGGGTGCGGTAGCGATCAACAACCTGATGGAAGATGCCGCGACTGCGGAAATCTCGCGCGCGCAACTGTGGCAATGGCGAAAGCACGCCGTGAAGCTCGCCGACTCGACGCGCATGTCGCTGGAGCTGTACAGGTCCGTCCGCAATGCGGAGCTGACCGCGTTGGAGAAGTACTCCGACGCGGACCACCGTTATTCCGACGCGGCTCGCTTGCTGGATGGACTGGTGGAGGACGATGACTTCACCGACTTCCTGACGCTGCCTGGCTACGATTATCTCACGTGATAGAGGAACGACGCATGTCGCAGAATGGTCGAAGGAACGAAGTCCAGCTTCTGGAGAAAAGGTGGCGCGAGGATCCGCGTTGGCAGGGTATTACGCGGAGCTATGGCGCCGCCGACGTGCTGCGACTGCGCGGGTCCGTGCACATCGAGCACACGCTGGCTCGCCGCGGCGCCGAGCGGCTGTGGCGCCAGCTCACCGCCGGGGACTATGTGCACACATTTGGTGCCCTGACCGGCGCGCAGGCGGTGCAGATGGTGCGCGCCGGGCTGCAGGCGATCTACCTGAGCGGGTGGCAGGTGGCCGCCGACGGCAATCTCGCGGCGCACACTTATCCCGATCAGAGCCTCTATCCGAGCAACAGCGTGCCGGCGCTCGTCAGGCGACTCAACAACGCCTTGCTTCGCGCGGATCAGATCGAATCGGTCGAGGGAGATCCTTCGTGCGACTGGCTGGTGCCGATCGTCGCCGATGCGGAAGCCGGATTCGGTGGGCCGCTGCACGCCTTCGAGCTGATGAAGTCGATGCTCGAAGCCGGTGCGGCCGGTGTGCACTACGAGGACCAGCTGGCGGCGGAGAAGAAGTGCGGACACCTCGGCGGCAAGGTGCTGGTCCCGACGGCGCACTTCATCAGGGTGCTGACGGCTGCCCGGCTCGCCAGCGACGTGCTCGACGTGCCGACGGTGCTGATCGCCCGCACCGACGCCGACTCCGCGGCTCTGCTCACCAGCGATGTTGATCCGCGCGACGCGGAGTTCTGCACCGGGGAGCGGACATCGGAGGGGTACTTCAGAGTGAGCGGCGGGATGAAGGCGGCAGTGGCTCGCGCGCTGGCGTACGCGCCGCACGCGGATCTGCTCTGGTTCGAAACCTCGAAACCGGACCTGGCCGAGGCCCGGGAGTTCGCCGAGGCGATACACGCAAGGTATCCGGGGAAAATGATGGCATACAACTGCTCGCCGTCCTTCAACTGGGATCGGCACGTCGATGCGGCTACGACCGAGCGGTTCCAGCGCGAGTTAGGCGCGATGGGCTACGCGTTCCAGTTCATCACGCTGGCCGGGTGGCACCTGATCAACCTTCGCACATTCGAACTGGCTCACGCCTATCGAACCGAAGGCATGCCCGCGTACGTAAAGGTGCAACGCGAGGAGTTCGCGCGCGAGGCCGATGGCTACACGGCCACGAAACACCAGCGTGAGGCCGGGACCGGCTACTTCGATGACGTGTTGATGACGATCACCGGCGGCGACACGGCGACGGGCGCGTTGTCGGGGAGCACGGAAGAGGCGCAGTTTCGGGGGTCGGGGGTTGGGGGTCGGGGGTCGGGGGGCGCGCGGAGCTAGGCGGTGTCAGTGCATGACCGAAGGGGCGCCAACGGCGCCCCTTCGCTTTTCCGATTCCCAACCTCGACCCGCGACCCGCGACCCCCGACCCTCATACCGCGTCCGACAACGACGAGAAATTAAGGTCGCGCACGCGAAGGCTCGGCATGACGAGACCGGACGCCACCCGCTCCGACCGCCCGAGCTCGTCGATCCGGTTGAGCATGAGCAGGGGGCTGTCGTTGAAGCGGAAGTTCTTCAGCGGGCGCGTGACCTGGCCATTCTCGATCAGGAAAGTGCCGTCGCGGGTGAGGCCGGTGAGCATAACAGTCCGCTGGTCCAGAAAGCGAATGTACCAGAATCGGGTGACGAGCACGCCACGTTCGGTACCGGCCACCAGTTCGTCGACGCTCTGCGTACCACCAGTCATCTTCAGGCCGCCGCCGAACCCCGCCGCCTGCGCTCCCTTCTGTTGAGCCCAGAACCGGGAGTATGCGAGGTTCTGAAGCACGCCGTTTGCGATCCACACGGTTCGCTTGACCGGCATTCCCTCGCCATCGAAGGGCTGCGACAGAAGCTCGGCGTCCGTCGGATCGGAAAAAATGGTCACACGCTCGTCGGCGATCTTCTCACCCACCTTGGTGGCGCCGCCGGTCTTCGAGAACGGCGAGCGTCCCTCGTCCGCCGATCGGGCATTGAATGAACCGCGAAGCGTCGGGATCAGGTCGGAAACCGCCTGCGGCTCGAGCACCACGGTATACATCCCCGGCTCGATCGCCTGCGGATTGCGGGACGCCACTGCCTTACGAGCCGCGCGAGCGCCGATGTCCGCGGCGTTTACGTCGGCCCAGTTGCGGGCACCGCGCGAGAAATAACCCGATCCCGTGCCATCCGGCGTACGCACCGTCGTCGACAACGACGCATCCGAAGCTCGGTGGTATGCGAACAGGCCCTCGGAAGTCGCGATAGCCTGTGCGCCGGCGCTTGCTTCGAGAAAGCCGGCGACGAACAGGTCAGCTGACGGCAATCCTGGCGCTGCAGGTGTAGCGCGAACGCTGTCGAATACCGATTTCACGGCTGCCGCGCGCTTCTCGGCATCGAGGTCGGCGGTGGAAGCACTGAATCCGGCGACTTCGGCGTAGGTCTGGGCTCCGAGCTCGGGCATCAGCTCGGGATCCTCCGGTGAAAGCCTGGCAAGACGCTCGGACTGCTCGACGGCGCGCGCAAGACCGGCCACGTCGAGCAGGTTGGTGGTGGCCGATGCCTGACGCTTTCCGATGGTGCTGGTGACGTTGACGGCCGTATCGTTGACGCCGCCCGACGTGGTGATCTCGTTCCCGGAGAAGCGGGTGTTGCCGCTCCATGACGAGGAAATGACGACCCTGACCGCGTCGGCTTTACTGGCCGCGAGGGCACGGTCGGCGATGGCCTTTGCTTCGTCGCGAGTGAGCAGTGGCATGGGAGGATTGGGAATCGGGAATCGGGAATCGGGAATCGGTGGGGACGGGGGATGCGGGTGGGGCGTCAGGTCGGCAAGGCCGATTCCCGACTCCCCATTCCCGATTGCCGACCTAGCTCCTCCCCGTATTCACGATGTTCACATTGCGGAACCGCGCCGGCGGGCATCCGTGGCTGACCGAGTTGGACTGCCCGGGCTCGCCCTTGCCGTCGCCGAAGGATCCGCCGAGCCAGTAGCTGTCACGACCGCCTATCATGTCCATCGAATTCCAGAATGCCGATGAGGTGGATTGATAGGCTACATCCCTCAGCATGCCGGCGATCTTGCCGTCCTTGATCTCGTATGCCAGCTGGCCGGAGAACTGGAAGTTGTACCGCTGCTGGTCGATCGACCATGATCCACGGTTCTTGACGAGAACGCCGCGCTGGGTGTCGGCGACGATGTCGTCGAGCGAGACATTGGCCTCACCAGGCAGCAACGATATGTTAGGCATGCGCTGAAACTGGACGCTCGACCACGAGTCCGCAAACGAACATCCGTGCGACCGGTTGACCCCGGTCAGGCTGGCGATCCACGACGCCTGCTCCCGTGTGGTCTGATAGTCCCGGAAAACGCCGTTCTCGATGAGGTTCCACGATTCGGCGGGAACACCTTCGTCGTCCCAGGCAACGCGGGAGAGCGAGTGTTCCTGGGTGCGGTCCGCCTGAACGGTCATGAACTCGGGACCGTACTTGAGCTTTCCGATCATCGCTTCCGGCGGCGCCACGAAGCTCGTACCTGCGTAGTTCGCCTCGTACCCCATGGCGCGATCGAGCTCGGTGGGATGGCCGATCGACTCGTGCATGGTGAGCCAGAGGTTGGTCGGGTCGAGAATCAGATCGTATCTTCCGACCTCGACCGACCTGGCACTCAGCTTTTCGACGGCGAACGACGCCCACTGTTCGGCGTTCTCCGCCATGTTGAGCCCCGTTATGTATTCCCAGCCCTGACCGCGCGGCGCGATCTCGTGGGTGTAGCTCTGGAAATCGCCGCTGGCGATCGCCGTCGCGGTGAACTGTGGACCAACCCGCACGATCGTCTGCGAAGTGAGCGTCCCGTCTGTGGTAGCGAGATGCTTCTCCTCGCGCAGCAGGGCCATCCCGGAGTTGACGAAACGAATCCCGGGTACCTTCAGCGCGGCCTCGTTGGCGGCGAACAGCAGCGCGACCTTCTCCTCGATAGGCACCTCGAGCGGATCGACCACTCCCGGGGTACTCCACGTCCCGACAACTGGTCGCACCGGCGCCAGCTCTACCGGACGCTTCTGCACCGCTCGCGCGGCCTTGGCAATGCGTGCGGCGTCACGCGCGACGCTCTGTACACCCTCCCTCGTGAGCGTCGAGGACGCCGCAAACCCCCATGCGCCATCGACAATCGCTCGTACGCCTATTCCAAGCGACTCCGAATCGCTGACACCGGTTACCTGGCGTTCGCGCGTGCTGACGAACTGCCGGCGGTACTGCCCAATTCGCGCGTCCGCGTACGAGGCCCCCGCATCCCGCGCGGCCTGCAGCGCCTCCATCAGGAGCTCCTTGATGTTGGCGGGAGTGTCCGGAGGGAGGAGGGGCGAGGGCTGGGCGGTGATCCCCCGGGCGAGAGCCGCTGCGGCAATTGCGGCGCTTGTCGTGTGAAGAAAGTCACGTCTTGTGGACATCGGGGGAGGGATTAGGGGCTAGGGGCCAGGGATGAGGGTGATCCATTCGAGTTGGATCGGGCACTGTCGTTCAGCGTGTCGCAATCGTCTAGCTATTCATGCAACGGAATGATGTTGGGTGTCGGCGATGTCGTCGCAGTTTGAAGTCCATGTCATCATCACAAGGAATCCGGTCGTATCGAGACCTGGTCGTGTGGCAGCGAGCCATGGCACTCGTTTGCGGCGTATATGACCTGAGTCGAACACTCCCGAACGATGAGCGCTTCGGCATGAGCGCTCAGATCAGGCGCGCGGCCGTGTCGGTGCCGGCCAATATCGCTGAGGGGCACGGCCGCGTCCACCGCGGAGAGTACGTCCACCACCTCTCGATAGCTCGTGGTTCACTCTACGAAGTGGAGACACTCTTACTCCTCAGCCTCGACCTCGAATTCAGTACGGCCGGGATCACAGCGCCGCTCCTCGAAACATCGAGCGAAGTGGGGAGAATGCTGGGGGCTCTACTCCGTGCACTTCAACGTTCCAAGGGAGCAGCACTCAAGACGCGCACCCAGAAGGCCCCTGACCCCTAGCCCCTGACCCCTAGCCCCTGACCCCTAGCCCCTGACCCCTAAGCCCCTGACCCCTAGCCCCTAGCCCCTAGCCCCTCTACTCATATCTCAACGCCGAAATCGGATTCATCCCCGCAGCTCGCTGTGCCGGCCACACACCGAATAC
>CAZPCC010000170.1:0-10180 GCA_964584905.1 uncultured Gemmatimonadaceae bacterium | reverse complement strand
TTCCCGATTCCCCATTCCCGCTCCTATGCACCTCCCGCACGAGCCGCCTCAAGAACTTGCCATAGGCTTCCGTATTGACGTGGATATCGTGGCGCGCCGAATCGATGTGGCGAATTCCGCCCGTGAGATCGGGGGGAGAAGTTCGCATGCGTTCCGCAAGGCGGTCGCGCGCCGAAGGGTTGCGCGCCAACGCGGCGAAAAGCTCCGCCTGCTTGCAGAACAGCGGATAGGCCCCACCGTCGGAATCGAAGTGGCCGGCGACGAACAGCGTCGGATGTCCGGGCACCAAGGCGTGCGCCCAGAGTCCGGGCGATGAGCCGGCCGTTCCTAACGTTTCAGCCAGGAAGGGGATCTCGCGGCGGTAGCCTGTCGCGTAGATGATGAGGTCCACTTCCTCGGTCGATCCGTCCACGAACCGGACCTCGCGCCCCTCCAGCGAGGCTACATCCACCTTGGCGGTGATGTTTCCGTGTGCCAGATGGTGCAGCAGCTGCGAGTTCACGATCGGGTGCGACTCGAGCGGCTTGTGGTCTGGCGCTTTCAGCCCGTACCTGGTCAGATCTCCGACCACGAGCCGAAGCAGCAGCGACAGAATCGGCTGTGCGATCCGGGCGTGCGGCTGAGGTCCGCTGCGAAAGAATACGTCGGTCGGTTTGCCGAAGAGGTGCTTCGGCAGAAAGTGGTATCCGCGGCGCAGGCTGATGAACGCCCGCTTCGCATGAGTTGCCGCGTCTGATGCAATGTCGCAGCCGGAGTTTCCGCCCCCTACGATGAGGACCCGCTTGCCCGAAAACTCGCTCGGCAGCCGGTAATTCAGCGAGTGATAGGATTCGCCGGTGAAGTGGCCGGGGTACACCGTATCGTTGGGTAGCCAGTCGTGGCCGACCGCCGCGACGACGCCTCCATAACGCCGGACCTCTCCCGTCGCCAACTCCACCCGCCAGCCGTCACCATCGTCTGGCGCGGCTCGCGTGACGTGAACCCCTGTCTCTACGTGCTCGGCCAACCCGTATGCCTCGGCGAACCCGCGTACGTAGGCCAGGATCTCGCGCCACGATGGATAGTCGGGGTAGTGCGCCGGCATCGGATATCCGTCGAACGCCGAGAGCGTGCGCGAGGAAATGAAATGCGCGGTGTCGTACATCGGCGTGCGGGGATTGGAGAAATCCCAGATCCCGCCAATGCCGTCATGCCGCTCCAGCACGTCGAATGGGACACCAGCGTGCTTGAAGGCGCGAGCAACCGCCAGCCCGGACGGTCCGGCGCCGATGATGGCGAACCGATTTCGCCGGTCGCCGGTGTCGCTCACGTGCTAGAACGCCTTGCCGAGCGCCGCCTCGATGTCCTGGTCACCGCCCGAGCCGGTGTAGACGATCGTACCCTTGGAGTCGATCACCAGGATGGTCGACGTCGCCAGCACATCGTACGCGCCGGTGGCGTTTCCCTTCGTGTCGAAGACGAAAGTCATCGGTATCTCGTGCCGTTCGGCGTACGCCTTCACTCGCGCTGGAGACTGGTTGATCGAAACGGCGACGGCGACGAACCGCACCCTGTCGCCGTACTTTCGGGCCGCGGCGGCCAGCTTCGGCTCGAGCGCCTTGCACTGCGGGCACCATGTGGCCCAGAACTCCAGCAATACCGGTTTGTCGCCGATGAACGAGGAGAGATCGATGGCTGCACCGTCCAGCGTCGAAACGACTGCAGCGGGCGCCTTGGTACCAACCTCCAGCTGAGCATGAACGGTCTCCGGTGAGCCTGGCAGGAGTGCCACCAGGAACGCCGTCGCCGCCAGCTGCATCCACCGTCGCATATTCAGAACCATACCTGCCCCATCTTGATGAAATAGTACTCGGCCATACCGAGCATCACGACACCGAACACGCGCTTGACCCACTTCATCCACGCCCCGCTGCGCGGGAGCGAAGATATTGCTCCCGCGGAAAGGCCGATGACTATGAGAAGCGTCGTCATGCCGATCGAGAACACGAACAGATACAAAAAACCTAACGCGGCGCTCTGGGTGGCCGATACCCATGCCAGAACGCCGATCATCACCGGTGCGGAGCACGGCGCGGCGACCAGCCCCGACGCAGCGCCCATCGCAAAGGTTCCCGCCACCCGGCCCCCCGATCCCGCGGTAGCCGCCCGCTGCGTCCACGATGCGGGGAGGCGAACCGGGATCACATCGAACATCGCCAGCGCCGCGATCATCAGCAGGTTCGCCATCGTGAAGTACGCCCACGGGTTGGAGCTGATCGATCCGAACAGCGTGCCGGTGAGCCCGGCGATCAACCCCAGCGTTGCATACACCGCAGCCAGCCCAATGGCATAACTCAGCGACAGCGCCGCCACCATCCGCTTCGGCCGGCGCTCCCCTCCTATCGTCTGCCCTCCCACTATCGCCGCCGTGATCGGGATCATCGGATAGATGCACGGCGTGAGACTCGTCAGTACCCCGCCGAGAAAAACGAGCGGCAGGGCGACGAGAGGCTGGTCGAGCGCGATCGTGTCGAGCGAGGGGATGAGCATCGTTGCGGTGAACCCCCGGCGAGCAGGGCGGTTCCCCTCAATCTAACGGCATGCCTGAGGAGAGGCGTTGCGCTTCGAGCTCACGCGGCGAGTCACCGCCTGAATGCGTGCTCCACGCTCAGGTACACGAATACCGCGCGGTCGCCGCGGCTCGGTCCAACGCCGATCGGTACGGCGATACCGGGGACGATCTGCATGCCTGACGACAAGTTGATCGCGCCGCGCACTCCGGGAGAGAAGAAAAAGTTCTCGGCACGCGCCACCCCGCCACTTGACAACGGCGTCTCCTCGGCTGCCCAGGCGAGCTCCAGCAGAACGTTGAGCCGCGGGTGCGCAAGCCAGACCAGGCTCTGTCCAATGAAGGTCTCGAAGATCGCGGTTTCACTGCCGTCGGCCGCCTTCGCGGTGGGAGTGAGCGTCAGGCCGCCGTTGGTATGCCCGAAAAATCGCTCATTCAGGATGTAGCTTACCGGCAACGCAACCTCGACGCCCGCACCGCCCTTCCCAAAACCATCTTCACGGTTGCCGGTTGGGAGCAGCAAGGAGAGCCGCGGCGAGATGGCCAGCTGTGGATGAACCTCCCGCAGCTGCCGGCGGTAGTGCACCGCAATATCCCCGATCCCGCCGGAGCCACTGTCGCGCGTGTACGGGAGCGTGAAACTCAGCTGGTTCCGCTGCGAGCCGACCGGCCATTCCTGCGTGAACGATGCGGACCATGCGTCGAGGTTATCGTTATGGGCGAATGTGGTTATGTGCTGAACCACTCCGGACTCCTGATTGTACGCCTCCTCGATCAGGAACGAGTTGTCCATGATCGGCTTGCTGTCGGTGCTCTGCGCCGCTGAAGGTGCTGGAGCGACGGTAGCCAGGCACATGACGATGGCGGCATGCCGTGCGCGTATCCGAAACGGAATAGACATGAAGTAGTCGGTCGGATAGTCGACGTCAGGCGGCTACGAACAAGCCGGTAACATACATTATTGCCATCCCGGCGATCAGCCCGGCGGCGTTGAGCGGTCGCGTAAGGCCCCCTTCCGGGCGCCGGGCAAACAGCTTCCACAGCTCCCACAGAACCTGCGCGATGGCTCCGGCACCGATGGCGAAGAACAGTGTCGTCAGAACCGGCGAGTAGCTGAAGCCGCCGATCCACGTCCCCGCAATGGTCGGTACGCCGGCCACCGCTCCGAGGAGCACCAGATGGCGCAGCCGCGGCGTGGTCGCCGCCAGCGGGGCCACGATGCCGAGTCCCTCCGTCGTGTTATGAAGGAGAAATCCGATGACGAGGAAGGTTCCGAGCGCGATCTCACCGGTCGAATACGCGGTGCCGATAACCAGCCCTTCGCCGAGGTTGTGAAGTCCAATGCCGACGGCAATGAGCGATGCCACGTACAAAGGTGTGCGGACGGCGTTACCGCTCGCCCGCCAGCGTCCGAGCGCCGCCAGCAGCAGCGGAGTGCCAAGGAGTCCCATCAACACCAATGCCCCTCCCTGAAAGGCGCCCGGCACCAGTGTCGCGGTCTCCGTCGATTCCACCAGCGCATCTACGCCGAGAAAGAGCAGCAGGCCCATCGTCAGGCTCAGGAAAAAGTCGAGCCACCGCTGGCCGATTCCGCGCAGGAACGGCAGCCAGAGCAAGCCGAGAAAGACGGGAATCACGCCCACGTAGATGCCGAGCAGCGCGAACGACCACAGGTAGCGGGGGCCAACGGTCGGCGATTGCGTCGCAACGGCAATATCATGGCCGAAGGTGAGCCCGGTGCTGGTAACCAGCGAGATGTGGTGCGGTTCGCCCTCGACCCAGGGATAGGGTATCCGGATGACCCGTCGCTGGAGCCGCTCGATTGTGCGCGAGCCTAACACTTCGTGCGTCCAGATCGCATCGTCGACGACCACCTGAGCCACCGTCACCGGTTCGGGACCGCCATTCACCACCGAAACTCGCAGTTCTCCGGGCCCGGGAATCATCACTCGCTCGATCGTCAGCTCTTCGACGGGCGGAAACGCCGATTGGAAGATTCCCGCCGGACCCATACGCAGAACAATGGCGACGAGTAGTGCCACCAGTACCAACGGCGCCAAACCCTTGAGCCAGAGTCCCGAACCGCGTAGGCCGCCCCGTCCGGAATCGCCCACAGCCTCGCCGCCTGGCGCAGCGGGCGGAACGCGATGTGGGGCCGCGGCCGGCGAGATGTCGACGGGTGCGACCTCGCCAGGCGGATCGAGTTGCAATGTCTGTTCACGCATTGAGCGGCTCCCGCACCTGGAATATCGCGCTCCAGCCCAACTCGGCGAATTCGCTTTGGTGCGCATGGAACATGAATGGGCCCGCATGCTTGTACGCGAACTCCAGCACCGCGCGCTCGCCCTGGCAGAGCATGACGTTGTCGGTGAACTCGAATCGCTCGAGGTCTGTGCCTGTGCGGTACAGCCGAAAGAAATTGCCGTGCAGGTGGAACGAGTTGATTAGATCGAACTCCGTGATGTTGACGAGATAGATGCGCACCAACTCGTTCTTCTCGATCGAGATCGGATGCTTCTGGTAGTGAAATGCGACTGTGTTGAGCGCGTAGATCTCGTTCTCACCATCGAAGTTCGTATCGAAGCCATTCATCATCATCACCATCTCGCGCGCCGGAGGACGACCGGCCTTCGGATCGATGATGAACGTGCCGTACAATCCCTTGTGCAGGTGCCGCTTGAGCGGGACGGTGTGGCAATGGTACAGGTGGAGTCCGAACGGCTCGGCGTCGAACTCATAGACGAACGACTGTCCCGGTCCGACCATCTCGAACGCGCCATCCATGTTTGCCGCGTGGATGCCGTGGAAATGGACGCTGTGTGCATGGGAGCCGCGGTTGGTGAAATTCACCCGTACGCGATCGCCCTCCGTGCAGCGAATGGTGGGTCCGGGAACCTGCCCGTTGTACGTCCACGCTGGGTAAAACACCCCCGGCGCAACCTCGATTTCGCGGTCCACTGCTTCGAGCGTGTACTCTCGGAGGGTCTGTCCGCTCGGCAATGTGGACTGGCGCCCGTAGTCGAAGTGCGCCAGATAGGCGTCGGGATCGAAGCTGCCGGGCCGGAGTTGGCCCACCGCCATCATGTCATGATGATGTGGCGTGGCGCTCTGCGGTTGAACGGACTGCGCGCCAGCCACGCGCTGCACGGCAAGGGCGCTGCCCGCCGCGGCGAGCCCGGCCGTACCGAGTAGTCCCGCGCGAATGGCGTCTCGCCTGTTGAGCCCACCTTTACGAGAGATCCCGCCCTGCGATGCTCGCTTATCGTCTTCTGTCATATCTCAAAGTTGCGGGCACCGATTCGGCGCCTCTAAGCGTTTGTTTAGTGTCGGGCAAGACAAAATTTAGTATAACCTAAATTATGCACCCGTCAAGGGCGCACCGCGTTAGCCGCACGCTCCAATGCGTCAGCTTGGGGTTCCGGCGAAGATTTGCGACTCTCACCTCGATTCCGGGCAGCACCCTACCGCGATAGACGCCTGGGCCGCTACTCCGTCTCAGTTCGCCTCAAAGGCCCGAATGTGTGGGCGGTGGCTGGAGTCGCGCCTAGACTCGAGTGGAACGCCGGAGTCGTACGCTCGAGAAGGTGAAGTCAACAGCATTTGACCGCAGAGGACGCAGAGGGTCGCAGAGAACTGCAGAGAGAAAGAGAGAACTACTTTTGTGTATTCGCGCATTGAGCGAGCCGCATCCGCCAAGCCTCCTGCGGTCCTCTGCGGTAAGAATGCGAAGTCTTGACCTACACCGATGCCAAGGCGACGGCGGGAGGATATCGCTCCAACCACGCCATGGCATACCTTCGCTGGTAGGCACCCGTTCCGGTTCTCACCCACCTGAGAGCGAGGAACCCACTATTTTCAATCCCGGTAGGGTTCGCGTGGTGCAGCGTGCGCGTGGTCGGCGCGTGTCTTGCGGCCTGTCGCAGACTTCCCGGGCGCTGATTTGGCGCCCAATTCGTTCTCGCTCCTGGATCAATGACTCCTGCGAAGAAGTCCACTACGAAGAAGTCCACGAAGGCCGCGAAACCCAAGGCGGCCGCGGCGGATAATCAACCACACCTCGTAATAGAATGCGTCCAACCCGAGCTCGACTGCGGCCGTTATCCGGTCAAGCGGGTGATCGGCGACGTCATCCAGGTCGGTGCCGACATATTCAAGGATGGGCATGACTTGATTGCGGCACGCGTTCTCTACCGCGGGCCTGACGACACTGAATGGCGGTCCGCTCCGCTGACGCACGACTACAACCGCGATAGGTGGCTCGGCAGCTTGACGCTGGATCGGATCGGAACGTGGACGTATACCGTGGAGGCCTGGGCCGACGTATTTCGCACCTGGCGAAGCGAGTTGGAGAAGAAGATCACGGCAGGACAGGACGTGAGCTCGGAGCTGCTCGAGGGTGCACAGCACGTAACCAGCGCGGCGCGGACGGCGAAGTTCGGTGAGCCCCGTACCACGTTGACCAAGACAGCGGCGCAGCTTGCCGATGCATCCATCGATCCCACGGTGCGAGCGGGAGCAGCGCTGGCACCGGGGCTCCTCGCGCTCATGGAGGAGCACCTGCGTCCACGCAGCACCGCGCGTTATGCGCGCGAGCTGCGTGTGTGGGTGGATCGTGAACGCGCGCGATTCGCCGCCTGGTACGAGCTCTTTCCGCGCTCCACCGGCCCCGACCCCGACACGCATGGCACCTTCGCGACGGCGGCCGAGGCGCTCGACCGGTTGGCCGCTCTCGGATTCGATGTCGTCTACCTCCCTCCGGTGCATCCGATCGGGACTTCCAGCCGCAAGGGAAAGAACAACACACTGCAGCCGGGACCATCCGATCCCGGAAGTCCCTGGGCGATCGGTGGCCCTGCCGGCGGGCACACGGCGATAGCTCCGGAACTGGGCACAATCGATGACTTCGACCGCTTCGTCAGGCGCGCCGGCGAGCTCGGCATGGAGGTCGCCCTCGACTATGCCTTGCAGTGCTCTCCCGACCATCCCTGGCTGAAGGATCATCCGGATTGGTTCTTCGTGCGTCCCGACGGTACGCTCAAATACGCCGAGAATCCGCCGAAGAAATACCAGGATATCTATCCGCTCGACTTCTGGTGCGACGACCGCAAATCGTTATGGGCGGCCTGCCGCGACATTTTTCTCTTCTGGATAGAACACGGCGTACGCACGTTCCGGGTGGACAATCCGCACACCAAGCCGATGGCGTTCTGGGAATGGGTCATCCCCGACGTACAGAGCCGCCATCCGGAAACGGTATTTCTCGCCGAGGCGTTCACGCGCCCCAAGCGGATGAAGCACCTCGCCAAACTCGGCTTCACCCAATCGTATACCTACTTTACGTGGCGCAACTCGGCTGAGGAGCTGAGTGAGTATCTGACCGAGCTCACGCAGACGCCGATGCGCGAATACTTCCGGGGCAACCTGTTCGTCAATACGCCCGACATTCTGCATGAATATCTGGTGTCGGGCGGACCCCACGCATTCCGTATTCGATTGCTCCTCGCGGCGACGCTGTCTCCTGTATACGGCGTCTACAGCGGCTTCGAGCTGTTTGAAAACGTTCCGTTGAAGCCGGGTAGCGAGGAGTATCTGCACAGCGAAAAGTACGAGCTTCGTCCCCGGGACTACTCCGCGACGCCCAACCTGGACGCCGACATCCGTCGTCTCAACGCGATCCGCCGGAATAGCCAGGCGCTTCAACTATACGACAATCTGACATTCGGCGAATCGGAGAATCCCAATGTGCTCGTCTATGCCAAGACATCGCCCACTGACGATCTCGTCATCGCTGTAACCACCGACCCTCGCGTGCCACAGGAGACGATCATCACCGTCCCGCTGGCCGAAGTCGGCATCGGCGCCGATCAACACTACGTGGTCGAAGACCTGCTCACCGGAGCGCGGTACACGTGGCACGGCGCACGGAATTACGTCAGACTGGATCCCGCCAGCGAGCCGGGACATGTGCTGAGGATCGTTAGGAAATAGATTAGGAATTAGGAATTAGGAAATAGGAATCAGGATGCGACAAGGGAAACGGAAATGGGAATTCGGAGTTGAAATTGCAATGTGAAATCGGACGAGCCTGGGAACGAAGGCTACAGTGCACTTCGCCCGCGCAGTCTCGCATACTCGCCGCACAGACGTGATGCGACCGCCCCTGATTCCTAATTCCTGATTCCTAATTCCTTATCTCCATCCCTCCATCCCTCGTTACTCTCCGTGAAATCACCGAGCAATCTCCCCTCTCCTCAGGAACCTCTATGGTACAAGGATGCCATAATCTATCAGACGCACATCAAGAGCTTTCGCGACAGCAACGGCGACGGGTACGGGGATATTCCGGGACTGCTTGCCAAGCTCGATTACATCGAGCAACTCGGCGTGGATTGCCTCTGGCTGCTGCCTTTCTATCCGTCCCCCCTCAAGGATGACGGCTACGACATCGCCGAGTACAATGCGATCAACCCGCAGTACGGAACGCTCGAGGACTTCGACGAGTTCATGGAGGAGGCGCACCGGCGAGGCATTCGTGTCATTACCGAGCTGGTAATCAATCACACCTCCGACCAGCACGAGTGGTTTCAGCGGGCGCGCCGTGCGCCCAAGGGCTCGCCGGAGCGGGATTTCTACGTCTGGAGCGATGATCCTAACAAGTATCAGGGAACCCGGATCATCTTCACCGATACCGAGGTATCCAACTGGACGTGGGACCCCGTCGCCCAGCAGTTCTTCTGGCACCGCTTCTTCAGTCACCAGCCAGATCTGAATTTCGACAATCCCGCGGTGATCGCAGGCGTTACCGGCATCATGCGCTTCTGGCTCAATCGAGGCGTCGATGGGCTGCGCCTCGATGCCATTCCCTACCTGATCGAGCGGGAGGGAACGAACTGCGAGAATCTTCCCGAGACCCACGTTGTGCTCAAGCAGCTTCGCAGCTCGCTCGATGAGGAATTTTCCGGCCGCGTTTTTCTGGCCGAGGCCAATCAGTGGCCGCCTGACGTGATTCCGTATTTCGGAGAAGGAACGGAGTGCCACATGGCGTTCCACTTTCCTCTCATGCCGCGCATGTACATGGCGCTGCGGCGGGAAGATCGCAGTGCGATCGTCGACATACTCGCTCAGACGCCGCCGGTGCCGCAGGACTGCCAGTGGGCGATCTTCCTGCGCAATCACGACGAGCTGACGCTCGAGATGGTGACCGATGAAGAGCGCGACTACATGTATCGCGAATACGCGCGCGACCCGCGAATGCGCATCAACGTCGGTATTCGTCGCAGGCTCGCGCCACTGCTCGATGGCGGACGCCGGCAGGTGGAGCTGATGAACGCGCTACTGCTCTCGATGCCGGGAACGCCGATAATCTACTACGGCGACGAGATCGGGATGGGAGACAACGTGCATCTCGGCGATCGCAACGGCGTACGCACTCCGATGCAGTGGAGCGCCGACCGAAACGCCGGCTTTTCCGAAGCCGACAGTGCGGCACTCTTCGCTCCGGTCATCGTCGATCCGCCCTACGGTTACTACAACGTGAACGTGCATTCGGCCGAGCGGACGCAGACATCGCTGTTGCGCTGGATGCGGAGGATCATTGGCGTCAGGCGGACGTCGAAGGCCTTCGGCCGCGGA
>CAZPCC010000169.1:0-1955 GCA_964584905.1 uncultured Gemmatimonadaceae bacterium | reverse complement strand
GGCAGAGTGCCGTCCGGAAACGAATGAAAACGTCGAGCAGGCGAACGCGTTGCTCTTCGTCGGCGTGACGCGAGCCAAGCGCGCGGTACGCGTCTCGTATCCGGCTAAGGCGACAGACAGTGACCGATCGCGGCCGAAGCGGATCGTGCCGCTGCTCGAGCTTTGGCGCGACACATACAACATCGAGACGGACCAGTGGAACAAACGCGCGGGAACCGACGAGCATGTGGACGCCGGACCGGTTTGGGGACCGGGCGCGCCGGAATCCTTTCGGCCCCGCGTGCTCGACGACGGGAACTGCGCGATACAGACTTACCTCGAGGACGTGCTGGAGCTGCGATTCCCGGAGGCCGAGCTGGCATTGTATCCGATCTTCTTCGGCGCCGTTCGAAAAGTTCTGCGCGCCTTGGCCAAGCTGGCGATCGAGAAGGGGAGTGCCTCGGAGGCCGACGCCGACGCGCTGCTGCAGGAGCAGTTCCCGGAAGAGAAATATTCGGGCCATCCGCACTTTGCAATGTACCGCGCGGCGGCGCAGGCGATCGTGCGGGGATTTGCAACGGCGTTTCGGCCGCCTGCGGGAACGTCGTACATCGATCCGGAGCTCGAGGTGGTGCCGGACGACGGGGCGGGCACGCCCGTACGCCTCGATCTGGTCGCGCGATTCAGGGAACAGGACGGATCGGAAGTCGCGATCGGCTTTCGTCCGGAGTCGCGAGTTGAGCACCTGAACGCCAAGGGGGTGCTGGTGTGGTCGAAGATCGGCAGCGTGCGGATGCCGTACGTTCTCGTCTGGCAGAGCAACCCTCGTACCTCGGCACGCGTGTTCTCGGGCGCCGACCGCTCGATCCACCCGCTCGTCTGGCATCGGAACACGGCCGGCATGGAGAAAGAGGCGAAAGAGGCGGCCGCGAGGTACGCCGCCCTCGCGGCCGGTGACTACTCGACGGAAGTGAGAATCTGGCAGTGCGAGCGCCGCTGCCGCATGCGCGTGACCTGTCCGTACTGGATGGAGGTGCTGAGCTAGAGCACCTCCGACTGATCGCGCCGCTCGCCGGCGGCACGCGCTGTACATCGGGCAAAATTTGTCCGTATCTGGGTGTAGAGGCGGCGCATGATGCGACGCCGTTACAGGATACAGCCCAGGGGTACAAATCCGATGAGCAACGGAGCAGCAGGAGAGAAAGCCGCCGCAGGCGGTCAGCCTACAGTCCAGATCAAGGTCCAGACGCCGCGTGGGCTCTGGAGTATGAAAGAGCCGGAAGAGGCGAAGAAACGCCCGGACTACGAGATCTCGACGAAGATCGAGACGGTGACCGCGGACGTGCGCTCGGTGTTCAAGTTCGTCGAGCAGGATAGTAAGTACACCCTGTTCCTCGGCAAGACGGAGCTCAAGTCGGACCGGACGCTGGCGAGCTACCAGATCAAGACGGGTGACCTGCTGGTCCTCTCGGTTCAGGGCGGGAACGCGTGAGCGCAACTGCCGTTCCGGCGCTCGTGACGATCGAGCAGGTACGCGAGGAACTGGCCGACGTCGCGGGTTACGCGGCGGCGGCCGACCTCGGGCTTGACCACGCGATGCTGAGAGAAACACATCCGGTGTTCTACGTCACATTTTTCAACCGCGACGGACTCGAGTTTTTCGCGGAATTTAACTGCCACGAGTACCCGCTCCATCCACCGACGATCGAGTTCGTGGACGCCGCTAGGACTCGGCGCGGCACACACAATCTGTATCCCAGCTGCTTTCACAGGATGCCCTGTATCTGCGCGCGATACAATCGGAAGGCGTATGGCGTGCATGGCGGCCCTCACACGGACTGGCGCCTGATCGACTGGCAGCTACCAACGCAAGGTGGGCCGAAGATAGAAACGCTCGCGATGATCGTGAGCGATTTGCACAGCAAGATCGCCGCCTCCACCGGGAGGATGTGATGAGCGCAACCGGCGAGCGCCGC
>CAZPCC010000168.1:0-2325 GCA_964584905.1 uncultured Gemmatimonadaceae bacterium | reverse complement strand
AGACGGCTTCTTCTTCGACAACGAGAGTCCGCGACACCGCGTGCTGCTCCACCCGCATGCGCTCGGCTCGCGGCTGGTGACCAACGCGGAATATCGCGAGTTCATCGACGACGGCGGCTATGAGCAGACGGACCTGTGGCTGTCGGACGGCTGGGACACGGTGCAGCAGCAGGGCTGGAATCGGCCGCTGTACTGGTCGGAGGACCTTGCGGGCGAGTTCACTTTGGGCGGACTGCGCGACATCGTGCCGGATGTCCCCGTTGCGCACGTGAGCTATTACGAGGCGGACGCCTTTGCGCGCTGGGCGGGCGCACGGTTGCCGACGGAGGCGGAGTGGGAGACTGCGGCGGCGGAAACAAAGGTCGAAGGGAATTTCCTGGAGTCGGGGCTATTGCATCCCGGCCCGCCCGGGGACGGAGAATCCAGGGCAGAGCTTGCGCAGATGTTCGGCGATGTCTGGGAATGGACGCAGTCCGCATACTCGCCCTATCCCGGCTTCAAGCCGCTCGCGGGCTCGCTCGGTGAATACAACGGCAAGTTCATGTGCAATCAGTGGGTCGTGCGCGGCGGCTCCTGCGCGAGCTCGCGGTCGCACATCCGCGCGAGCTACCGCAGTTTCTTCTATCCGCATCAACGCTGGCAGTTCCTGGGCATCCGCCTCGCAAAGGATCTGTGAACCTGACATGAGCGACGGCGACAACGGGGTCCCGGCGCTGCACGATTTCGAGCCGCACGGCGACGACAGCACCGCGGAAATCCTCAAGGGTCTTGCAGCCACCCCGAAGCGCATCTCGCCGAAGTATTTCTACGACGAGCGCGGCTCGCAGCTTTTCGACGCCATCACCGAGCTGCCCGAGTACTACCCCACGCGCACCGAGCTCGCGATCATGCGCGAGAACGTCGACGAGATCGCGCGGCTCGTCGGCCCGGACGCTTCCCTCATCGAGTTCGGCAGCGGCTCGAGTCTGAAGACGCAGATCCTGCTCGAGAACCTCGATCGGCTGGCGGCTTACGTGCCGGTCGATATTTCGAAAGAGCACCTGCTCGCCGCGGCGGAGCGCATCGCGGGGCGATTCCCGCACATCGAGGTGCTGCCGGTCTGCGCGGACTTCACGGGGCCATTCGAGCTGCCCGACCCGAAAGTCACGCCGGTGCGCAATCTCGTGTACTTCCCGGGCTCGACGATCGGTAATTTCCAGTGGCCGCAGGCGCTGGCGCTGCTCAAGTCGATGAGCCGGGTGGCGACCGAGGGCGGGGCCCTTTTAATCGGCGTCGATCTGGACAAGGACCCGCGCATCATCACGCGCGCCTACAACGACTCGGCCGGCGTCACCGCCGAGTTCAACCTCAACATGCTCGCGCACATCAACCGCGAATACGGCGCCGATTTCGATCTCACGCAATTCGAGCATCGTGCCGTGTACGACAGGGACGACAAGCGCATCGAGATGCAGCTCGTCAGCCGGCGGGAGCAGACGGTGACGCTTTCGGGCCGGCGCATTAAATTTTGGGAGGGCGAGCACATCATTACGGAGTATTCGCACAAGTACGCGCGCGAGGAATTCGCACAGCTCGCCGGAGAGGCGGGGTTCGCGGTGGAGCGGGTCTGGACAGATGCGGAAGAGCTGTTCAGCGTGCAGTTCCTGGTGTGCACGGCGGACGATTGACGGCAATGGCCGGTTGAAACCGGCCCTACGGGAAGCCGTCGCGATGGCCGGTTGCCGGTTTGCGAACGACGTGGCGATGGCCGGTTGAAACCGGCCCTACGGGGAACCGTTGCGGTGGCCGATTGCCGGTTTGCGAACGACGTGGGGATGGCCGATTCAGAGTTCGTAGGGCCGAATTCATTCGGCCGGTTTGTCGACGGCCGCGGAAAGAGGCCGGTTGAAACCGGCCCTACGGGGTGTAGCCGGCGGGTTTTTCGGAACCGGTGCCGAAGAAGAACTTTTCCATCTCGTCTTCGAGGTACTTCCGCGCCTTCGGCTCCATCGGCGTCAGCCGGTACTCGTTGATGAGCATGGTCTGGTGCGCGAGCCAGCGCTGCCAGGCCTCCTGCGACACGTTGTCGTAGATGCGCCTGCCGAGGACGCCCGGGTACGGCAGATACAGCAGGCCGGGCGCTTCGCGTTTGAGCAGCACGCAGTTGACGGTGCGGGTCATGGGGTCGTCTCCAGTCTGGCGAGCAGGGTCTTCACCGGCGCGGCGAGGCCGAGCCGGGCGGGTTCGGCAGCACGGTACCAGACGCGCCGTCCGGCATCCGACACGCGCGGCGGAACCGTGCCGACGCGCACCAGCACGGGACGGATGTCGAGCTCGAAGTGCGTG
>CAZPCC010000167.1:0-1651 GCA_964584905.1 uncultured Gemmatimonadaceae bacterium | reverse complement strand
ACGGGGCCGCCGCGTCCCATCGTCCCGCATTCTTCAAGATCCATGAAATCGCGTGCGCGCTCTCCAGTGCAGGGACGATACCCTCCAGGCGGCTGAGCTCCACGAAAGCGGCGACCGCATCAGTATCGGTAACGGCCACGTAAGTGGCGCGCCCCGAATCGCGGAGAAAGGCGTGCTCAGGGCCTACGCCCGGGTAGTCCAGCCCAGCCGACACGGAGTGCGCGGGCTGCACCTGCCCGGCGTCATCCTGAAGCAGGTAGCTCAGCGAGCCGTGCAGTACACCTGGCCTGCCGCGGGTAAGTGACGCCGAGTGTTCGCCGGAATCGAGGCCGCGCCCCGCCGCCTCTACCCCGATCAGCTCCACGCCGGCGTCATCACGAAATGCATGGAAGATGCCGATCGCGTTCGACCCCCCCCCAACGCATGCGATCACGCTGGCCGGGAGCCGGCCCGTGCGGTCGAGCATCTGCTCGCGCGCCTCGGTGCCGATCACCGATTGGAAGGTTCGCACCATTTCGGGATACGGTGCTGGACCCACCACCGAGCCGATGATGTAGTGGCTGCCCTCCACGTTGGTGACCCAGTCCCTGATTGCTTCGGTGGTCGCATCCTTGAGCGTACGCGTTCCCGATGTGACCGGAACCACTTCGGCGCCGAGTAGCTGCATACGGAAGACGTTGAGCGCCTGGCGCCGCATGTCCTCCTCTCCCATGTAGATGACACACTGCAGCCCGAACCGGGCACAGATGGTCGCCGTGGCGACGCCGTGCTGTCCGGCGCCCGTTTCGGCGATGATCCTCGACTTCTTCATGCGGCGCGCAAGCACCGCCTGGCCGACCGTGTTGTTGATCTTGTGAGCGCCGGTGTGCGTGAGGTCTTCGCGCTTGAGATAGACCGGCGACCCCGCCCTCTCCGACAGCCTCGGCGCATGCGATAGCGGCGTTGGCCGGCCGGCGTAGTCGCGCAGCAGATCCTCGACCTCCTTCAGGAAGGCGGTATCGTTGAGCGCTTGGCGAAATGCGCCATCCAGCTCCTCGAGTGCCGGGATGAGCGTCTCCGGCACATAACGACCACCATAGGAGCCGAAACGGTCAGTCTGATTCTGCATGCTTGTGGAGTTCACTCGTTTACCATCGACCGCGCGGCCTGGACGAACGCCGCCATGCGCGCGTGATCCTTTTCGCCGACTCTCGCTTCGACGCCCGACGACACGTCCACGACGTCGGGCCGAATTGCGAGAATTCCCCGCTCCACGTTCTCCGGCGTCAGCCCGCCCGCCAGGATCAGCGTTCGTGTGTGGGCAGCGGCCCGGATCCCGTCTGCAACGCCGCGCCAGTCGAACGTCGTTCCACTCCCGCCAAGCGATCCAGCTACACGGCTGTCGAGTACCACGCCATCGGCTGCCTTGAACAGTTCGGTGTGTCCCGGAGGCAGTTCGCTGCCTGCAACGCGGGCGACTCCCCAGACCGCCGCGCCGGTAAGGCGCCGCACATCGAGTACATCCTCGGCGGAAGGATCTCCGTGCATCTGAATGATCATCAACCCCGCCTTTTCCGCGGTGCGGGCAATCTCGTCAGGCGCCTGCCGGCCGAATACGCCGACGCTCGCCACGGTGGTACTTCTGCATGGCGCCAGTACCTCGCGTGCGCGC
>CAZPCC010000166.1:0-2150 GCA_964584905.1 uncultured Gemmatimonadaceae bacterium | reverse complement strand
CATCCAGGGCAAGCCCAACAAGATCGTCGCGCGGGAGCTCGACATCTCCGAGGGCACGGTCAAGGCGCACCTTTCCCTGGTGATGCAGGCGCTCGGCGCGCGCAACCGCACCGAGGCGGTGTACGCGGCGGCGAAGCTCGGGTTGAAGCTCGCCTAAAGGCTGCGCGGTTAGAGGATCGTCACGCTCTGTCCGCCGAACGCGGCGTCCGGCGCGCGGTCGAACGTGCATCGCACAGACCATCCTCCGCTGCCTTCGCGAACCTGCAGCAGGGCGAAGCCGTCACCGGGTGCCAGGCAGAGCGGCGAAACATCGCAGCGAAAGTCGTCGAACTCGAATGAGTCTTGCCAGAGCAAGCCTTCCCCCATCGAATTGGCGAACGGGAAGGGCGCATATAGCCCCGAGCTGTGGATCGAATAGATCTGCGTTTTCCTTCCGGATTTCTTCTGCGTGATGACGCCCTTGACCGCAAAGGACACGTGCTCGTCGCCGGAAAGGAAGATCACGTTCTCGATAGCGTCTGAGGCGATAAACGTCAGCAGATCGACGAAGCATCCCGGATAGCCGTCCCAGGCGTCCGAGCGCAGGGCGCTCGCCGGATGGTCGTTTTGCGTCGCCCTTCGGTGCCGCGGAAGGAACGAGGCCGGCGACGCGACGAACTTCGGGCTCGCCGGTCTTGTCCGAGCCTGCGCATTGAGCCAATGACGCAACGCCTCGAGCTGGGCGCAGCTCATGATGCGAGCCACGTCTATCGTCTCTGCCCTTCGCGCACTACGCTCGGTGCGCGTGTCGGACATGAAGAACGGCAGCTTTCCAAGCTCGAATGTGTACCAGAGCGGATACTTCGAATCGGTTCCCGCAGAGGGCGGTAGCGGTCCGGCCAGACGCTGGTACTCCATATAAGAGCGGCGTCCCTCGACCAGGTTCCGTTCGCTCCGGCCGCTTCCTGGCCCAGGCTCCCAGTTGTCCTCGATCTCATGGTCGTCGAGCATCATGTAGGTCGGAACGCGGCGCAGGATGTTTCGTAGCCCGGGCGCTCGCAGCAGTCGCTCGTAGGGCAGGTGGAAACGGTCGTACAAGGCCGAGGGATCGAAGAGGCCGGCGGTGGCATCGAGATAGACCTGGTCGCCGAGGAGCAGCAGGCCGTTCAGGTTCTGTTTAGCCAGCCGCTCACAGGAAGCATTGGCGACGTCACCGTCGATGAAACCGGCAGGGTACTGGCAGCTCGCGACGGCGAAGACAATCTCCTCGACGCCCTCAGGAACCTCGACGCCCTCGGGAAGATTGCGCTCGATTACACCAGGCTTCAGGTCGCTCGTTCCGTTCTTGCTATCGAGCAACTTCCGAATCCGAGCGCGAAGCTCCTCGCGCACATCGTCATCGGGGAGATCGGACACGGGGCTCCAAGTCTCCGGGAACGATCCCGCGCCGCCGACCGAGCGGTCGTAGACGAGGAGCATCAGCAAACCCGCCACCCCAGGCCCCCAGAACTGCAAAGGCGCGTCGATTCTGAACCGCCCATGCCCATCGCAGTGCAACGCTCTGACCTGCCAAGGCGGTGGGCCGTCTACGTCCGAAGCTGTAAGGCTTGCGTTGACGGGCACCAGGACTGCTGCCAGCGCCTCTCCGAGCGCGGGATCGGAAGCCGCTCCGATGGCCACGCCGGAGCGCTCCTCGCTGTCGACTTGAAGCGGGCCGAGCCACGGTATCTGCACGAGGTAGCACAGCATCTCAGTCTTCCTGAAAGAAGGTGTGAACGTACTCGAACACCTTGCTCGCGTCCTTGCCGATCAGGCAGTCTTGGTGCCCGAATCCGGCGAACTTCCGGGTGCGGATCTTCTCGGGGGCGCCGTCCTCCTCGAACCTCTTCCTGAAGCGCTCCAGCGTGACCACGTCCGCAAGGCCGTTCTCTTCGCCGTGGATGCTGGCCGTCGGGAACCTCCAGCGGTGAAGATTCTGCGGCAGCACGTAGAGGTTCCGACCCGCCCGATTAGTGATGACCTCCATGCGGGCGAAGTGAATGGCCTGCGCGACGGTCTCGATGCTCAGCGGACCGAACAGATCGTCGATGTACCGCAGCGTCTTCTTAGAGAGCCGGGGTCTGCCGCTCTTGTCCGCGAGGCTGAAATCGCGTCCATAGAGCGCGTCCATC
>CAZPCC010000165.1:0-6891 GCA_964584905.1 uncultured Gemmatimonadaceae bacterium | reverse complement strand
CAGCGCGGCTTCAAGCAGCTTCGCTAGCGGCGTCACTCGAGATCTCCACTTGGGCAAACGGACGGGGTTGCGCCAGCTTCACTTCTCCGCGGCGGGCCAACTCGAGAAGCGCAAGGAGCGCCGAGAGAATCTGCCACGGTTCGGCGTTATGCATGACGACATCGCTCCACTGCACCCGGGACCGCATCGTCAGGATCGCTCGTACCGCGGCGATGGCGCTATCCACGTCGAGCGCGCGGGGCACCACATCGTGCATGTCGGGATCGCGCACCGAGCGCAGCACCCGGTCCACCGCGCCGAGCAGCTCGGGGAGCGAGAGGGCCAGCGGCGACTCCACCACTGCCTGGGGCACCGGCGCCTGCCATCCACGGGAGAACCGGTTGCGGCGATCCTCCCCCAGTCGCTCGAGCAGATCCACTACCTCGCGCATCTGCTGGTACTCGAGAAGTCGCCTGACGAGCTCCGAGCGCGGATCCTCCCAGCCATCCTGGTCGAGCCCGCTCGGCAGCAGCATCTGCGCCTTGATGCGCAGCAGACGTGCGGCCATCTCCAGATATTCTGCCGCGGCGCCTAGTCCCAATCCATGAATCCGCAACAGAAACTGCTCGACGATGCGCGCGATCGGAATGTCGGTTATCTCTACCTGTTCTTCCTTGATCAGGGTTAAAAGCAGGTCGAGCGGGCCGGAAAAGTGGTCGAGCTCGACTACGAACGCGGTGCGATCGGTGTCGGGAATCAGCATCGACGTCATAGGCCCGCTCCGGGCAGCGCGTAGGGTCCAACGAGTGACATGAGGAAAGCATAGCCCATCTGCGCCGGCCAGAACACTGCATTGAGCACCGGACCGCCAAGAAAGAGCAGCGCCAGCAGAATCAGCATACCGTACCTGCCGACGCGCACGTACATCGCCGCCATTCGTGGGGGCAACAGGTATTTCATGACGTGCGAGCCGTCGAGCGGAGGGATCGGCAGGAGGTTGAATACGATGAGGATCAGATTCAGAAAGATCCCGGCCCGCAGCATGAACTGCAGGGACGCGAATACCGATGCCGCGTCAGGCATCGAGCGGGAGAGCATTCCAAACAGTGCCAGGAGGGGCACGCACGCGAGAGCGATCGCCAGGTTCGCCGTAACGCCGGCCAGGGAGACGATGATGTCGCCCTTGCGAAGCTCGCGGAAATTGCGCGGATCGACCGGCACCGGTTTGGCGGCGCCCAGAATGAATCCGCCGCCGAAGAACGTGACAAGCGGAAGCAGCAGCGACATGAACGGGTCGAGATGCTTGACCGGATTCCAGGTGAGGCGGCCGAGTCGTTGGGCGGTCGTGTCGCCCATGCGCAGGGCGGCGTACCCATGTGCGTACTCGTGCGCGACGATCGAGAAGAGCAGGATCGGCACGAGGAGAAGAAAGTCCGAGACTCGGTCCAACGTTGCTCGGGCGTAGGAGGGAAGCTGGCGCGCCCGTAAGGCGGCGTGACCGGGGCGAAAGGTACCGGGCGCCCACAGCGAAGTCAAAGCAACACAACGCCTTGACAGTCAATCGGCCGGGATCTACGTTTCATATTCGTTCAGAATTGCCTTTTCCACAGAACTACGCTCGACTCAGGGAGTACCCGTGCCGAATATTGCGTCCGCCAAAAAGAACATGCGGAAGACACGCGCCGCCACCGTCAGGAACCGGGCGCAGCGCTCCGCATTGCGGAGCGCCCTCAAGCGGGCTACCACGCCTGAAGCGCCGGCGCCGGATCTGGCGCGGGCCATTCAGCTGCTCGACCGGTCGGCACGCAAGGGACTCATTCATCGTAATGCGGCCGCCCGAAAGAAGCGGCAGCTGATGAAAGCGGCGTCCTGATTAGGCACCCGCAATACGAAAAAGGCCCCGAGGAGACTCGGGGCCTTTCTGTTTTTCGTGTTGCATGTGGGGTAACTGCCTGCCGCTCAGAGCGCGGCAAGCTCGGCGCCGCAACGTTCGCAGTACCATTCCGTCGGGTAGTTCATCGTAGCGCACTCCTGGCACTTGAGCGTCTTGGCCTGCTCGGCGGGCACGTCGCGCAAAAAGACCGGGACGGATCCGCTCGTCACGCCGTTGCGGGACGGGGTGCCCCGGGTAGGAGCGACTTTGCGGTCGGTGTCGATGGCGGAGCCTGCGTCGGCTGTCGCAATGCCGCCGCGCGTACCGCGCGAATCGGTAACGGACTTGAGGAACTCGAGCTCGTCGAATGCCCCGCCCTGTTCCCTCTCACCCTGGCCCTCCGACTGGTGGCGCGGGGCATCGGCCATGGCCGGTGGTACGTTCGGTGCTGGGACAGGTGCCGCCCTTGGCGCCTCGGCGCTCGCGACCAGCACCTCGCGAAGCCGCGACAGCTCGGCACTCAATTGCTCGCGTTCGGCGCCGATCGCCGACAATCTGTTTTCAGCGTTGTGGCGAATCGATTCGCACTGTTCGGAATCGATCTCACCAATGGCGGCACGGAGCTCGATTTCCGCGCGCTCGTCCTCGTGGGTCCGCGCCTCGCCTTCAAGCTCGCCAATGCGATTGGAGAGAGAAGATGAGCGAGCCTCGATGTTTGCGCGTTGGGAGCGCAGCTGTTCCATCACGCCGCGCAGTCGTCCCTCGTAGTCTGTCTTGACGCGCTCGAAAATGTGCTGCGGCGTTGCCGCACGCTTTGCGTCGAGTGCGGCAAGCCAGGATTCGAACCGTTGCCGCTCGGCGAACAACGTGGCGACGACGTCGCCGTCTCCGATCGCAGTCTGGGTCGTCATGGCGTAGTCCCTGTCTCGTCCATCATCCGCTCACCCGAATAGGAGCGGATGTCCCCTCGGATGGCCCGAAAGGCGCCTCGTTGCGCATTCTACCATCTGGGGGACAGTGTGTTCCTTGATGCAGCCGCGCGGTAAAGCTTTGTGCGAGCCGCATGGTCAAGACTTTCCATGCGCGCATACGCAACACCGGGCCAACCTTCAACCGGCGCGGCTCCGGCTACACGAGTCAACCACACAGTACGTGCGGAGATGCGTCCATTGGGCCGCTTCTGCCGCTTCGAGCCCGGGTGCCTCATAATGTACCGACTTCAGCACCGGATTGCCTACGGTTCGGCTGCCGTCAGGTCTTATACACCGTTCGCCCGTCGACGATCGTGCGCACGGCGCGCCCGCGGAGCCGCATCCCTGCGTAGGGGGAGTTTCGCCCCTTCGAGAGAAAGGTCTTTGGATCGACGGTCCAGTCGTGGCCCGGGTCGAAAACCGTTATATCGCCGGGTGTTCCCTTGCGGAGCGATCCTCCAGGCAAGTGGAACAGCCGCGCCGGCGTGCACGACATTCTCTCGATGAGCGTCGGGAAGTCGAGGATCCCGGTCTGGACGAGATTGGTGACGACGACCGCCAATGCGGTCTCCAGCCCCACTATTCCATTTGGAGCATCGGCGAACTCGCGCTCCTTTTCATCGTAGTGATGAGGAGCGTGATCGGTGGCGATCAGGTCGATCGTCCCATCGCCCACAGCCCGCTGGAGGGCCTCGACATCTCTCGCCGTACGGAGGGGCGGATTCATCTTGGCGTTGGTATTGTACCCCTCCACCGCGTCTTCGGTGAGCGAAAGGTGATGGGGACACACCTCTGCCGTCACGTTTATCCCTCGCTCCTTCCCCCACCGGATCAACTCCACCGAACCAAACGTGCTCATATGAGCCAGGTGCACGTGTCCGCCGGTGCGCCTGGCGAGAAGGATGTCGCGGATGACCATGATCTCCTCGGCTTCCGCGGGAATGCCCTTCAACCCTAACCGCGCACTGACGACGCCTTCGTTCATCGTCCCGCCATGGGCGAGCGTCATCTCCTCACAGTGGTCGATTACCGGGATGCCGAACGTCTGCGCGTATTCCAGCGCCGTTCGCATGAGGTGAGCGCTCACCACCGGCCGCCCGTCGTCGCTGACCGCCACCGCGCCGGCGCCGACCATCTCTCCGAATTCAGCCAGCCGCTCGCCTCGCTGGCCGACCGATATGGCGCCGATCGGATAGACTCGCGCCGCCGACGCGCGCTGCGCCTGACGAATGATGAACCCGACCGCCGCCTGGTTGTCGGTGACCGGATCGGTGTTCGGCATGGCGCACACGGCTGTGAATCCGCCCGCCGCCGCGGCACGTGCGCCGGTGGTGATAGTCTCCACGTCCTCGCGACCGGGCTCGCGGAGGTGGCAGTGCACATCGATGAAGCCGGGTGAGACGATAGTGCCGGCGCAGTCGATTCGCTCGACATCATCGCGGCTGCCGAATGTGTCCTCGGAAAGCGGATCGCCGGCGTAGGCGATGCTTCCGTCGACGATCACGACATCCCCGGGGCCATCCCAGCCGATCGAGGGATCGATTATCCGCCCTCCGTGCAGCACGAGCGTCTCGGATGCTCTCGCGCGACCGGCGTCCCGCCGTTCGTCATGCATTACGTCTTCCCCCCTTTGGCTGCTTCCGCGAGCTCGGGACGCCCTCCCGCCAGCAGATAGAGCACAGCCATGCGCACCGCCACGCCGTTCGTTACCTGATGGAGAATCACGCTGTGCGGCCCATCGGCGACATCCGAATCGATCTCCACGCCGCGGTTCATCGGGCCCGGATGGAGGATCAGCACATCGCGGGGCGCGCGTTCCAGCCGTTCCCGTGACACGCCGAACACCCGGTTGTACTCGCGCTGAGACGGGATGTAGCCAGATGTCATGCGCTCGAGCTGAAGCCGGAGAATGTTCAGCGCGTCCGCCCACTCGATTGCTTCCTCGATGCGGGTGAACACCTGCACGCCGAACTCGTGCATCTCGTTAGGTAGGAGGGAACGAGGCCCGCAGACGGCGACCTGCGCGCCGAGCTTGGTGAGTCCCCAGATGTTGGAGCGTGCGACGCGCGAGTGCAGCACGTCGCCGCAGATGCAGATACGCCGGCCGGCCAGACTTCCGAAGTGGTCGCGCAGCGTCAGCAGATCGAGCAGTGCCTGGGTCGGGTGCTCGTGCGTGCCGTCGCCCGCGTTTATCACGTTCGACTCGATGCGCTCGGCCAGAAACTGGGCCGCCCCCGATGCGCCGTGCCGGATCACTACCATGTCGATCCGCATCGCCTCGAGATTTCGCGCTGTGTCGACCAGCGTTTCGCCCTTGGATACGCTCGATCCGGTGGTGGCTACGTTGACCGTATCGGCCGACAGGCGCTTCTCCGCGAACTCGAACGAGATGCGGGTGCGCGTCGATGCCTCGAAAAACAGGTTGACGATCGTCTGACCGCGTAAGGCGGGCACCTTCTTGATCGCCCGCTCGCTGATCTCCTTGAACGGCTCCGCGGTGTCCAGAATCAACGTGATCTGCTCGGCGGTGAGCGAGGCGAGCCCCAGCAGGTCCTTGCCTAGCGGTGCCGTCACGCGCCGCCCGCCGGAACGACCATCACCACCGAATCCTCGCCGTCGATCTCCTCTACCAGCACGTCCACTCTCCCGCGCGGCGGGGTGTCGATGGTCTTGCCAACGATGTCCGCGTGGATCGGAAGCTCGCGGCCGCCTCGATCCACCAGCACGGCCAGCGCGATTCTGGCCGGACGCCCGAAATCAGCCAACTCATCCAGTGCCGCGCGCACCGTCCGGCCCGTATAAAGCACATCGTCCACTATCACGACGTGCTTGTCGTCCAGATTCCACGGCAGATCGGTCGGACCGACCACCGGGCGCGGCCCCACCGTTTGCAGGTCGTCCCGGTACAACGTGATGTCGAGAGCCCCGCGTGGCACCTCCACCCCCTCCCGCTCCTGGATCGTTCTAGCCAGTCGTTCGGCCAGCTGAACCCCCCGCCGCTGGATCCCCACGAGTACTACGCGCTCCAGGCTCCCGCTACGCTCGATTATCTCGTCGGCCATGCGCTGAAGGGTGCGGGCCATGGCGCGAGCATCGAGTACAATTGTCTGGTCAGTCGGCATGGCGGGGGAATCTAAGAAGCCTGGGCCGGGGAGCGAGGGGCGATTGCGAATCGGCCCGGCGGGTGCGGCAAAAGCGTGGCGCACGCGCCACAGCTGGCGTTGCACCCCAACGCCTCGCTTGACACTCCGTGAGAGTCACAATAAGTAATGACTACGTTCGCTGCTGGGTAATTCCTTTCCAGCTCTTTCCGCGCGCCCGACGCTGTGCGCGCTCCGGTTGTACGCGCGGAGCCCACCATGACCGCCGAAGCGAGCCCTTCCCGGGATCCGAACGCCCATTTCGCTCCTCCGCGGAGTGAAGCGGAGCACGCGGACGCATCGGCCAACATGCCGCCACTCGCCGATGCGACGGCGCCGTTGCCCGAGGATCCGGCCGAGCAGGCGTTCAGCCTGTTGCTGCAAGGCGAGCTCAAGTTCCGGCACCGTAATCTGCTCGAAGCGGAGAGCTGCCTGCGCCGCGCCGTGGAACTGCACGCGCGGCTGCCTGACGTGGATGCATCCGAGCGGCTGCGCGCGCTCGACGCCCTCGGCGCGGTGTACGTTTCGCGCGGCGATCTTGGACGGGCCCAACCCGTCCTGCGTGACACGCTCGCCGCAGCCGAGCTGCTGCTAGGCGAGGATCACGAGGATCTGGGACCCTACCTCAATCAGCTCGCGCTGGTACAGTTCAAGCGCCGGCGATATGCCGAGGCCGAGCCGGTGCTTGCCCGCCTCGTTGCGATCAAGCGTCGTCTGGGCGATGAGCATCCGGAGGTCGCCTCGGTGGTCGCCAATCTGGCAATGGTGCACGAAGCGCTGCAGCGCTACGGCTCCGCCGAGACGCTCTGGCGATGCGCTCTGTCCATCCGCGAGCGCTCCCTGCCTGACGACTCGCCGTCGGTCTCGATGGCGCGGGAGCATCTGGCCGACATGTGCTCGGCCAATGGCCGTCCCGAGGATGCGATCG
>CAZPCC010000164.1:0-3945 GCA_964584905.1 uncultured Gemmatimonadaceae bacterium | reverse complement strand
GGCCGACTACTGGAGCCACTGGCTCGAGATCGGCCGGCGCAAGGGCGCCCAGCTGCCGAAGATCTACTACGTCAACTGGTTCCGGAAGAGCGACGGCGGCGACTTCCTGTGGCCCGGCTTCGGCGAGAACAGCCGCGTGCTGAAGTGGGTGTTCGAGCGCTGCGAGGGCACCGCGAAGGCGGTCGAGACGCCGATCGGCAACCTGCCCGGCGAGGGCGCGCTCGACGTCGACGGCCTCGACATCGACCGCGACGACCTCGCGCAGCTGCTGCGCGTCGACGTCGACGGCTGGCTGCGCGAGCTGCCGCTGGTCCGCGAGTACTACGCGAAGTTCGGCGACCGGCTGCCCGAGGAGCTCGTCGCCGAGCTCGACGCGATGCGCGAGCGGCTGGGGGCGGCCAGGAGCTAGGCGCCAGAGGGTCCGGTGCTCTTCGCCCACGAGCTGCACGAGGTCCGCGGCGAGCGCGAGGAGGAGTTCGAGGCCTGCGTGCGCGAGCGCTGGCTACCCGGGCTCGCCCGCGACCCCGACGCGCGCCTGCTCTACTTCCTGAAGCACGCGCACGGCTCGGGCGCGTCGTACCGCGTCGTGACGATCAGCGCGCTGCGCGACGCGGCCGCGTGGGGGCGCACCGCCGAGCGCGTCGCGTCGGGCGACTTGCGCGACGTGGCGTGCGCGCTCGACGCGCTGCGCCACGACGTCACCGCGAAGCTGCTCGTGCCGCTGCCGTGGTCGCCGCTGCGCGAGGTCGACCTGGCTTCGGTGCCGAGCTCGGGCGACGCCGAGCATCCACTCTCGCTCTTCATGGAGGACACAGTCTGGCCGCACGAGGGCCGCCTCGAAGACTACGTCGAGCGATCCGGCGACCACTACCTGGCCGAGATGCGGCGCAACGCGGAGCAGGAAGGCACGCTGCTGACGATCCTGGCCGGCTTCCGCACCGCCTACGGCGCGGGCCTGCGCCGCGAGATCGTGCTGTGGCAGAAGATCACCGACCCGCGCGGCCTGCGGCCGCTCCTCGCGTCCGAGGTGCCCGAGCGCTACCGGCGGCCGGGCACCTGGATGCACGACGCCCTCGCGCTGCGCGACCGCTGGGAGAGCCGGTTGCTGCGCGCCGCCGCGTGGTCGCCGTGGTCCTGAGGTTTCGCAGCTCGCCAGGGTCCGGCGACGCCCACACGCCAGGCTGCTCGTAGGAGGCCGACGTTACGCGGCGACCTCGCTCCGCGACCAGGCCGCGCGAAACTGACGCAGGACAGCCGGGTAGATCACCACGCGCCGGAATGGGTCCCGCGCCAGGAGCCGCGGTCGATCAGGAGAAGACTACCGCGGCCTCATAGGTGTTAGACGGCGGCGCCCCCGGGTCGGATGAACACGATTCGGACGAACGCCAGCGCTCCGAAGCACACCGGTAGTACAAGCGCCAGGAAATAGAGCCCGGATCGCGGCTCCAGCCAGAAGCCGGAGAGATTGATGAGGAGGAGCGCGAGTGAGACGCCGAGAAGAACGTGAAGGATTCGAACGACAGTGCCACTGAACAGCGATCGGACAGGCACGAGAACGCGCCTTCGGCCTCGTGCCTCGAACACGAGGTAGGCGATGACGAAGAGCGCACCGACAGCGCTACAGATCCGCCAAACGAGCGGGCTAGGCACCCCAGCAAGGCCTAGGCCCGCTGGGAGCAGTGCGAGAAACGCCGGGCCGAGGGTGGCGGCTAGGCCGACCTGGATCCGGTGAGAGTCAACCGGGTGAAACTCCGCGTCGGCACGCCTAAAGACCATGACGACACCCATGAACCCTGCAAGGGCGACGGCGAATTCGGCCAACGTGAGAAGAGCCTCAGCACCTTCGATCAACGTGTCTCCCGCCGTCCAACTAACAGACTGGCGGTTCAGCTGCGAGCCACAGCGCCTCCGCGGCCCGACCGAAGCGCCCAGGTTTCAATGCCAGACTCTACCAGAGGTCGCTTGTAACGCGCTGTGGCTCGCCAACTGCTCGGCATCGTCCACCAACGGATCCGCCCCTCGAGCCCGCAGGAGAACGGGCAGCACGAGCGGATGCACAAGGACCTGAAGCGCGAGGCGACCCGGCCGCCGGGCGCGAATCTCAACGCGCAGCAACGGAAGCTCGAAGCCTTCCGCCGCCGCTACAACGAAGAACGGCCTCACGAGGGCATCGAGGGGCGCGCTCCCCGAAGAGCGCTACGAGCCGTCGCCGCGTCGGTACTCGGACCGCCTCCGGCGGCCCGAGTACCCCGCGCACATGGAGATCCGTCGCGTGAGCCACGCCGGGTGCTTCCGCCTGAAGGCGAAACAGCCGTTCCTCAGCAACGCTCTCTCCGACGAACCCATCGGACTCGAAGAAGTCGGCGACGAGATCTGGAACATCGTGTACTACGACACGTTGCTCGGGAAGATCGACGAGAGAACCTGGAAGATCACCGGAGTCCGAGAGGTGTAAAGGATCTCCCTGGACTTCTGTAAAGGATCATCCGGACCGGTCATGCGCTTGAGCGCCAGGTGTCGGGCTCTCCGGGCACTTGGGACACCCGGGAACGCTACGAAGGGCCTCGTCGGCCATGGCGGCGATGTCTGGGTACTTGGTCTGGGTACCATGCTCTTCGCGATACCGCCTGATCGCATCGAGATGGCAGAGAATGGACTCGCGCTTCTCCGCTACAGCTGGGTTCTCTGCCTGCGTCTGAAGAATCTCGGCCAGGAACAGCACGCGTGCGTCGAGTTCGAACTGGAGTGCCTCGACCGCGTCGACTTGGTTTCCCGAATGGAGGTCCTTCAAGACGACCAATTGAGTGGTGTTTTCGGCGAGCGAGAGAGTCAGGTAGGTCCTCTCGTGACCGTCGAAAAGTGGGCTCCCAGTCTCGGGCGCATGTGCGCAGGCAACGAGGAAGGCAACGCCACTAGCCAGGGCAAGGCGATAGCGCATTCAGATTGCACCTCCAGCGTCGAACTCATCGGTCCGACGCGAGGTGCGCTTGACTCCGCCCACCGCAGCCCAACGGATCAGCGGCTCAGCTGCGCCAAGGGCCGCTGACCGCCAGCGGTCGGAGCACCTGAGTTCGCCGCCAGACTGTACCACGGATCGATTAGAGCGCGGCCCTTGGCGTCAGCTGCAGCCGCTTGTTAGGCCGCACACACAATGGCGCTAACACTCCGAAACTACGGCGAGATCAGGAGTGAGGAAGCAATCGCCCGGTGGACTTGTATCGCCCTCGAACCAAGACGGAGGTGGTGTCTGGGAAACCAGACGATAGGCCTGCCCCGATCGCTCGAGCACTACTCGCCCGAACGAAGTGGTGGCGTGGTGAAGAGTCGCTCCAAGTACCACCACGACGTGTCGATCGTCTCGGGCTATCAAGCATTGCGTCGAGGCAAGGTCAGCGGGGGACAACGTCTCCGGAGACGAGGCCGAGAGCTCGCTGAGGAACCGGACCGCGGCGGCGGCATCGCTGCCTTCGATTCCGACTGCATCCGCCACGGAACCACCTGGCAGCACCACGAAGGTCCGGCTCGCAATGGGAGAACAGTTCCAGTTGGCTCGGTCGCCGCATCTCACGCAGGACGCACTCTCCCGCAGGGTCCAGCCCTCACCCTCCGCGGTTGCCGTGAGGTCGAGACGGACCTCGTGATCTCGAACCCGAATTTCCGAGACATGAAATCGCGTCCCGTGTGAGGAGGCGCCGGAGAGGCGCTCTGATACGAAGCGAAGATCAGCTGGCGAGATGACTACCGGTTGCGAAGAGGTACACCCGAGCGCAAAAACCGCGGCGATGATCCGGAATCTCATGTGCGGCCTAACGGATCAGGCGCTCAGCTGCCGGGCCGCGGAAACCTCTCGCGACAGCGACCAAGTGCCTATGCCAGAAGGCTACCACGAGTTTGGGGCTCGGTGGTGCCCGGTCAGCTGCAGCGCCTTGTTAGGCAGCAGACTAC
>CAZPCC010000163.1:0-9784 GCA_964584905.1 uncultured Gemmatimonadaceae bacterium | reverse complement strand
CTGCTGGTCGCGCTCGAGCAGACCGAATCGCAGCTGGCCGAGCAGCTGCGCGCGCGGAGAGGACGGCCCGATCGTGGGATACCACACTTGGGCTACGACGCGCCTCATGCCCGACGGACTCACGGCCCGCGGCGCGCCGCTGGTATCGCGACGGAAAAGCTGTGCGATCTCGGCGCGGGATGAATCCACCCACTCGAAGCGGCGCGTTCCAACAGTGAACTGGCCGGTGGGTTCGGGAAGGTCGACAGGCAGTTGTGCGGATGCGCCGGCGGCAAGCATCGCGGACAGCGCGACTCCATACCGCAAAGGCCGGGCGATCATTCGTACGAAGATCAGTCGTCGTTGGTGAGAGATCAACCGTCGTGATGTGAACGGGATCGCTGACGTCTCCAGCGGGAGCCTTTCCGGCGCCTCCGGACCAGACTCCCGCGCACGGCACCGTCTGCGCCAGCTGGGCTCCAACTGTGATCGCTGACGTCCGTTTCACGCGAAGCCCCTCGTCCGTCCGAATCAGCCGGCAAACCATTCAATTAATTCAATTATCTGATATGTCGACCGCGACCAGTATGACAGAGCGCCAGTGCGAGCTACGACGTGATGGGATTTCCGCCAGGCAATCTCTCATCCTTAAAAAGCTCGAAGCCGACTTCGAACCGCCATGAACTCACGCGCATATCCGCGATTCGCCGTTCTCCTTGCCGTAACGACCGGTCTCCCCGCCACTCCGATCGCGGCTTCATCCCAGACCCGACCGTCAGCGACCGATGGCATGCGGTCCGCAGAAGCCGCCCTCATGCGCCACGATTTCGATGCCGTGGAGGCCGGATATCGGCAGACGCTGGCAACCGACACCAGCTCGGCACGCCAGCTGCGTGCGACGGTGGCGCTGGCGCGACTCGCTTGGCGGGTCCGACGCGACAGCGCGACTGCTCAGCAGCTTCTGATGTCTGCCTCACGCATCGATCCGCAGGCGATCTCTGTTCCGCTCGAGCGAGCGCAAATGTTGATCGCTTTCGGCGAGCTGACCGCAGCTCGTCAGGCGGCGGATTCGGCCCTGGCAGTCGCCTCTACTCCAATGGACCGAGCACGAGCCGCAGCGGTGCTGGCTGTGGTGCTCATCGAGCCGGTTCTCGCTCGCACAGACAGCATACCCAAAGCACTCGCCCTCACCGACGCAGACCGGGAGGCGCTGCGCGAGCTCACTCGCGCGCTCATCGATCTGGTTCGAGACCAACCCGGTGTGCTGGAACCCGCGCGGCTCCTCGTCACGCTCGGCGCTCTGACCGCCGATGGTCCGGCGATTCTCGAGGGTTGGCGGTCGTGCTACCTGATTGGCGCGCTCGACGATGGCGGGCTGCTCGCCCAGCCAGGGCGACTCCTTGCGACGCTACTGCCCGGCTGGAATGACGAGACCGCCACCCTGACCGATCGCATTGCCGTCGTGCACGCGCTTGCAGATTCCCGCTTCTTCGATGCGGCTGCGGTTCTGGGGCTCCAGCGCGGTCGTGATGGTACGATACCGGCGCGCATCGATAGGCGGGCCGCTGAAATCGTCGCCTACAGCAGGTTTCGCAGGCGGATGACGACTCTAGTGGATGAGGTCTACCGCAGGATAGCCGTGGGCGATAGCGGGACCGTCGACGAGATCCAGGACGGGATGCTCCAAGCGGCGGAGACTCTTTGGCTCACCCTCCAGTGGAGCGGCGCACCGACACCGCTCACGTGGGACAATCTCCCCGCCGTGTTGAGGGCGAAGTTCGGCGCCGAGTTCAGCCTGGGATTGACGTCCGGGTACCCGAGCCTGCACATGGGCCACGCCGTCGTCGACGAGATCCGCACGGTTCATCAGAACGGTCGTTATGCCGAGGTGCGTTTCGTATCACTCGATGCCATGACATCGAACGGCTTTCAGACGTGGGCGTGGGATGGTCGGGCGAGTACCGGCGGCTGGGGCACCGCCACTCAGATCATACAGGTACGTCCTGCTTATGTTGGCGAACCGCTGTCCGCGTGGCGCGCTGTTACTGACACGGCGTTGCGAACGAGAACCGCCAGGCGCATCGCGGCCGATAGCAGCGCCGACATCGCGCGTGCCCACACTGACTCGGTCGCTTTTTTCTCCAGCATCCCGGCTCGCCTGCTCAGGGATGCGAGAGATCAGATGATGGATTCGCTGCGGGCATCCGGATTGAGCGGCACCGAACTGGAGACAGCATTCAAGCGAACGTACGCTGACGCCTTGCGGGAGAGCTCCATCTTCGCACACGAAGGCAGACACGCCATCGACCAGAAGCACGAACCGGATCTCTCGTCGGAGGAGCTGGAGTTCCGAGCGAAAATTTCACAGGTGGTATTCGCCTCGCACCCGAGGCTCGCCGCGGTATCGGGAATCTTCCAGGAAAACATCGGCGACGGCACTCCGCACGGCCTGGCGAATGAACGTATCATGCGGGGATTGATGAATTGGATGCGAGTGCACGCGGCCGAGGTCGATACGCTCAATCCGAGCGATCCGCTCCTGCCACAAGTGCCACTGCTAACGGATGTACAGCTGCGCGCTGCATTTGCATCCATGGACCCGGACAACCGGATGTAGGCGACAGGAACATTGATTGAGGCACTTGAACCGATCAAATGCCTGCTGATCACCTCGCGCATGGAGCGGAGCCCCAGGCAGGATCCACCTCGAGGACGTGAATATTGATGTTGTCGTCGATTTCGCGATTGAAGACGATCTTCCTGCCGTCTGGCGAGACGTTCGCGCGTGCGTCGTTGCCCGCACCGAACGTCACTTGACGGCGGTCCGTTCCATCCGCGCATATCGAGAACAGCTTGAACTGCTCACCGACTCTCGATGCGTAGATGATCCGTTTTCCGTCTGGTTGCCAGGTCGGATAGCCATCGTAAGTAGTGTTCTCGGTGAGCCGCGTCAGGGCTCCGCTCTCGAGTGACAGCACGTAGATCTCGCCGTTGTTCTCATCGTTCTCGACCCACTTGTCGAACACCACGCGCGTCCCGTCAGGCGAGATCTGCGCATAACTGTTGAGCTCCTCGTCGCTGAGGATCGCCGTGTCCGCCGATCCGTCGCGGTTCATCATCCGAATCTCGTACACACGTTTTCCCTTGACGACACGGTTGTAGATGATCCGCGTGCCATCAGGCGACCAGTAGGGATGGATGGCCGGCACGTCGTCATGCGTGAGCTGTACCTGGGTGGAGCCGTCCGCGTTCATCGTGAACACTTCGTAGTCGCCGTCGCGATCAGAGACGAACGCGATGGATCGTCCGTCTGGCGACCATGACGGCATCCGGTCGAGATGGTCGTTGTCGGTCAGTCGCGTGAGCTTCCCTCCTGAGTTCGAAAGGCCCTCAAGGTCCATGACCCAGATCTCCCAGCCGCCCGTGACGCTGGTCTCGTAGAGAATCCGCGTGCCATCGGGCGACCACGTCGGATAGGAAAACCGCGGCCGAGTCAACTTCGAGATCGCTTCCGGCTCCTGCGGCTGCACTGTGAGGGGTGCCGCCAAGGCGAAAAGCAGCCCTACAATAGAAGTATGCGTCATCGTCATGTGTCCTCTCCAGGCGGTTGGCGCGATGGCGCAAGAATCCTCCCACGTCATTCCATCTCTTTGTCGTTACCGAACGTGGTGGCAATTGAACGAGCGCAGCCGTTATGACATGCTGGCATGAGCTGCCCAGGAACGAGCATCGACGGAGCAAGATGCGCGACGTCGCACCGGCGCTGAGTAGCGTTGTCATAGGCTGGCAGTCGACAGCCATGAAGTGGACCCGTGTGACTTCAGTCGGTGGTGTGTGTGTCAAAAACCACTCGCTGCAATACGGAACCAATTCGACGAGCGAAGGTCCAACAGCTAGACCGCCTCGTCAGCCGCCGGTCCAATTGAGCCTGAATATGGACCGGCTCGTCACCGAGGCGTTTGCCGAAGCGCCCACAAAGGCCAGACTGTATTTCTGAGCGCGCATGGCTTACTGAACATTCGGTTCACGGGCTGCCCAATACTCCATGCTGTTTCAATGGCCACCGGCGGGACCGCGCCAATACGCGACGCTACTTGCCGTCGTGGTCCTGGGCATCTCGCTCATCTCCGCCGCGCAGCTTCACCACAATTGGACTGCCTTCGGTGTGGACGTCGAATTTGGCAGCCTCTTTCTGGCGAAGCTGACCGAGTGGTCGCTCTGGGGGCTCGCGGTCCCCGTGCTCGTCTGGCTCGACCGCACTCACGGCTTCCAGCGCCGCGGCCGCAGCGGCGCGTTGCTCGTTCATCTCGGCGCCGCAGTCGCCTTGTTCCTGGCGATGAACGTGGTCCTCACACTCCTAACGAGGTTCACCGATCCGTCCGCTGCAAATGCCGCGTTCAGCGGGCTCTACACCAACCGACTGTTCTTCAAGCTGCCGGCAGGAATCGCGATCTATGCCTTCATCGTGGCCGCATACGGGATCGCACACCTGGTCTCGCGACAGCACGCTCAATCGATGCGTGAAGCGCAACTCCAAACACAGCTCTCCACCGCGCAGCTCCGCAACCTGCAAATGCAGCTGCAGCCGCACTTCCTGTTCAATGCACTGCACTCGATAAGCGGCCTGGTGCGCGAAGGGGAGGGCGAGCGAGCGGTGGACATGATCGCCGAGCTCAGCGATCTGCTCCGGCGCGCATTGGGAGCAGCCGATCGTCAGGAGGTGACGCTCGATGAAGAGCTGGACTTTCTGGATCACTACGTGCGAATTCAGCAGGTCCGGTTCGGCAACCGGCTCCAGGTGTGCTATCTGATCGAGCCCGGCATTCGGTCCGCGCTTATCCCGTCGCTCATCTTGCAGCCTCTGGTCGAGAACGCGATTCGGCATGGGTTGGAGCGGACGACGCGAGCGGTCGAGGTCACGATCGGCGCGAGCGCCATCGACAAACGGGTCCTCATCGAAGTTTCCGACACCGGACCGGGACCCGCTGCCTCGCCGGTGGTCGAACGAGTGGGGCTGGGCACCACCCGACAGCGTCTTGCGCAATTGTACGGATCGGAGCAGTCGTTCACACTCGAACCCCGTGAGGGCGGCGGTACGATCGTCAGGCTGAAGCTGCCGCTGCACACAAAAGTCTCGGAGGAATAGATGAGTGCACCGCTTCGAAGTGGGTCGCTTCCAAAGGAGAGTCCACTGCGCGTGCTGATCGCCGACGACGAACCACACGCGCGGCGTACACTGCGCCTGCTGCTGGAGCTCGACGACGAAGTCGTCGTCGTAGGCGAGGGGTCCGGACCTGAGACACCCGGCCTTGTACTGGCCCATCGCCCGGATGTGCTCCTGCTCGACGTGCAAATGCCCGAGATGTCCGGCTTCGAAGTGCTCGAGGCAATCCCGCCTGAGGCAATGCCGCTGGTCATCTTCGTCACGGCGCACAACGAGTTCGCCGTACGCGCGTTCGAGGAGCGGGCGCTCGACTATCTCCTCAAACCTTTCAGCAACCGACGGTTCTACGATTCGATGCGGCGAGTGAAAGACCTCATTCGCACGCGTGAGGCGAACGTGGCGCAACGCCGGCTCCTCGCCTTTCTCGCAACTCGCTCCAGCGCTGACAACGCGGGATCGTCCGACGAGGCGACCACCGATGCGGCCGCGGTGGGAACGGGCACCGGGTCAACCGATCGAATCGCCGTGCGCGATGGCGGCCGCACGGTGGTCTTCAAGGCGATGGAGATCTCCTGGATCGGCGCGTCCGGACCGTACGCGGACGTACACGGGAAGCGCGGCACGGAGATGGTGCGGATCTCGCTCGCTGCGCTCGAGAAGCGCCTGGATCCGGCTCGGTTCTTTCGTATTCATCGCTCGGCGATCGTGAACCTCGATCAGGTGGTCGAGCTGCGTCACATTTCACACGGTGACTATTCCGTGCTCCTTCGCGATGGCACCGCGCTCAAGATGAGCAGGTCGCGCCGAGAAGAACTCGAACTGCGGCTTGGCTTTTCCCCGTGATGCGCGCGCGTAAGGTCGAATCGCCGAAGCGCCTCTCATCCCAAGTCAGACCCAGTTGGTAACACGATCGTTCACCTGCAGCCAGCTCGTGGCCACTGTTGTGGCGCACCGTGGCAACCTGCGGACACTTACCGTATGGATGCGCGCCAAACAACACAGGAGGAGCGATGCGACTTCGTCTCGTGCTATCCGTCATCTGCATGACGCTGATCTCTACCGGTTGCATCAGCGACTCGCCGATGCCGACCGAATCAGCCGACCGGGAGGCAGCGGCCGGTAGGCCCAACCTGAACAACGGTGGCGGTAGGGTCGTCAATCGTGTCACGGGAAGTGGCCACGTTGACATCTCGAGTCCCGACGACCGCGCCATCCGCCATTTCACCATCTCGGCGCGCAAGCACGCCGACGGAACGGTGTCTGGCAGCTACCGGCTCAAGATCGGTCCGAGCGACCTGACACTCGCAGGTAGGGTCACCTGCCTAACCGTTGTCGGCAGCACCGCGTTCGTTGGAGGAACCGTCGATGACAACCCCTTCCCATTTCCACTATTCGGTGTCGCGATAGAGTTGATCGACAATGGTACGTCGTCAGCAGATCCCGACAACGCTACGGATGACGATGCGGATCCGCCGGCAGGGACGCGTGACCGGGTGAGTCCGATTGGGATTTTCGTCACGCCGGGTGATGACCAGGCCGCGGAGTACTGCGCCAATCCCATTCCCGGTCCAACGATGGCGACCGACTTCGGAAACCTGACCATACGCTGAGTCGTCGCCCCGCTTTGCGGCGCCTGCGGGGCGCTCAATCCACCCGCAGCGCCGTCATCGGACTCACGTTCGCGGCGCGCCGCGCCGGCAGGAACGATGCGAGCGCCGCGACCGAAAGCAGAAACAGGGGCACGACCGCATACGTCAGCGGATCCAGGCGACTCACCCCGTAGAGTTGAGCCTCGAGGTAGCGCGTCAGCCAGAACGAGCCGACCAGGCCGAACGCAATTCCCACAGTGGCCGTCACCACGCCTTCGCGCATGATGAGCCCCGTCACCGAGCCGCGCTGCGCGCCGAGCGCCACGCGAATGCCGATCTCGCGCGACCGGCGGGCAGTGGTGAACGACAGCACTCCGTAGAGTCCGATAGCCGCGAGCGCCACCGACAGCGCCGCCAGCGCGGCAAGTAGCAGCGTTGCGAATCGGGAGGCCGCCAGCGCCTCGTCGACAACCGATTCGAAAGTCCGCAGATCCGAGACGGGAAGTGAAGGATCCAACTCCCGCACCGCCGAGCGAACCGCGGTACCTAACGCGAGCGGATTGCCCTCGGCCCGCACGACGAGCGTCATGCCGAGCTGCGCGAACCCGCCCCCCTTCATCGTCCGGAACTGTTCGTGGGGAAGATACATTTCGGCCCGCGCGTCCTCGGTAAGCGAGTTGCGGCGCACGTCGCGCGTTATGCCGACGATCGTCACCCACGGCTGATTCAGCGTGCCTAAGTGGAATCGCTTGCCCAGCGCGTCTTCGCCCGGCCAGTAGCGTTGCGCCATGGTTTCGTTGGCGACGGCGACGAGAGGCGCGCCGGCATCATCCGACGCCCGGATAGTGCGACCGCGCTCGATGCCGATGCCTACCGACTCCAGGTACCCCGGCGTCACGATCTGCCAGTCGGCGCTCGTGGCCGAGGGCTCGCCGGTGTAGTGCGGGTTGTCGATGGTGAGCGACCACTCGCCTATCGATGCCGAGAGCGGGAGTACGCGCACCGCGCCGGCCGTGGCCACGCCCGGAAGCGCTCTCACGCGATCGGTTAGCTGGCGAAAGAAGGACTCGGCCACACCTGAATCTCCGTAAGTGGCACGAGGCACGTCGACTCGCGCCGTCAGCACGCGCTCCGGCGAGAAACCGAGCTCGATCGCCCGCAGCTCGGCGAAGCTTCGCGCCAGCAGCACCGCCCCGAGGACGGGGATCAGACAGAGCGCCGTTTCGGCGACGATGAGCGCCCGCCGAAATCCGCGCCGTACCGAAGTGACCTCTCCGCGCGCGCCGGCCATTGCCGCGCCGACTCGCATGCGGCCTGCCTGGAGGGCGGGCCAGAGCCCGGTCAACAGAGTGACGGCGACGATGAGCACGGAGGTGAACGCCAGCACCGCGGGATCGATGGAGACATCGCGCAGCCGGATGACGTGCACGGGCGCGGCGAGCATCGTCAGGCGGATGCCCATCCAGGCGAGAGCCAGGCCCAGGGCGGCACCGGCGAGCGCGAGCACTCCGCTTTCCACCAGCCGTTCGCGGCCGAGCCTTGTGGCGCTGGCGCCTAGCGCGATCTGGGTGGCGAGCTCGCGCCGACGGGCATCGGCGCGGGCCAGGTGCAGGTGGGCGACGTTGGCACATGCCAGCAGCAGAATGAGCCCGACCGCCGCGAACAGCACGAGCAGCGCCGGCCTGACGTCGCGCAGCAGCAGGTCCTCGAGTGGAACGGCGCGGCGCTCCGGTGTCTGGTCCCCATCGACGAGTCCAAGCGCTTCCCATCCGGCCCACGCGCGCACGATGTCGTCGGTCGCCTGCTCGGGGGTAACGGCCGGCGCAAGCTGGCCGATGATGAAGTATGAGCGATCGCCCCACGGCAATTCCGCGGTCTCGTCGATGACGTTCGCTATCCAGAGCTCCGTCGGCCGCGCATTACGGTAGTCGAGCGGCAAGCGGAATTCGGCGGGCATCACGCCGACGATTGTGCGTGGAACCCCGTTCACCCGGATCGTGCGACCCACGATGTCGGGGGCGCCGCCGAACCTCCGCTGCCAGAGCCCATGCGCTATCACGACGGCGTCATCGGCGCCGGCCTCGGCGTCCGGCGCACCTAACGCGCGACCCAGCCGGGCGGCGGTGCCGAGCGTGGCGAAAGTGTTTGGAGTTACCGACCCGGCCCTGACGCGCTCCGGCTCCCCCTCGCTGAGATTCGCGTTGAACACCGTGTAGCCGGCGAGGGAGGAGAACGAAGTCGTGGCACGCCGATATTCCACTATCTCGCGCTCGCTCGTCCAGGTGTCGGTCGCCTGATCGCCGCCCACGTCCCAGATCATGACGAGAGCAGGGGCGTTGCCGTATGGAAGGGGCTCGAGCAGCACCGCGCGCACGAGCGTGAAGATGGCGGTGTTGGCGCCAATGCCGAGTGCGAGCGTCAGCAGCGCTGCGAGGGCAAATCCGGGGCTGCGGCGGAGGCGCCTTACGCCGTTTCGCAGGTCCCCTCCGATCCCGGAGAAGATGCCCGACCACTCATCGCGGACTGCTTCGCGGTGCCGTTCCTCGCCGCCGAACACCACGCGGGCCGTTCGCTCCGCCTCGTCAGGCGGCAAGCCTCCGGCAACGCGCTTGGCGCGCTCCTGCTCCATGTGAAAGGCGAACTCGGCCTCGAGTTCGCGATCGGCGCGGCGCCGCCCGAGGACCGGGCGCAGGTGGGCGCGCAGGGCATCGATCCAGGACATGTCCGTGCCTCCTCAGGTCGCCCACTGCAGAACCAGGCCGATCCCCTCCACCTGCCGTTCCCATCCGCGGCGCTCCCGCTCGAGTTGTCGGCGGCCCGACGCGGTGATGGAGTAGTAGCGGGCGGGGCGTCCGCTCTCGGTGGTGCGCCATGCCGAGCGGATCCACCCTTTCTTTTCGAGGCGCTGGAGCGCGGGGTAGAGCGAGCCCTGGTTCACCTCGAACACGCCGCGGGACACCTCGAGGAGCCGCTGGCCGATGCCCCAGCCATGCTCCGGCTGTTTGGACGCGACGGTGAGGACGAGCAGGTCGAGGGTGCCGGGGAGGAGTTG
>CAZPCC010000162.1:0-8321 GCA_964584905.1 uncultured Gemmatimonadaceae bacterium | reverse complement strand
GGCGGCCGCGGCGGCGAGGCGCATACCGAGAGCGAGTGGTACGATAACACCGACGGCATGCGCGGACTCGAACGCGCGCTCGGCATCATCCTCGCCGCGTCGGGCCTCGCACCCTGACGGCGCTAGCCCGAGCGAACCTCGGAGTGGTCGCCAATCGTCAGGCTTCCGACCACGCCCTCGACGACGGTTCCCTCGCCAATGAGCGAGTTCTCGAGCCGTGACCGGCTGATCCGCGCCTCGTCGCCGATCATCGTGTCGCGCAGAACCGAGTTTTCTATGACGCTGCCTTTTCCGATCGATACGTTAGGACCAATCGTCGATCCGGTCAGCGACACGTCGTCCTCGATGTAGACGGGATCGACGATCGTCGAGCCCCCGTTCGCACCGGGGTGTCGAGCCCTCCCCTTCTCCAGCATGGTGCGATTGGTATCGAGCAGTGTGTCCAGTTTGCCTGCATCGTACCAACCCTCCACATCGATGACCTTCAACACGGCGCCGTTGTCGATCATGTACTGGAAGGCATCGGTGAGAAAGTATTCGCCGAGTTGCGTCGGTTGCTGCATTACGTGATCGATTCCCTCGAACAGCAACTTCCAGTTTCTGACGTAGTAGAGTCCGATGTTCGCGCGCTTCGAGATCGGGTCCTTCGGCTTCTCGACGATCCTCGTCATGTTTCCGTCGGCATCGGTGACGACGACCCCGAATCGCTGGTAATCCTCCACTTCCTTGGTCCAGATGATCCCATCGGCGTCGATCGTGTTGATCACCGAAAGGTCGGTGTCGAAGATCGTATCCACGAAAATTATGAGCACCGGCTGATCCACGTACTCGCGCGCCAGCGCGACCGCAGTCGCCGTTCCGTTCTGTTCCACCTGCTCGATGAACACCGAATCGAAGGGAAACGAACGTGCGTACTTCTCCACCTTCTCCTTGAGATGACCGGTTACGTAAATGATCTGCTCGACGTTGCCGAGCTTCTGCAGATCCTCCAGGATGTATGCCATGACCGGCTTGCCGGCCACCTTGAGCATCGGCTTGGGCGTCACGTGCGTGTGTGGCCGGAGCCGGGTCCCCTTGCCTGCCAACGGAATGATCACTTTCATGGTGCGCTTGTCCCCTCCCGTCCGTATCGATCAGTGAGCCTGACGACATCATCCAGGTGCGGCGTCGATGCCTCGAGCACGTCGCAATCGGTGATTGCTTCCATCTGGTGGATCATTCCCGGCTCGTTGCGGAATGCCTCACCGACGCGAAGCGATACCTCGCGCAGAGCCCCGTTCTCCTGCACGCGGTAGACCATCTCCCCGCGGAGCAGGTAGATCGTCTCGTCCTTGCGCTCGTGGTACTGCACCGACAGCGAATGGCCTGCCTTGATGTGAAGCAGTTTGCCCACATAGCGATCGGTGTGCGCCCAGATTACTTCGTGTCCCCACGGCTTGGAAACGACTCGTACCTCCGAATGGCCGCTCACGCCACCTCCCGAACAGGATGGATTCGTATCGACGATGGCGCGGTCACGCACGCCTTCACGCATGCGCCGCATCCAGTGCAGCCTTCGCCGACCACCGGTCTCCCGCGCTCGTCAAGCGTCAACGCCGATTCGCCCACCGGACACACCCGAGCACAGACTCCGCACGTGACATCGCGAAACGCGATGCAACGCTCGGAGTCGATTTGCATCGACGCCAGCTGCAACCCCAACCAGCCCGCTTGCGGCGGTTCGAGCGCGTCGGTAGGGCAGGCGGCGGCACACGGTACGTCCGCGCACATGATGCACGCCGTAATCTCCGGGTAAAGCACAGGTGTGCCGGCCGCCAAACCTGCGTCAGGCGGCAGAAAGGTGATCGCGCCCACCGGGCACGCCGACGCGCACTGCCCGCACCGCGAACAGGCTGCGACGAGGCCGGCATCCGGAAGAGCTCCTGGCGGGCGAACGTGAGGCACCGGGGACAGCCGCTGCCCCACGATATTGGCCGCGCGCTCCACGGCGCGCGCGAATCCGCGCGCGAAGAACGCCCGCCGGTCAGTCGCATCTGACATGCCTCGAATATAGCGCGCGGCCACCATTCTCCGGCCCTCAGCGCTCCGGATCAGGGCACGGATTCTGCCCTTCCCCCCCGCATGATCCTGGCTCCGCGCTACCTGCCACGTCTGACCGCACTAGTGCGCCTCTTCACTCGGCACGGCCTGCGTGACCTTGCCCGGCAGCAGGGGCTCCACGCCCTGGCTCCCGACGCGTTCGAGGATTCGGATCTCGAGGTCGACTACCGGGAGCGGGCGGCCGCACTGCGCGCCGAGCTAGTCTCGCTCGGCCCCGCGTACGTCAAGCTCGGACAACTTCTCTCGACCAGGCCGGACCTGCTGCCGGAGCCGTACATCGATGAGCTTTCGGAGCTCCAGGATGATGTGGAGCCGTTACCGTTCGAAGACATTCGTCAGGTGATCGAGGAGCAGCTCGGCGCCCGCCTATCGAAGCTGTTCGAATCGATCGACGAGAAGCCGCTCGGGTCGGCCAGCCTGGGACAGGTGCACGCTGCAGTCCTCCGGGAAGGCCGTCGCGTCGTGATCAAGGTCCAGCGTCCGGGAATTCGTGAATCGCTTGCCGATGACATGGATTTCTTCCGCGAAGCGGCGCGATTTCTCGAAGCGCACACATCGGCCGGCCAGCGGCTCGATCTCGTCGGCGTGGTGCATCAGCTCGAACAGGCGCTGACCGAGGAGCTCGATTACCGGGTGGAGGCGCGCAACGGTCAGGCGTTGAGACACACGCTCGCCGAGTTCACGCACCTGATCGTGCCACGGGTGATTGAAGGCTACAGCACCGCGAGCGTACTGACTACGGAGCAGGTCCACGGTTTCAAGATCGACGCGCTGCCGGATGTCACCCGCCTCGACCACGACCTGACGCCGCTCGCCGAGGAGCTGGCCCGTGCCTATCTCAAACAGATCACCATCACCGGCCACTTTCACGCCGATCCGCATCCGGGCAACATGTTCGTCGTCATGCCCGGACCGCCGAACCCGCGCACCCCCGCCGAGCATGCGGCCCGGGATCGCCGCGACAGCAGGCGCCGGGAAGCGACGGCGCTCGGACGGCTCGAGGGAGACGCGCGCGCCGGCGCGCCAGAGCCAGCCGAACCTGACGAGCCGAAGCTGGCGCTGATCGACTTCGGGATGACCGCCCGTCTGTCGGATACGCTCCGAGAGCAGGTGATACAGCTGCTGCTCGACATGGCGGAGAATCGCGGAAGCGCCGTGGCCGAGACGCTGATGGACATGGGAAACCCCGGGACGAAATTCGACCGCCTGGCTTTCGAGCGCGAGATCGCGTCCCTGCTCGCCCGCAACTACGACCAGGCGATTGGAGATGTCCAGGCGGGGCGGCTGCTCTTCGAAATACTCGGGGCCGCCCTCGACCACGGGCTCAAGATGCCCGGTGAGCTGACGCTGCTGGCCAAGACGCTGTTCAATCTCGACGGCATAACGCGGGCGCTGGACCCCGAGTTCATCCCGGCAACGGCCATCCAATCGTACCTGGGCGAGCTCGCCACGCAACGCGCGCGATCCGAGCTCGCCCCCGCGCGGCTGTTTCAGCTGGCGTCGCAGACGACCGCCCTGATGAGCGCCTTGCCGCATCGGCTCGACCGGATCACTCAACGCATGGCCGACAACGAGTTCTCGCTGCGGATAGACACCCCGGAAATGCCCGTGCTCCTGCGCAGCCTGCAGAAGATCGCCAACCGGATACTCGCCGGTCTCGTGCTGTGTGGACTCCTGATCGCCAGCGCGATGCTGATGCCCTACCAGCAGGGACTCGGACTGACCGGGTTCATCGTTGCCGCCGGCTTCGGTCTTTACCTGGTGGTGACCATTCTCTTCACCGACCGGGACGAGTAGCGGCGGGTACCGCCTTACGCCAACTGTGCCCGCAATGACGAGAGGCGGCGCCTGACCGAACCGTCCATGACCGTATCCGCTACACGCACCACGATTCCGCCGAGGATCTCCGGCTTCACCACGTAATGCGGCACTACCGTCTTTCCGAGAGCCCTCGAGATTCCATCGGAGATAGTCGCCTGCGTCGCCGCGTCCGGCTCGCGGGCAACCGTCACCTGCGCGTGTACCCGGTTCTCGAGCTCATCGACGATGTCACCATACGCCAGCGCGATCTGCGGAATAAGCGCCTGACGGCGGTGGGAAATGACCGCCTGGAGAAAGCGCACGAACAGCCGCGGCAACTGGTCCTGAAATGCTCGCGCCAGCACCTGGTTCTTGCGATCGGCCGAGATGCGAGGTGATTGGAGGAACAGCGTCAACTGGTCGTCACGCTGAAGCGCAGTCGCCACGTCGCTGATCATCGTGCCCCAACCTGCCAGGTCTCCCGCCTTGCGCGCGAGCGATACAAGCGCCTCCGCGTAGTTGCGGGCAATGGTGGGTTCGCGCATTAGCGTACCGTCTGGCGAGCCGTTCCGACCGAGGCCAGAAACTCTTCTACCAGCTTGCGGTTGGCAGCGTCATCGAAGTTCCTCTCGATGACTTTGCTCGCCCCCAGAATTGCAAGATCGACCGCCTCACGCCGCAGCTCGGCGATCGCCCGGTCCTTCTCGCTGGCGATCTCGCGGCGAACACGCTCCATCATCTCCTGCTGCTCCCCGCGAGCCGCCTCGACTATCTCGGCGCGTACGCGGTCGCCGGCTTCACGGCCCTCGACGATGAAGCGCTGCGCTTCGGCGCGCGCGGCTTCGAGTGCGGCGCGATGCTCGGCCAGCACGCGGGCGGCTTCTTCACGGTCGCGCTTGGCGTCGTCGATCGCTTTCTGCAACGCCGCCTCACGCGCCACGACCGCGGCGGTGATCGGCTTGAACGCGAACTTCGACAGCACGAAAAGGAGTATGACGAAAATGATGAGTGTCCAGAACATCAGCCCGCCGTGCAGCGACAGCAGGTTGGTGCTCTCCGCGTGCTCGGCATCCTGCGCCGAGACAGCCGCGAAGGGTGCCATCATCGTTAGGAGTAAGGCGAGAATCGCGCGACGCATGAGTATCACTGTGTGAGAAAGGCAGGAACGGAGCGCCCGGGCGCTCGCGTTCGCAGCCGTCTTAGAACTTGCCCTGGATCTGGAACGCGATGACGACGCCGAACAGCGCCGCACCCTCGATCAGCGCCGCGAGAATCAGCGCCGCGGTCTGAATCCGGCCGGCTGCCTCAGGCTGCCGCGCCATGCCCTCGACCGCCTGTCCACCAATGCGGCCGATGCCAATGCCCGCGCCGATTACCGACAGTCCGGCGCCGAGGCCTGCGCCGATCAGCGCGAGGCCCGTGCTGTTCGACGGCTCGGCGGCCACCTGCAGCAGGGGAAGAAATTCACTCATGTCTTGCTCCACGTGTCAACGTTATGCTGCCATTGCTCCGCGCCACACGCTTCGGCGTGTGTGCCACCCGTCGGCGAGACCCGGGTCTCAACGGGCATCCCCGGCACCTCGGCCGGGTACATCATCGAAGGTGAGCAACATCCCTCGATGTCCAACGAATGTTCTCCGCGCCGGAATCGGGAAACGGGAAACGGGAAATGGGAAACTACCGTTCAACGGGAGTCCCGACCCCCGACCCTCGACCCCCGACCGCTCAGTGATGCGCAGTGCGGATCTGTCCAATGAACACGCTGGCCAGTAGCGCGAAAATGAAAGCCTGAAGGAACGCCACGAAAATCTCGAGCATCATGATCGCCACCGACATGAACAACGGCGCGATGGCGATCGCTGCCCCAGCTCCGCCCGATCCGACGAAGCTGAAGAACAGCCCCATCAGCGCGAGTAGAATGATGTGCCCCGCCGTCATGTTGGCGAACAATCGAATGGCCAGCGCAAACGGCTTGGTGAACTTTCCGATGATCTCGACCGGAGTCATGATCAGCGTCATCGGCGCGTTCATGTACCATGGGTTGTCGTGTGACCAGTATACCACGGTCCACACGTAGCCCCGCCCTAACGCCCGCATCCCCGCGACCTCCACCACGATGAAGGTGATGATCGCGAGCGTGGCGGTGACCGAGATGTTCCCGGTGGCCGTCGCCCCCCATGGCATGAGGCCGAGGAGGTTGGCGAACAGAATGAAGAAGAAGAGCGTCAGCGCGAACGGCACGTATCGCTCGCCATTCGGACCAACGTTGGGAATCACCACCTCGTTGCGCAGGTAAAGCACCAGCGCTTCGATGCCGGCGGCGAATCCCTTTGGCGCACCGGCGCGATGCGTGTGCTTCCTGTGTGCGACCGCCGCCGTGATCAGCACCGCGCAGCTCAGAAATGCCGCGAGCAACAGGAAGACGACGTGCTTGGTCGGTGACAGATCGAGCGTGAGCGGTCCCAGATGGATCGGCTCCCAGCGCGGCAGATACACCTTGTAATGAAACGGCGCCTTCCAGTACGGCAGCTCGAGATACCGCGAATTGGAAATGTGCGGCGTAATGAAGTCTTCGGACGCGGCCGCCGGTTCGTGCGCATCCTGGGCGCCATGCTCCGCCGCCGCGTCGGCAGACGGCGCCACCATCGCGGTCGTGTCCTGCACCGGTTCGGTAACCGCTTGCTGCGCCGCCAGAGGCGCGACGCACAGCATGAGCGAGCAGAAGGCTGCAAGCAGCTTCATAGCGAAAGCAACAAGGGTTCGACCACCGAGGTCACGAACAGGAAGATCGCGAGAAACAGCGGTGCATTCTCCGACAAGCCGAAAGCAGACACGATCAACAGCATGTACACCAACAGCGTCACCAGCCGGACCGCCATTCCGACTCCCCATGCGGCGATCACGTTCGCCGGACCAGCCAGCTTGAGGAGCGCGAACGTGAGCAGCTGCACCCCGAACGCCACCACCCCGCTGATCCAGATCGCCTCGACGTCGCCAGGCGACGGAAAAAAGCGCCCGACGATCAGCGCAGCCAGGCCGATCAACGCAAACGCGGTCACCGCGAATGCCGATACCGCACGCATTACGCCTGCCGCTCCCGATCGCGCTTCGCTGCATCCTCTCGGCGCTGGTCGGCCATCAGCCGCCGATACATGCTCCATATTCCCAGCGCTGCGCCGATGAAGACACCGGCAATGGTGAACCACTGCGCTTCGAAACGCCGGTCGAGCCACTGGCCGGCGAACACGCAAATCAGAATCAGCACGGCAAACTGCAGCCCGATCCCCGCGTACGCGGCCCCGGACACGTCCATCTTGTGCCGCCCTTCACCTACCGGGCTACGCGACTCCTCCCGCCTGCGTTCGTCGCTCATTCCGCGGCGGAATCTAGGCGCTTGTGAAAAAAAGCGCAAGCAAACGAAGATGCTCGAAGGCAGCCTCGCCCGGCACGCCCGGCAGTCATGCAAGTTCCTTTCAAACCGTGACTTACGGTTACGATTCGCTTGACCGCTCGTCTATGATGCTCTAGCTTCCACCATTGATCGAAACCGTCCTCTCCCTGCCTATCTTCTGGGCGAATCCCGTCTCGTGAACAGCTCCCGGCTTTCCATTTCGTTACTCTGCGCTGGCGCGATCGCACTCGCCTGCGGACCGGTAGCCCGTAATGCGTCCTCCGATTCCGCCGCGGCCAGCTCGGTCGAGGCGCCAAAGGATGGTGCGATGCTCGCCAGCTCACTCGATGTCACAGTTGGCGCGGAGGTCGTGCTCGCGCTCCACGCCACGAACACCTCCGACCAACCCCTGGAAGTTCGTTTCGCCAGCGGGCAGACCCATGATTTCGCGGTGCTGGATGCCGAGGGGCGGGAAGTTTGGCGTTGGGGCGCCGAACGGATGTTCACCCAGGCGCTGCAGACGAGAACGATTGCAGCTGGCCAGACAGTGACCTACGAGGAACGGTGGGTTCCCGGCGGAGCCACCGGCCGCTTCCTGGCAGTTGGACAGCTCAGCAGTACCAACGTGCCACTCGAGCAACGCGTCGAGTTCACCTACCCCTGACGCCAGCGGGTCGAGAGCCTGAAAAGCCCCGGTAGCAGCGGCTTACGAATCGTGTACACCACTGCTCTCGTCCGCATCGCTCGCGGCCACTAGTTTCCCACGGAACTCAACGGGCGACGGACGTGGCGACACAGACGCGACATCAGGATCAGGCAGGAGAGCGCGATCTGGCGCTCCTGGAGCGGCTGTCCCACTCGCGGGCGGCGCTCGTGGAGCAGATCGGACGCCGCATCGTTGGCCAGCAGGATATCGTGGACAACGTGGTGGCGGCCCTGCTCGCCGGAGGACACGTGTTGCTGGTGGGCGTCCCTGGCCTGGCCAAGACGCTCCTTGTCCATACAGTCGCTCAGGCGCTCGATCTGTCCT
>CAZPCC010000161.1:0-1610 GCA_964584905.1 uncultured Gemmatimonadaceae bacterium | reverse complement strand
CGCCTTTGGCGCCGAGCGTGCACCTCGCCTGGAAGAGATCTTGCGCGCGACCAGCGTTTTTTCGCCTGACGAAGTACAAGTCGCGCGGGAGTTGCTGGAAGAAGGTTCAGGCACCCAAGGCACTGCGCACTACGCACTGCGCAACAACGTTACAGCGGTCTCGGATGGAGGAACGGCGCTGCAGGCGCAGGTTCGCGGTACCGCCGCGGATTCCGAGTCGTTGCGCAGTGCTGAGTGCGAAGTGCGTAATAGTGATGTTCCCGATGTTCCTACCCCCTCCTACTCCTTCCTCGGCGCCTTCACCCCGGACGGAGAGTTGGTGGGATTCGCCTGCTACGGCCCCACGCCTGGAACCGACCGCACCTACGATCTGTACTGGATCGCGGTCGACCCGGCAAACGGGCGGGCGGGAATTGCCTCGCTGCTAATCGATGAGGTTGAACGAAGGCTTCAAGGACACACGGCCCGAATGTTGGTGGTCGAGACGTCCTCCAGATCCGACTATCTGCCGGCGCGACGGTTCTATGCGCGTCGCGGATACGCCGAGGCGGCGCGCGTCGCGGGGTTCTATGCCCCCGATGATGACAGGATCATCCTGACGAAACGCATCCACTCGCCCACGGGGCGGGGAGCGCTCTCAGCATGAGCGATTGGCAGAAGATTCTCCGCGACGGCAGCATCGCGTCGCTCGAGCAGTTGGCCGACAAGTTCGGCCGGGACGTGATAGACGTGGAAGCACTGGCGCCGGCCTTCGAGAACTTCCAGATGCGGATCACCCCCGCGGCGCTGGATCAGATCAAGGAGGTCGGCGATGCGATGTGGCGTCAGTACGTCCCGACGGTGGAGGAGTTGGAGATCGTCGATGGCGTGATCGATTCGCTGGATGAAGATGCCGACAGCCCGGTGCCCAACATCACGCACCGGTACCCTGATCGGGTGCTGTTTCTGGTGAGTCCGGTCTGCGCCAGCTACTGCCGCTTCTGTACGCGGCGGCGCAAGGTCGGCGATCCGGAAAAGATTCCGCTCAACCAGTACGATTCGGCGTTCGAGTACATCGCCTCGCATCCCGAAGTGCGGGATGTGATTCTGAGCGGCGGCGATCCGATGATGCTCAGCGACCGGCGGCTGGAGTACATCTTCCAGAAGCTACGCGCCATCCCGCACGTCGAGATTATCCGTATCGGCAGCCGAATCACCTCGCATCTGCCGGAACGGATCACGCCGGAATTCTGCGAGATGGTGCAGAAGTACCACCCGGTGTTCATGAACACGCACTTCAACCACCCTGACGAGCTCACGCCCGTGGTGGTGGCCGCGCTCGACCGGCTTTCCAAGGCGGGGATACCCCTCGGTTGCCAGACGGTGCTGCTCAAGGGAGTGAACGACGATCCGCAAGTGATGAAGCAGCTGATGCAGGCCCTGCTCAAGGCCCGCGTCAGGCCGTACTACATATACATGTGCGACCCGGTTGCCGGAGGCGAGCACTTCCGGACGCAGGTGCAGAAAGGACTGGAGATCGTCCAGGCGCTACGCGGTTGGACATCCGGGCTGGCGGTGCCTCACTTCGTTATCGACGCGCCTGGTGGTGGCGGCAAGGTGCCGTTGCTGCC
>CAZPCC010000160.1:0-17546 GCA_964584905.1 uncultured Gemmatimonadaceae bacterium | reverse complement strand
ATGCCAATGTTGGCGTGCTTCGATTCGCCGGGACCGTTCACAATGCAGCCCATGACCGCGACCTTCATCTCCTCCACTCCCGGATGCCGCTCGCGCCAGACCGGCATCTGTTGGCGCAGGTAGGCCTGAATGTCCTCCGCCATGTGCTGAAAGAAGGTCGAGGTCGTTCGCCCGCAACCCGGGCAGGCAGTGACCTGGGGCGCGAAGCTGCGCAGCCCTAACGACTGGAGGATCTGCTGCGCGACCTGCACCTCTTCTGTTCTGTCTCCGTTTGGACGCGGTGTGATCGAAACTCGAATCGTGTCGCCGATTCCCTCGCCGAGCAGAATCGACAGGCCGGCCGTGCTTGCAATGATTCCCTTGGCACCCAGTCCCGCTTCGGTAAGCCCGAGGTGCAGTGGGTAGTCGCAGCGGCTCGCCAGGCGGCGATAGACCTCCACCAGATCCTGGACCCCCGAAACCTTCGCCGAGATGATGATGCGGTCGTGACCGAGACCCGTCTCTTCGGCCAGGACTGCCGACCGCAGTGCACTCTCGAGCATCGCCTCGATGTACACGTCCTTCGCCTCGCGAGGATCGGCGGTCGCCGCGTTCTCATCCATCATACGGGTGAGAAGATCCTGATCGAGCGATCCCCAATTCACGCCGATTCGCACCGGCTTTTCGTGCTCCACCGCCAGCCTCACGATGGTCTGAAAATTCTCGTCGCGGCGCTTGGAGCCGACATTACCCGGATTGATGCGGTACTTGGATAGCGCGGCAGCGCAGGCGGGGTACTTCGACAGCAGCAGATGCCCGTTGTAATGAAAGTCCCCGACGACCGGCACCGTGATGCCAACGTCGGAAAGACGGGCAACGATCTCGGGTACGGCGGCCGCCGATTCGTCGGTGTTGACGGTGATGCGCACGAGCTGGGAGCCGGCGCGCGCCAGATTGGCAACCTGCGCGGCGGTCGATGCAGCGTCAGCCGTATCGGTGTTCGTCATGGACTGCACGACCACCGGGAACGCACCGCCTACCGGCACGCCACCGACCACTACCGTGACCGTCTGTCTTCGAGGAGTGAACGTCACTAAACTTCCTTACGTCTGGCGGATGACAGCTCTGGCGGCACGCCTCGGCGAACCCTCCATCAAGCTAGCAGTCGCGCCCGTTGATCGGAACGGAGGCGCGGCTTTCACGCTTCTTCCCAACTTGCATGAGCGACGACGAACTCGAGCAGCCTCCCCGCGGCTACGACACCGAGGACGTGAAGGCGCTGCCTCCGGAGCGGCCTCCGTTCCTGCGCCGGCACCGCTGGAAGTTCATCATGGCGGCTGTTCTCCTCAGTCCGGTAATCGTCTTTGCGATCTGGGCGGCGATTGCGGTCTCCTACACCTATTCGGACGGGCAGCGCGTCGGCTACGTGCAGAAGCTTTCGCACCGCGGATGGCTCTGCAAGACGTGGGAAGGCGAGCTGGCGATGGTGAGCATTCCCGGTTCAATGCCGGAGATCTTCTACTTTTCCGTGCGTAGCGACTCGCTGGCGCGCGTCATTCAGGAGCTGCAAGGCGGCCGCGTGGCGCTCGAATACGAGCAGAAGAAGAACATTCCCACCTCTTGCTTCGGCGACACCGATTATCACGTCGTGGGAGTGCGACCGGCGGCTATGTGAGGCGATCGGCTTCTATCGACTCCCATTTCCCCCTGTTGGCCCGCATCCTGCCTTCATTTACGTCCACAAATCATGCGTGGAGGCATAAATGGAAAAAGGATTGGAATTTCTTCAGAGCCAGGTGAATAACGCGGTTGTGCAGCACAAGACGTTCCTTGACGCGCTGGAGGATCACGAGCGCGAGGCCAAGGATCAGCGGTTCCGCGACCTGTGTTCGAGACATCTGCCGAACATGCGTTCGCATCAGCGAATGCTCGAGGACTATCAGCGCCAGCTCGGAGCCAGTGAAGGAGTTGCAAAGAAGGCGGTCGGTGCACTGTTCACTGGTGCGCGTGACCTTGCCGACATGGCCCGGGGCGACGACTTCCTGAGACTCGTGCAGGATATCGTGCTGGCACGGCAGGCCGAAGATACCGCGAAAACGTTCCGCGAAGCGGGCAAGACGTTAGGTAACGAGCAGCTGGCCCGCATCGGCGAAATCGCCGAGAAGCACCACGACGAGTACGTGCATGACGCGAATCGACTGGTCCAGACGATGTTCGTCGAGAACGTTCGCGGCGAGCGGATGGTCGAGACTGCGATCGGACAGGACGCCAGGGCCTAACGCTCGGCGGCACCGGGTTATCGGGGCACGGCCACTGGCCGTGCCCCGTTCGGCATCCGGGCGTAAACGGCTTGCACTAAAGCGGTTTCGCGACTCGGGGTGCCGCATTCAAACGGCCGATCGGTCTAGCCGTTCCCTCTCGTTGCGCGTATAGTCCGCGCCGATGCGCATTCCTCGTATTGGACCCGGCGCCATAGTCACGGCCGCCTTCATCGGGCCGGGGACGGTAACTACCTGCCTCCGGGCTGGGGTCGACTTTCGCTACGCCCTGCTCTGGGCCCTCGTTTTCGCGACGATTGGTACGATCGTTTTTCAGGAGATGGCAGCGCGACTTGGCGTGGTCGCCGAGATAGGACTCGGCGAGGCGATTCGACGGCGGTTCGATCGCCAGCGAGCGCTGTACTGGTTCGCCGCTGCGCTGGTGGTCGGCGCGATCGGTCTGGGAAACGCCGCCTATCAAACGGGAAATCTGCTCGGAGCCGCCAGCGGGCTGCAGATCCTTGGCGGTGGGCGCACTTCGTGGTGGGGTCTGGCGGTGGGTGTACTGGCCAGCCTGTTCCTGTGGCGTGGCAGCTATCGACTGCTGGAGCGCCTGCTCGTCACGCTGGTAATTCTGATGTCCGTGGTGTTTATCGCCACCGCGATTGCCGTTGTGCATGACACGGGCGATTTGCTGGCGGGCCTGGTAGTTCCGCGCCTTCCCGAAGGCAGCGATCTGGTTGCCCTGGCGCTCATCGGTACCACGATCGTGCCCTATAACCTGTTTCTCCATTCCAATGCCGCGCGCGAGCGGTGGCGTGGGGCCGACCGGTTGGGTGATGCGAGAGCGGATCTGGGAATCGCGATCGTTCTCGGTGGGTTGATCTCAATGGCGATTCTCATCACTGGTGCCGCCCAGTTCGGAGCAGCGATCGATTCTCCAGCGCAGATGGCAGTAATGCTGGAGCCGCTGCTGGGTCGGTGGGCAACCACCTTCTTCGCAGTCGGCTTCTTCGCCGCCGGCATGACATCGGCGATCACCGCACCGATGGCCGCGGCGTATGCGGTGTCCGGTGTGCTGGGTTGGGTACAGGACCTGCGTTCACCGCTCGTCCGGATCGTCTGGATGACGGTCATGGCGATAGGCGTCGGCTTCACTCTCACCGATGTGCGACCGGTGCCGGCGATCCTGTTCGCGCAAGCCGCGAATGCCATTCTGCTTCCGGCGATCGCGATCTTTCTCATGATCGTGATGAATGACCGCAGGCAGTTGAAGGGCTCGACGAACGGCATACTGGCCAACGTCATGGGTGCGGCGATAGTTGGGCTGACGATGCTCCTGAGCGCAGTGACCATCTGGCGATTGATCACGCGCTAGTTCCTCGCGGGCCGCCGCACGGCTTTTCGACTCGAGACGACGACGAGGTGAGCCTGATGGATCGCATTCGAGTAGCTGCGCTGCAGTACTTCATTCGCCCGGTCGCCTCGTGGGATCAGTTCCGGGACCAGGTGCTTGGCCTGATCGAAACGGCGGCCGACTACAAGTGCCACCTGATTGTTTTTCCGGAATACTTCACCCTGCAGCTGCTCACGCTCGCTCCCACTCGGCGGCCAATTCAGGAACAGCTGCGGGATCTCGCCCGCCAGGTTCCGAATCTGCAGGAGCTGATGGCCGGACTGGCTCGGACATATCGAATCCACATCGTGGCCGGCACTATCCCGGTGTTCGACGACGAGACGGGGCGGATCCATAACGATTGCTTCGTCTATGGACCCGACGGCCAGTGCGGCGTGCAGGGAAAGCTCCACATGACACGCTTCGAGAACGAGGAGTGGAACGTGTCGCCCCGCGGGACGCTGCGCGTGTTCGACACCGCCTTCGGCAGGATGGCGGTAACGATCTGCTATGACGTCGAGTTTCCGGAGATCGTGCGGGCGGCTGCCCGGCACGACGCACACATTCTCTGCGTGCCGAGCTGCACCGACGATCGGCAGGGGTACTATCGCGTGCGATACTGCGCGCATGCGCGGGCGATCGAGAACCAGATGTACGTCATCCAGGCGCACACGGTCGGCTCGCTGCCGATGGTCCCGGCCGTATCGCTCAACTATGGTCAGGCGGCGATCCTGACGCCGAGTGACTTTCAGTTCGCGCGCGACGGAGTACTGGCCGAGGGTGTTCCAAACCAGGAGCAGATGGTGATCGCCGAGTTGAACCTGTCGACCATCGTCGAAACGCGGTCGACAGGCACGGTGCTGCCGCTGCATGATTCCAAGCGCTCCACGGAGATAGCGCGTGAGGTGGAGGTGGTGCAATTGTGAATCCTGCCGATCGTGACATCCTGGTGCGAGAGACCCGCCGGGAGGATTTCGATGCCATCATCAGCCTGACGCGCGATGTCTACCCCGGCTCGCCGCCGTGGAACACGACGCAACTGGCGTCGCATCTGGACGTTTTTCCCGCTGGCCAGCTTGTGGCGATCGATAGGGCTACCGGCGTGATCGTCGGCATGGCCGCAAGCCTGATCGTTCTCTGGGACGACTACAACGTCACGGATTCATGGCGCGACTTCACCGCGGCTGGAACGTTCACCAATCACGATCCGGAGAACGGCCGTACGCTGTACGGCGCCGAGGTAATGGTACTCCCGCAGCGCCGCCGGATGGGAATCGGACGCTTGCTGTACGCGGCGCGGCGCTCGTTGGTCGAGCGACTCGGGCTCCTCCGCATTCGTGCGGGGGCCCGGCTTCGCGGCTATCATCGTCATGCAGACAGGCTGAGCGCTCAGGAGTACGTCACGGCGGTACAGCGTGGTGATATCGTTGACCCCACGCTCGACTTCCAGCTTGGGCAGGGCTTTACCATTCTGGCTGTCGTGCCCGACTACCTCCGGAACGATCCGGAAAGCCTGGGCTGGGCGGCGGTGATCGAGTGGCTCAATCCGAACATCGTCCCGCTCGACGCACATACCTAACGGGATGGGCGAGTCGTCATCCCCGCGCAGGCGGGGATCCAGTGCCCGCTCGGATTTTGTAATCTGGATTCCCGCTTTCGCGGGAATGACGGAGGAAAGTGTCGTGCCCGCAACGCGCCTCACGCGTCGCTCACCCCGCGTTCCTCACCGCATCCAGAGCTCCAGGTCGTTCCCTCCCCGGGCGATGTCGCCAGGCATGCGCAGCGATGCGCGCGCGCCGTCGAGCTGGGCTCGCACCGCATCTGGCGCCGTACCGCCCTCGACGAGCCGCCGCTCCACCGACGTCCGGGCCGAAAGGGCCTCGTAGACTTCCTCGCCGAAGGATGGATGCGCCTGCTGAAAGGCCGACAACGGAAGCTCGTGCAGCTCGCAATCGTTCTGCTCGGCCTCGCGTACCAGACGCCCGACCACGCCATGTGATTCGCGAAATGAAACTCCGTGCCTCACGAGGTGATCAGCAAGGTCGGTGGCCATCATCCCGCTGGTGACGGCCGCGTGCATCCGCTCGGGCCGGAACTCGAGCTCGGCAAGCGCTCCGGCAACGGCGGGAAGGACCAGCATCATCGTATCGATCGCGTCGAACAGTGCGCGTTTGTCGTCCTGCAGATCCTTGTTGTAGCCGCTCGGCAGCCCCTTGAGGGTGGCGAGCAGTCCGGTCAAGTCGCCGATGACGCGGGCGCCGGAGCCGCGAGCCAGTTCGAGCGCATCCGGGTTGCGTTTCTGCGGCATCATGCTCGAGCCGGTGGAGAACTTGTCGCCGAACCTGACGAAGCCGAACTCGCTGGTTCCGAACAGGATCAGATCTTCGGCGAGCCTCGACAGGTGCACCCCTATCATGGTGGCGGTGAACAGCAGCTCGGCTACGAAGTCCCGGTCGCTGACCGCATCCAGGGAATTCTGCGACAGCGCGCTGAAGCCGAGACTGCCCTGCAGCAGCACCCGCGAGATGGGGAAGGCGCAACCGGCAACGGCGCCGGAACCTAACGGGAGCGTGCCGGCTGTCCGCGCCGCGGCGGAAAGCCGTCCTCTGTCGCGATCGAGCGGCCAGAAGTGCGCCAGCATCCAGTGCGCCGCCGACACCGGTTGTGCGCGTTGTAGGTGCGTGTAGGCAGGCATGATCACCTGCTGCAGCCCCTCGGCCCGGTCGGTCATCACGCTTTGCAGGTCCCGGACGGCCGAGTCGAGGTGGGTGCAGGCCTCGATTGCCCACAGCCGCGTGGCAGTGGCTACCTGATCGTTGCGGCTCCGACCGGTGTGCAGCTTCGACGCGACGTCGCCGACCTCTTCGTGGAGAAGCCGGTCGATGAGCGTATGAATGTCCTCGTCCGACTCGTCAGGAGTTACGCCGGCGGCGAGGCGAACGCCCACCGCGTCCAGTCCTGACTCGAGCTTCTTGCTCTCTTCGAGGGTAAGCACGCCGGCGCCCCATAGCGCCACCGCCCACGACTTGGACAGCCGGATGTCGTGGGGCCAGAGACGGAAATCGACGTCGATCGAGCGATTGAGGGCGTCGAGTGCCGGCGCCGACCCACTCGCAAAGCGTCCGCCCCACAGGCGATGCGCGACCGGTGGCGTCGCCACTGATGGCGTCACGCGAGTGCGAGCGCCTTGCGAGGCGCTGCGGGGGGTTGGGCATCCGCATCCGTGTCGTGGTCGGCGGCGTCGCTCTTGGGCGCGGAGCCAGACGCAGGGGCGGCGTCGGGGCCCCCCCCCGACGTCGAAGCTACACCCCCTGCGCCGGTTTCCCGCAACCCATTTACCGCAGCCGACATCTCCTGATCCTTCACCGCACGGACCCTCGACGGCAAGGCGAACAGCCGAATGAATCCGGCCGCGTCGCTCTGCTGATAGACGTCGTCCTCGCCGAACGTCACGAACCGCTCGTCGTACAGGGCATGCGCACTCTCCCGGCCGATCACCGTGCAGGTGCCCTTGTACAGCCGCAATGTGACCGACCCCGAAACACGCTGCTGCGTCACCAAGACGAACGCATCGTACGCCTCGCGCTCGGTGCTCCACCACCGGCCCTCGTAGACCAGGTCCGCATAGCGCGGGGCTATCAGATCCTTGGCCGCCAGCGTGCGGCGGTCGAGCACGATCTGCTCCAGTTCACTGTGCGCGGTATAGAGGAGAGTGCCGCCCGGAGTCTCGTACACGCCGCGCGACTTCATCCCCACCATCCGGGCCTCGACCAGATCGATGCGGCCGACGCCATGCCGCCCGCCGATGTGATTGAGCGTCGAGACCAGCGTTACCGGGTCGAGCGCGTTGCCGTTCACCGAGACCGGAGTTCCGGCCTCGAAACCGATCACCACGTCTTCCGGCTCGTCCGGCGCCAGCGAAGGCGCGGTGGTGAGCTGAAAAAGGTCATCCGGCGGCGCGACGTTAGGATCCTCGAGCAACCCGCCCTCGTGGGAGAGATGCCAGAGATTGCGGTCGCGGGAATAGATCTTTTCCCTGGTGGCGACGACGGGGATGCCGTGCGCGGCCGCGTAGGCGATCGCGTCTTCGCGGCTCCGGATGTCCCACTCGCGCCACGGCGCGATCACCGGGAGATCCGGAGCGAGCGTGGCGTAGGTCAACTCGAACCGCACCTGGTCGTTGCCCTTGCCGGTGCAGCCATGCGCCAGCGCGTCAGCGCCTACCTGGCGCGCAATTTCGACCTGACGCTTTGCGATCAGCGGCCGGGCGATCGCGGTGCCTAGCAGGTACTTGCGATTGTATATCGCGCCGGCCCGGAGCATGGGCCAGATGTAGTCGCGAACGAACTCCTCACGAAGATCCTCGACGTAACACTCGGCCGCGCCTGACGCGAGTGCCTTCTCGCGCACGCCCATCAGCTCGCCCTCACCCTGTCCGATGTCGGCAGCGACGCACACGACGCGCGCGCCGGGAAACCGCTCACGCAGCCACGGAACGATGATCGAGGTGTCTAGCCCCCCGGAATAGGCGAGGGCGATGGTGCGAGTCATTGGCAGCTCCAAACTGAATAAGAATGCATACTATATGCATAATTAGGAGCTTTTGACCGGGGAAGTCAAGAGAAAAAGGGGTTAGGGGTCAGGGGCCAGGGGCTAGGGTTGCCCTATATCCTAGCCCCTGACCCCTAGCCCCTGACCCCTAGCCCCTAGCCCCTCTACTCATATCTCAACGCCGAAATCGGATTCATCCCCGCAGCTCGCTGTGCCGGCCACACACCGAATACGACCCCGATCAAGGCTGCAAAACCGAACGAGATCAGGATCGAGGCGGGCTGGATTTCCGTATTCCAGGCGAATTTCCAGTCGAGGAACTGCGCCGAGCCGATGCCGAGGGCGACGCCGATCAGGCCGCCCATCAGGGAGAGTACCACGGCCTCGATCAGGAATTGCAGCATCACGTTGAAGCGTGTCGCGCCGAGCGCTTTGCGAATGCCTATCTCACGGGTGCGCTCGGTCACCGACACCAGCATGATGTTCATGATCCCGATGCCGCCGACGAGCAGCGAGACGATGGCGATTCCAAGCAGCAGGCGGCCGAACACCTGGGTCGTTTCGCCTAACGTGTTGAGGAAGTCCGATTGGCTGCGGATCTGGAAGTCGTCGTCGCGGCCGGGGCGCAGCCGGTGCTCGCGCCGCAGTATGCGCTGTACGTCGGCCATCGCGGTCGGGATCTCGGCTTCGCTCGCCGCCAGCACGTTTATTGAATTCAGGCGGTTGGTTCCCAGCACCCGGAAGCGCGCGGTGGTGATCGGAATGAGAATCTGATCGTCGGGATCGCCGAATCCCGAGGATTGTCCCTTGCTCGCCAGCACGCCGACGACGTCGAACTGGATGCCGCGGATGCGGATCTGTTCGCCGATGATCGCCGCCGGATTGTCGATGCCGAGGTTGGTCATCACCGTCGGGCCGATGATGGCCACACGCCGCCGGGAGAGATCGTCGCCGTTGGAGAACATCTTTCCGGCGGCGAGGTCGTACTTTCGTACCGTGAGATAGTTCGAGGTGGTGCCGACGACCCGCGTGGCGCTGTTGCGATTCAGGTATTGCACCTGAAGCTGCCGGCTCATCTCCGGCTGAACGGCTACCAGCGCGGTCGCTCGCTCCACCAGAGCATCCGCATCGTCCGTCGTAAGGCGCGCGCGTTCATCCACGCTGGCCACGCCGCGCCCGAACGTCTGGCCTGGATTCACCGACAGCAGGGTGGTCCCCAGCGAAGCGATCCGCTCACGCACCGCCTTCTCGGCGCCGCGTCCGAGGCCGACCATCGCAATCACGGCGGCAACGCCAATGACGATGCCGAGCATCGTCAGGAACGATCGCATCTTGTTCACGCGCAGTGCGCCTAGCGCAACTCGCATGATTTCGCCGATCAGCATCAGGAACCAGGAAGACGGAAACAGGAAACAGGACGCGCGGTCCGGAGTCTGGCACGGTGAACCGAATCGAGCGAGGCCGGCATACCGGTTGGTCTATTCAACGACTCTGACCCCATGATCAACTCGCCGGCTCGCTGTTCACGTCGTCAGGGACGGCGATTGGCGCCCGCGGCACCGCCGCCGGCTCCAGCGCCGCCGGCTCCAGCGGCGGCACCGCCTTGCGGTTGCTGACGGGTCATTCCGGGCACGCCTCCACCCGTCATGCGCTGAAAGCGCTCGACGTTTTCCTGGCGCCGCTGCTGCAGGGTCGCGCTGGCGAGCAACGCCACTCGTTCCCCTTCGGCGAGGCCGCTGACCACCTCGGTATAGTCGTAGTTGCTGGCGCCAAGCCTGACGATGCGCGGAACGAACGTCCCGCTGTCGGCTACGAACACCAGGCCGGCCCGCGTGCGGTTGCGAGGCAATGGTGCGTTGCCGGCCGGATCCGGAGCGCCGGTGCGCACGCGCGGTCGCACAGCTCCGCCCTGCGCATTGCCGCTCTGCGCATTCCCTTCAGGCTGACCCTGGAACCGCGCCTGCACCGGCGAGGAACCTCTATCGCCCTGTGACTGTGCACGGACCACCGGTGTAGCGCCAGGAGCGACGTCCGTATTGCCGGCGGGTGAAGCAGCCGCACCGCTCGCCCCGGCGCGAAGCCTGGCCGCCACCCACTCGGGGTCGAGTCCGAGCGCCGCGGCGGCGATCGCCGCTTCGCGCACCGAGCGCACCGCGTCGTTAGGTATCGCCACCACCATGTCACGACGGTCGATGAGCACCGACACCTCACCGTTCATTCCCGGCTTGAGCAGCCCCTCGACATTGTCGATCGATACGAGGACCGGGAACATCGTGACGCTCTGCTGAACCACCGCCTGCGGCTCGATTTTTTCCACCGTACCGCGGAACGGACGATCCGGGTACGCATCGACTACCACCGTCGCCGGCAGCCCCGCCCGAACGCTGCCGATATCGGTTTCGTTCACGAGCGCCCGGACGCGCACCTTGCTCAGGTCGGCCATCTTCAGCAGCGTCGTGCCGCCGCCGAATGCGCCCGTAGCCGACGTTATGACCTGCCCTACCGAAACGGTCTTCTCGATGATGGTGCCGACGACCGGTGCGCGCACCGTGGCATCCTCGAGCCGCTGTTGCGCGAGATCGAGGCTGGCGCGCGAGCGCACCAGCTGCGCCTCGGCATTGGCAAACTCGAGCTGCGAAGCCTCGTACTCCTGCGCCGTGATGATCCGCTGGCCGTACAACTCATCTGAGCGCTTCCGCTGAGCGGCGACTACCTCTCCGCGCGCCTCGGCCGCTCGCAGGTCCGCCGACGCCTGATCGTGCTGATTCTTGACGTCGCGCGTGTCGACCTGCACCAGCAGGTCGCCGGGCTTCACGTCATCCCCGGTCTCGACGGACATTTCCGTGATGAGGCCCGAAGCCTTCGACTTCACTTCGATCACGTTGATCGGTTCGACCACGCCGGTCGCTTCGGCATCCACGACGATGTCGCGGCGCTCGGCGGGCGCGGTATCGACCGGCGTGTTCACAACTTCTTCCTTGCACGCGCCGGCGAACAGTACGAACGCGGCGAGCACCAGCACCTGACGATTCACGGTTGGCTCCTAACGGGGCGATTCTTTCTTACAGTTCGCGCCCGACCAGGGCTTCGAGCTGGGCCTTTGCGACTCGATAGTCGTAACGGGCGGCGATCAGCGCCGCTCGCGCCTGGTTCAACGTGGTCTGCGATGTGAGCAGGTCGAGCAGCGTCGATGCGCCGAGCGCATATCGCTGCTGCTGCACCCGCAGATCCTCGTCGGCGGCTTCTACCGAGGCCTGCTGGATCTGGATACGCCGCTCGGCGAGCTGGAGCGCACCAAGGTGCTGCGTCAGGTTCTGCTGAGCGGCCAGGCGCGAGTCGCGAAGCTGAGCTTGCGCATTGTCCTGCGCCACGCTGGCGCGCACGATCGCATCTTCGCGCGAAAACTGGTTGAACAGCGGAAAGTTCAGCGACAGCCTGAGTGCGCCGCTGTAGTTATACGAATCGTCGCCCAGGCCGAACCGGCCCGTTCCGCTGCCACCGCGCTGATACGACGCATTGATGGTCGGAAGATAGCGCGTATTGGCGGCCCTCCGGCTGGCACGCGCGGCGCCGAGGTTCGCCTCCGCCTGCGCAACCACCGGTCCATTGATCGCCATCGAATAGAGCGATACGCTATCGATGACGAGCGGTCCCATTTCGCCGAGCGTGTCAGCGGGGTTGGCCGTTACGAGCTCGTTGGTGCCGACCAGCCTGGTAAGTGCCGCATTGGCGATGCGAAGGTTGTTACGAGCGGTTTCGAGCGCCAATTCGGCGTTGCCAACCTGAATCAGCGAACGCAGCGAATCCGACTTGGTCGCCACACCTGCGGTGACCCGCGCGGTAGCGGCGCGCAGCTGCTGCTCCGCCTGCTCGAGCTGCGCAAGCGCGGCAGACTCCGATTCGCGCGCGGCCAGCACGTTGTAGTACTGCTGTTTGACGTTGAGCGAGACGTTGAACTGCTGCGTGATGTAGTTCGCTTCAGAAGCATCGACCGAAGCCCGCGCGGCGCCAAGATCATGGAAGCGACGCCCGCCATCGAACAGTTCGAGGCCGAAGGTCATGCCGGTGCTGTACGACCACGGTTCGCTCGGGAGCGTTATGGTCTGTCCATCGCGGATGATCGTCCCAGCCTCGTTGAACTGACGCGTTCCGCCGGCACTGACTGACATGCTGGGGATGAACGCGGCGTACGCATTGTTGACCTGCTGCCTGCTCGTGCGCTCGAGTCCTCGCGCCTGGACGGCTGCCGGTGCATTACGATGGGCAAGTGAGACGGCCTCATCGAGCGTGATGGGCCGGGCATTTTCCCGATCGCCGGTTTGGGCCGTTAGTGCAACTGGAACAAGCAGCAGGGCTGCCCATATCGACTTCATTTGCCTTTCCTCTTGCCTGTTTTGTCGCCGTGCGACTTCTGTTCGAGCAGCAACTGCTCGAATGCCGCGCGTTGGTCGGTTTCCAGCATTTCCCGTATCTCGCTGCGCGCCCACTCACGAATGGAATCCAGCCCCGGTCGCACCGGCTCGAATGTGGCCATCATGTCGCGGTGCCGCTTGTCGAGGATGCTGTCGAGTTGAACCCGTTGTTCCGGGGAAAGTTTCAGCTCGCTACCCAGCCTGTCGCGATACGAAATGCGCGTATCGGCATGCGCGGCGCGAACGTCGAGCACGTGTGCCGACGCGTAGCCGACGACCCATCCAACGGCCACGGCCCCTATGAGAAATGCTATCGCGAGGTGCTTGGAACTAGCCATACGTCTCTCCGTCATGGAGCGGTGACCAGCCGCAAGGTCGCTTCCCGGTCCGGGAGCGGGGTCGTTTCCGTCGCCATCTGGTGCGCCAGCGTACGAGGCGTCTCGATCACCGAATTCACTGCCTCACGGCGCTCTTCCGTGCGCAACTCAGCGAGAGTAAGCGCCGCGGCGGCTACCAGAATGCCCGCGGCGACCAACCCGGTTTTCATCCATTCCTGGTAAGGCATCCACCAGCCATCGCCTTCAGCAGCGACGCTCGCCAGGATCCGGGCTTCGAGGCCCTGCCAGAAGGAAGGGTCGTCAGGCGAGGCGTAGAGCTCACGCAGCGCGCGCGTAACGGCATCGTCGCGCCCCTCGGGTCCGATTCGCATTTCGTTCTTCATGGTTCAGTGCTCCGCATATCGACAAGCATACGGCGTAAGGCCGCACGCGCGTGGTGCAAATCCGAGCGAGCCGTGCCCTCGGGGATCGACAGCATCGTTCCGATCTCCCCGTGAGTGAAGCCCTGTACATCGTGCAGGACGATTACCGACCTCTGGCGTCCCGTCAGCTTCGTCAGCCCTTCTTCCAGCCGCGCGCGCAGTTCAGCATCCACCGCCGGATCGCGAAACGGCGTTGCCACCGTTTCCGGCAGCTGATCCGCATCGCGCACCTTCCTCCGCCGGCCGATATCCAGTGCCGCGTTTGCCACTATCCGATTCAGCCAGGCACCGAACGGCTGGTCGGGCCGAAACCGGTCGAGAGCGCGATACGCGTGCAGAAAAGCGTCCTGAACCGCGTCCTCGGCGTCTTCCCGAGTGAGGGTGATCGCCCGCGCCACCGCAAACGCCCGCGCCTGGTGCAGGCGAACGAGCGCCGCGAACGCCTCTCGGCTTCCGCCCTGCGCCTCGACCACCAGGCCGCGCTCGTGCAGCCGCCGCTCCTGGTCAGCTGGCGCGGAATGCACGGAACGCTTGTATCGGGCGAATGCGGTGGTTGCCATCGTCGTAGCTGACAACGCACGGCGAGCGGGAAACGTTGGCCGGAAGCACGGGTCGGGGGGGAGGGCTCTGCCGCTCGGACAGACACCGGTCTGCCACGAAAGGTTCGCGGCGAACGGGAGCGGACGCGCCGGGTTTGCGGTCCCTAACGTTCGCCTGCGAGTCCCAGGGCCCCGGCCGACCGCTGCATGGCCCCGATCACGAAAGTAACGTGATCCTCCAGCGGTACGCCCAGCTCATCGGCGCCAAGCGCGATGTCCTCCCGGCTCACTCCGCGGGCGAACGCCTTGTCCTTCATCTTTTTGCGCACCGACCTCGCCTCCACATCGTGTACGCTGCGACTCGGCCTCACGAGGGCGGTCGCCGTAATCAATCCCGTGAGCTCGTCGACGGCGAACAGCGCTCGAGCCATGCGCGTGCGCCGTGGCACTCCAGTATAAGTGGCATGACCGAGAATCGCCTCGCAAATGTCCTCTGGCCACCCTCGTTTGCGAAGGAGCCGAACGCCTTCAGCGGGATGCTCCGCATCAGCAGCGTGGTCGTCGTTGGGCCATCGTTCGTAGTCGAAGTCGTGGATGAGCCCTGTGAGACCCCACCTCTCGACCTCTTCCCCAAAGTGCTCGGCGTAGGCGCGCATGGCCGCTTCGACGGCGAGCATGTGTGCACGGAGCGACTCGCTGTCGGTGAACTCGTGCTGGAGCGCGAGAGCCTCGTCGCGAGACGGCAGGGCGGCGGTGGTCATCGGCGGAGCGTCAATCGAGGTCCTGTCGTGTAATCTGTGCCGGTTCGTGGGGCGGGAATCGAATCCGGGGCTTCGCGCCTCAGTGCGCCGACCGCGCTACGAACCAGTTGGTGAAAATCACCATTCCGTACACGACGAGACCCAGAAAGATCGCGGCAACGATGAGGCCTGTGTATCCGGCCTTCAGATCCTGCGGTTGCGGGGGAGCCATGTTCGTGAAAAGTGGGCGAAGGGGGTATGAAACGAGGGGTGGGCGCTAGCTGACGCGCACCTTCGTTATGCGGTCGTTCATCTTGATTTTTTTCATCGCATCCAGCCCTTCGGTGATCTTGCCGAACACGGTGTGAACCCCGTTCAGGTGACGGGTGTTCGCCTCGCTCAGCACCATGAAGAATTGGCTGCCACCGGTATCCTTTCCGGCGTGCGCCATCGACAGAGACCCCACCTCGTGCTTGTGAGGATTTCCGGCGGTTTCGCACTTGATCATGTAACCCGGACCGCCGGTTCCGACCCGTGGATTGCCGCGTTCTTTGGAAAGTGGGTCACCGCCCTGGACTACGAAATCGTCGATCACGCGGTGGAACGCCGTGCCATCGTAGTAACCCTCGTTGGCGAGCTTCTCGAAATTGGCGACGGTCGCGGGAGCATCCTTGTCGAAGAGTTCCGCCACGATGGTACCGTGGTCGGTCTCGAAAGTGGCCGTACGAGTCACGTTGATCGCTCCTCTGGTTCATGAACCCGAAAGGTATCGTCCCCACGCCCTTGCGGGCCAGCCCGCTCAGCCCGGAGTTTCTGCGATCGCGAGGACGGTCTTCCACTCGCCGGCGGTGACCGGCTGGACGGACAATCTGCTGCCCTTCTTCAGCAACGTCATCCGCTCCAGGCCACGCGAGCCGCGAAGCTCGGCGAGCGTCACCGGCCGTGACAAGGGTTCGCGTGCGCGCAGGTCGACCATGTACCAACGAGGTTGATCCGGATCGCTCTTCGGGTCGAAGTAATCCGAGGCGGGGTCGAACTGGCTCGGGTCCGGATAGCCGTCGCGCACGACCTCGCAGATTCCGACGATCGCGTTAGGGTCGGTGCTCGAATGATAGAAGAAGACGTGATCCCCCTTCTTCATCTCGTCGCGAAGCATGTTGCGAGCCTGATAGTTGCGCACACCGTCCCAGGCAGTGGTGCGCCTTGGCGCCTTCCACAGGTCGATCCACGAAAAGGTTTCGGGCTCCGACTTGACGAGCCAGTAACGCTTGGTGCCGGCGGTAGTGGAGGTCGGCATTTGTACGGGATTGAGGTGTGCGCCCGCCCGTCAGACGAGCGACGACGGGCAGATGTCGGCGAGAGGGCAGATGGAGCACCGGGGTGCGCGCGCCACGCAGATCGCGCGACCGTGGTCGATGAACAGGTGCGAGAGAAGTGTCCACTGATCTCGCGGGAATTGCCGGACGAGGTCCTGCTCGATCTTGACCGGATCCAGCTCTTTCGTCAGGCCGAGCCGGTTGCTGACACGGGTCACGTGAGTATCGACGACTATGCCATCGTTCCTGCCGAATGCATTTCCGAGGATGACGTTCGCGGTCTTGCGGCCTACGCCGGGGAGGGCGGTCAAAGCGTCCATTTCATCGGGAATCGCACCGGCATGCCGCTCCACGACTCCGCGTGCCATGCCGATGAGACTTTTCGTCTTGCTGCGGAAGAATCCGGTGCTGCGAATGAGCGCCTCGACCTCGTCAGGATCGGCAGTCGCGAGCGAGTCTGCATCGGGAAAGCGCGCGAACAGCGAGGGCGTGACGATGTTCACGCGGGCGTCGGTGCACTGCGCGCTCAGGATCGTCGCCACCAGCAATTGATACGCGTTGGTGTGATGCAGCGCGCAGTGGGCATCCGGATATGTTCGATGCAGCCGTTCAAACACCTCTGGCGGCTGCGCCTTGCCACGGCGCCTGCCTTTCGCGGCGCGTACCGCTCGCTTGGCCTTCGACGGCGGGATGCCTTGCCTGGCCCCCTTTCGCGCTCCCGCCATCAGCGGCGCTCCCCGGCAAACTGCTGGCTGCCTGCCCGGCGCCTCGCCGCAAAGGCCAGCACCCCTTCCGCATCCGCCGCGTTCAGCACGTCCGATTGTTCCAGCCATCCCTTACGCGCGATGCCGATTCCGATCTCGACGTTGTCCAGGCTGCTGGTGGAATGCGCGTCGGGTCCGATCTCCACCGTGACGCCCAGCTCCTTTGCGGTGCGGCAGTTCCGCCAATCCATGTCCAGGCGGTGCGGATCAGCGTTGAGCTCAACCGCCGCGCCTACATCCGCCGCTTTCTCGAGTACGGCGCGCATGTCTATCGCATACGGCTCCCTGGTCAGCAGCAGCCTGCCGGTCGGGTGGCCGAGAATCGTCAGGTGCGGATCGTCGAGCGCGCGCAATACCCGCTCAGTCATCGCGGCTCCGCCCATCGCGAACCGTGCGTGGACCGAGCCGATGACGTAGTCGAATCTGTCGAGGAACTCCGAATCGTAGTCGACCCGTCCGTCGGCCAGAATGTCGGCTTCGATTCCCTTCAGCACGCGAAAGCCCTCCGATGACGCATTCAGTTGCTCGATCTCGTCATGCTGCCGCGCAATCTGATCGCGCGACAGTCCGCCGGCGTAGAAAGCGGACTCGGAGTGGTCGGTGATTCCTATGTAGCTCCACCCGCGCGCACGCGCAGCATCGGCCATTTCGGCGATCGATGCGGTTCCATCGGACCAGCGTGAATGGCAGTGCAGCACGCCGCGAATCGCGCTTGCCTCGATCAGCGTCGGAAGAGCCCCCTCAGCCGCGAGCCCAACCTCGCCACGTCCTTCGCGCAGCTCGGGCTCGATCCACGCGAGCCCTGCGGCCCGGTAGATGGCGGCCTCGTCA
>CAZPCC010000159.1:0-10317 GCA_964584905.1 uncultured Gemmatimonadaceae bacterium | reverse complement strand
CATCTTCGTTGCGAACCGGGAGCGTCTGGTCATAGGAACGCGGCTGTTTTCCCGGAGTTAACCGACCTTCGGTGTTTTTCTTGATGAGCTTGGCAAGCTGTTTCGCGTCCATGAAGGCCTCTGAACGGTGAGTTTGACGGGCGGGCGAAGGTATGCGAAGAATAGCACGAAGTTGGGAGATTCGCCGCCCCGCCCTTGCGCGAATTGCACCACTTGTTTAATATGAGTGGCAGCGATTCCCGCGCATTCTAGTAGGCGGGCAAGTTCCAAGGAGTTTTCCGAGGGCCTGGCATTCGTGCCGGTCCCTTTTTTTGTGCTCCATTCGCTGACTTCGACGGGCGGTTGCCCGGCTTGGTGGAACAAAAACATCGTGAGGTATTCTCACGAGCAACGCGTGATCGGTTGGGACGGCATGCCCGCGACTCCGACCACGACACAACACAGGAGTAGGACATGCGTACGACCGGTACCGTCAAGTGGTTCAACGATGCGAAGGGCTTCGGCTTTGTGACGCCGGAGGATGGCTCGAAGGATTGCTTCGTCCATCACTCGGCCATTCAGGGCTCGGGGTTCAAGTCTCTCGCCGAAGGCGAGCGCGTCGAGTTCGACGTGGTGCAGGGCGCTAAGGGCCCGGCTGCGGAGAACGTCACCAAGATTGGCCGCTAGGCGGATAGCCGTGGAGTAATCTGCGGCACAACACGAAAAACGGCCGGTTCGCTTACGCGAGCCGGCCGTTTTCGCATCAGTCACTCGCCCCGCGAAATGAGGAGAGTCCTCTCGCAATTCTCATTTCTCTTATCGACCGCCACTCCTTCGACCGCCCGTCTTCTGCCGCCCGCCGGCGTTCTGCGACTCGCGACGCTGCTTCTTCGCCGCTGAGCGCGCGCGATCGTCCGCTTTCTTCGCCCGAATCGCGGCAATGCGCTCGCCGATGGGAATCTCCAACTTTCCCTCGGGCGCCGCGCCGTAGTCGAAGTCGGGCAGGATGACACGCGGCAGCCGCTTGCCTACCGCGCGCTCAATGTTGCGGAGATCGCCCTCCTCTTCGCGCGACACGAAGGTGAACGCGTCTCCGATTTGCTCGGCGCGCGCCGTGCGACCAACCCGGTGGATGTAGTCCTCCGCCACGACTGGTACGTCGAAATTCACCACGTGCTCCAGCGCTTCGACATCGATTCCACGAGCGGCGATGTCGGTGGCGACGAGCACGTCGTAGCTGCCATCCTTGAACTTGGCGAGTGCCTGCGTGCGTTGAGCTTGCGAGCGATTGCCATGAATGCGATCGCACGAGATGGAGTTCTTGACGAGAAATTTCGTCAGGCGGTCGGCGCGGTGCTTCGTGCGGGTGAACACGAGCGCCTGTTCAATGTCTCCGCGCTTCAGCAAGGCAAGTAGCAGAGAGGGCTTGAGCTCCTGCGCCACCGGATACACGGCCTGTGTAATCCCCACCGCCGGTGAGGCGCGCCGGCCGAGATTGATCACCGCCGGATCGTGCAACATCTCGCGCGTCAACTTTGCGATCGGGTCGGGCATCGTGGCGCTGAAGAACAGCGTTTGGCGCTTGGCCGGCACGTGGCGCAGCACGCGCTTGATGTCGGGGAGAAATCCCATGTCGAGCATGCGGTCGGCTTCGTCGAGCACCAGATACTCCAATTTGCCGAGGTTGGCATACGACGATCTGAGATGATCCAGAAGCCGGCCGGGGGTTGCTATCAGCACGTCGACGCCGCTTCGAAAGGCGTGCTCCTGCGGCCCCATACCCACACCGCCGAATATCGCCGCCGAGGTAATGGGAGTGTGAACTGCGAGCTCGCTCAGATCTTCGTGGATCTGCGCCGCTAGCTCACGCGTGGGAGTCAGCACGAGCGCTCGGGTAGTGCCGCGCGACTTGTCCATCAAACGGTGCAGAATGGGGAGCAGAAACGCTGCGGTCTTGCCGCTCCCTGTCATCGCACAAGCGAGCACGTCGCGCCCTTCGAGCGCCGGCGGAATAGCGTCCATCTGGATCGGGGTTGGCTGCGAGAAGCCCAGCTCCTTGATACCGCGGAGCAGATTCGCGTGCAACTTCAACTTGCTGAACGGCACTGAGTGTCCTTGTTGTCGAGAAGCGGCCACCGGAATTTCCGATTGGTCCTTGGAGGCGACTCGCTATGCGGAACCGGCTCCTGCGGGGCGCGCGTTAAAGCGCGCATCCGTTCCAGGAAATCTAACGTCTGGAAATCCGCGCCGACTCCACGATCCGCACACCGGGCAAATCTACCCGGGCCGAAGCAACGAGCTCGGCGGCCACGTCGCTGGCCAGAACCGGCCGGAATTTCCGGGGAGTGATCGACGCCAGGCGCTTGGCGAGTTCCTCGCCGAGGCGGAACTCTTCCCTCTCTCCAATCAATGTGGACGGCCGCAGAATCGTGAGGCTCCGAAAGGGCATCGCCTTGAGCGCGTCCTCCACCTCGCCCTTCACGCGGGGGTACAGGAACCGCGACCCTGAGTCGGCGCCGATGGAGCTTACGAGGAGACAGTGGTGCGCTCCACGCTCCAGTCCCAGGCGAGCGGTGGCTACCGTGTAATCGAAATCGACCCGGCGGAACTGCTCAGCGGAACCTGCCTGCCGAATAGTGGTGCCGAGCGCGCAAATGACCTGATCAACCTGGAATTCCCCCGCATCTCGCTCGAGATAATCGAAGTCGGCGAGTCGAAGGTCCAGCTTGGGCCATTCGTAAGGCAGCGGGCGCCGGGAGAGTGCGACGATCCGCGATACGGACTCATCTTCGAGCAGGCGGCGAACCGTCTCCGCACCAACGAGTCCGGTTGCACCCGCAACCAGAACACGACGCTGCTCGTTTGCGGAATGCGGTGCACTCACCCGGCGCTACAGGGGACGCGCACGGCGAGCTCGTTGCTCACGTCCACTCGGTGATCCGGTTTCCATCCTTGTCGGTGAACGAGCCGGTCACCACCATGATGAAATCGATGATGGCCCAGATGCCCAGTCCGCCGAGGGTCAGGAGCTGCAGAATGCCGGTACCCTTTTTCCCGACGTAGAAACGATGGACGCCGAACACGCCGAAGAAGAACGAGAGGAGCGCGGCGGGAAGGATCCGCTTCTCCGACTGCCCGACCGGGACGAGCGAAGGCTGCTGAGCGCCGCAACGGTAACAGCTGGATGTGTTGACGTCCAACAGGGTGCCACAGGTGTGGCAGTACTTGGTGCGGCGTTCGAGGGCGGAATAGTTCATCTTGGTGTTGCAAGTCTGGATGCGGGCGAACGGAGTCCACTCTCACCAAAGTGCACGAGAAGCAGGTGCGCGTCCAGACGCGTACGCGTGCGGGACGCCTCGACCCGCTTTTCCCTGTGGTCAATGGAGCAGATTCCAGGGCACGATGCCGGCCACGAGCGCGCCGGATCGCCGCGGCTCATCGTGATCGAGCGTTGGCAGCGAGTGTGCGCAGTACCTGGTCGAATGGAAGCGCGTCGAAGGGATTGGCGGTGCGGTGCAGCATGGCGACCATCCCTCGCTGATCGATCATCACGGTGCCGCTCTGCCTTACGATTGCCAGCACCCGCTCGTATCCGAACAGGGAGAAGACGGCTAACCGTGGATCCCCGAACAGCGGGAAAGAAAGTCCGAGCATGCCGCTTACGCGCGAGGCAGCAGAATCGCTACCCGGTCCAACTCCTACAACTCGAGCGTCGTGCTCACGCAGTTGCTCCGACTTCCGCTCCAACTGGGCGGTGTGCCACAGGCACTGCGTTCAGGTGAAGGCACGAAGAAGGAAAAGAACTACCGGATTTCCACGCTGCTCCGAAATGAAGGGGAGCGCGGGATGACTTCCCGGCACAACCTCCGGCAGTGCGTCTCCGAGATGGAGCGGCATCTCGCTACGCCAGCTTGAAATGCGGGTTCTCGATCACGCCGAGCACGTTACCAAACGGATCTCGCACAGCGCCGATTCGAATGCCTCCACCCACATCCTGAACCGGCTCAAAGGCCGTAGCGCCGAGCGAGATCAATCGGGCGTATGCGTCATCTGCGCCGGTGACTCCCCAATATGCTACCCCGGCCTCGGGGCGCTCCAGCGCCGCGTTGCCGTCAGGCGTAATGCCGAGCTCGAAGCCACCGACGTTGAAGCCCACGTAGAACGGCTCGTCGAAGTAGGGCGCCAATCCCAGCACATCCGCGTACCACGCCTTTGCGGCGGCCAGGTCTCGAGCGGTGTACTTGGCCGTTCGCAGCCCGAGAAATGACCCTTTAGACATGTTCGTCAAAACAGAATCCACGTTGCGATCGCCAGCGGAATCCATCCGATTATCGCTGTGAGTATTGCCTTTCCGGTGCTGAAATCAAGTGCCTGGCGAATGGCTATGATGCCGGCGACGAGCATCCAGATGGCCACGACCGCGTGCACGAGCCCTCCGAGCAGCGGAATGATTCCGAGGATGAGGAGGACGCCTGGTGCCTGCGCGAATCCGAGGGTGCGCAGAAGCTCGCCCCAGGTGGCCGTACCGCCGAACACCTTGTCGCCGATGACATACGTGATGCCGGCCCACAGTAACCAACCCAGAACCGCCGTCAACACGCCGGTAATGATTCCGCTGCCACCGTCGGCCAGGCCGCCGATCGCCGATGCGACGGCAACGATGGTCACGACGAGCGCCGCCTGACCGGTCGCCGATTGGTCCGCCTCGACTTCCTCGTAGGTGTCGACATCCAGCTTGGCCGCGCCGATCATGCGATCAACGATCCCGCGTTGCGTTCCGATCTCCATGTGTCGTCTCCGTTGGGGGGGCTCGCCGGGGAATGCGGCAAAGGTACTGCCGAGCTGCGAATCGCGCTCAATCGACGGTCGATCCCGGGGCCGCCGGCCGAGGACCGACCGGCGGGTGCGACTCGCGTGCATAACGAGCCTGCCACCTGCGCGCTGTACGGTCCTCCATACTGAGCCTTCGATCCTCGACCCTCGGCCCTCGACCCTCACCGGATCCAGTGGCCCAGGCGTCCCCAGCGAATGTTCGTGATGAACGGCAACGGGCTGTCGCTGCCTTCCTTCTCGTAGGAGAAGTAAATGAACATTGGTTTGCCGCGCACGTTCTCTCGCGGAACAAAACCGTAATACCGGGCATCCTTGGAGTTGTAGCGATTGTCTCCCAAGGCAAAAAAGTGCCCGTCGGGGACCACCATCGGGCCCCAGCTGTCCAGCGATGGGTACTCGATTGGGGAGCCGAACCGTGATCCGCGGAGCGCGAAATTGCGCATCCAGGAAAACGTCTCATGAGGATAGTCGACGTAGCCCCCGGGATCGGGCGCGCCGTATCCCAACCGCTGTGCGATGCCGTTCACGTGCAGCAGACCGCTTCTCATGTAAATCGTGTCACCAGCGACCGCCACCACGCGCTTGACGACGGTAGGCGTCAAATCCCACGGCTGATCATGTTGCGGCGGCGATTCGTAGATCGCTATGTCCCCGCGCTTGGGGTTCGTGTAACCCGGAAGCGAAAGATCGGTGAACGGGATGTGCGGGCCAAACGCGAGCTTGTTAACAAAGAGAAAGTCACCAACCAGCATTGCCGGCACCATGCTCTCCGACGGTATTCGATACGCCTCCATGAAAAATGTGCGGATAAGCAGAAAAATGGCGACGACCGGAAGGATGCCGCGTATGAACTCGTTGGCGGAGCCTTTCATTCTGCTGCTTCCGCCCTTGCCGCGAGCGGCGGCGACGACGTTCGCTCTGGATGACGGTGGTGAGGCGCGCTTCTTCTTCGAAGCCACTGGCATATCGGTAAGGGTGTGTGGTCTGCTGCAGGAATTCTCGCCAGCGCGGCGGCGCGGCGCAAAGGGCGAAGCTACGGCCCGCCGCTCGATCGATCCGCGGGTACAAGAAGCATACGCCCGGGAGCGGATCCGTGTTTCTCCACTCTGTACCCCGCACGCCGCGCCACAGAGCCGACTTCAGGCGCGGAGGAGAACGATACCGCGCTCCCCCAGCGGCGGAGCACCCATACGAACGAGTTCGGCGGCGGGATCGAACGCAAAGACCGAGTATCCTCGACCGGCGAGCACATTGGCTTCGCGGCCGCCCCCCGCACCGCCGACGAGCAGGCGTCCCTGCTGCGGGAATGGCGGAACGAGCATCTCGCGCTCCCAGTAGAAAGGCCGTGCGCGAAAGTGTTGCCGCCGGGAAGGTAGGTTTTCTGCCGGTCGAACAGCACCGACGTTAGGCGCGTGCGATCGTCTGGCCTCGTCCAGGCGATCGCGGTCTCATCGCGGATTGCCCCGACAAGCCGCGCGGCGCGTTCGGCCCGATTTGCGACAGCGTCAAGCACCCGCAGCCAGAGGGGAATGCGGTTGTCGCTCACCCGGAGGGAGACATGACAAAGGGCGCACCCGGTGTGAGTGCGCCCTCGGGATTCCCAGTGACGATGAGACTCAGGGGTTGGACAGGTGCTTGTTGACCTGCTTCGTCATCTCGAACATGGAGATCCTGCTCTTGCCACCGAACACCGGACGGAGCTTCTCGTCGGCGATGATCATGCGGCGTTCCTTGGGATCCTGCAGGTTGTTCCGCTTGATGTACGCCCAGATCTTCTTCGTAACCTCCGTGCGGGGCATTGGGCTGTTTCCGACGACTGCCGCGAGATCCGCGCTGGGCTTCATCGGCCTCATGAACGCCGGATTCGGTGCCCGCTTCTTGGTCGCCTTCTTGGCAGGAGCCTTCTTCGCGGCCTTCCTCGCAGGGGCCTTCTTGGCGGCGGCTTTCCTGGTTGTCTTCTTACTCGCCTTCTTTCCAGCCTTCTTCGCGCTGCCCTTCTTTGCGCCCTTCTTGGCAGTGGCCATCGATTGATTCTCCCGGGGAAAAATGGAGCATTACGTCTCTGGGAATACACATCCATCGCGCCACAAAGTAAATGCACTAGAGACGTACGCAATAGGCGTCATCACCTTTTTCTCACTCTGAGCGGTGCAAATTCGCGGACTCTACGTTGCATTCCCGCGCGGTTTCCGTGTCCACGAACCTCCCATTCGGGAAGCTGATCGGCGATGCCGGCTGCCCCTCTCACCGGCGCGAAAACAGCGTACAGCCTTCCCTGGAATCCGCGGATGCACGGGCGAATCGAGGGTGGACCAGCCTCCGTTGCCAGCGTTGAGGCAGGGCATTGGCACTACCGTACTCCATTTCCAGCGCAGCTAATGAGCTGCAGCCGGGTCCACGCATCACGTCGTCACCAGGCTTTCGAGCAGCTCCCGCATGCGCACGTCGTAAGGATCCGGACTGACATCATCCTCGGCGATGTCGTAATGCAGTTGGGGGGTCTCGAGGATCAGCGGTACGCCCCTCGTGCGCGGGTCGGCGAGGAGCCATCGGAATGGCTCCACGCCAATGTTCCCCTCTCCGATGAGCATGTGGCGATCTCTGTTGGATCCCAGCTCACCTTCGCTGTCGTTGAGGTGGAAGAACGAAGGTGGCTCGCCGGTGACCGACTCGAACGCGTCGAGCACGCCGCGTAAGGCACTCTCGCTCTCGTTGATGGCGTGTCCTGCCGCGAAGAGATGGCACGTATCGAGTCCATAGCCGGTGCGCCGCCGCAAATCGTCAGGCACGTGGGCCAGAATGGTGGCTACCTCATCGGGCGTACGCCCCATCGTCGTGCCGGCTCCGGCTGTGTTCTCGACGAGGAGACGGGTGTCACCCGGGTTCGCTCGCAGCGCGCCGGTGATCGCGGCGGCAATACGCCGCGCCGCGCCCTCGCGGTCCCCATCGGTCGCCGCACCCGGGTGAAAGCAGACGGAGCCGACGCCGATTGCCGTCGAGCGCTCCATCTCCTTCACCAGGCCGGCCGCGGCCCGGGAGTACTTCACCTCATCGGTGGTCGCGCTGTTGAGAACGTAGGCTGCATGCACCACCACATGCCGCGGGTCCATGCCGGCTGTCTCGAGCGCCTTACGAAATCGCTGCACCCGCTCCGGGCGGATCGACGACTTGTCCCCGTAATACTTGGGAATCGCCGTAAAGATCTGCACCGCGCATAGGCCGGCGCTTGCGGCCCGCAACGCGGCCTTGTCGATTCCGCCGTTGTCGACGGTGTGGGAGCCGAGGATGAGAGTGGGGGGCAACGGGGGTCGGGGGTCGGGGGTCGGAAACTACGATATTCCTGATCGTACTTTTTACACTGGTCCGCTGATTGGATGCCCTGGTTGCCAGTAAGCCGGATACTGATCGCCGAGGGCGCGGAGGTGCACAACCTAACTCTCTTCCTGCCGGCTGATCAGGGGCAGCTGAAGATATTGCGGGTCTTCCGGGAATCGAGTGAATGGTCGTCGAGCTGATCCACGGTGAACCGCACCAAAGCCTGAAGACCCGGCAATGCGTTCTCGATTCCCCCCGCCCCGCTAAGTTTCTCGAGCTACCACAAACCGGAGTTTGAAGCTCATGTCAGCACCGACTACCAAGCCGCCGCGTGCCGAAAGGGACGCACGGAATGCCAAGACCGATTCTTCGTCTTCCGACGGGTCCGCAACGCCGCTGGTCCCGCCGGGAGGCGGGGTGGCCGGGTTCACGGGGATCCGCCGCGTTCCCATGCCGGTCAACGAGCCCGTGCGGGCATACGCGCCGGGGTCGCCGGAACGGTCGGAGCTCAAGTCCCGCCTGACGAGCATGGCGCAGGAACGGATCGACATTCCACTCGTAATCGGCGGCGAGGAGATTCGCACTGGCGACCTGGCCCAGGCCGTAATGCCGCATTCGCACGAGCACGTGCTGGCCGACTGGCACCGAGCCACTCCCCAGCACGTGGAGCGCGCCATCGCCGCGGCTCGGGCGGCTGAACCGCAGTGGGCGAACTGGTCGTGGGAAGATAGGGCGGCGGTGTTCCTGCGCGCCGCCGAACTGCTCTCTACCACCTGGCGCTCCACGCTGAATGCGGCAACCATGCTCGGCCAGTCGAAGACTGCCTATCAGGCGGAGATCGACTCCGCCTGCGAGCTGATCGATTTCTGGCGGTTCAATACGTACTTCGCGCAGGAGCTGTACGCCGAGCAGCCGTTGAGCACGCAGGCGACGTGGAATCAGTTGGACTACCGGCCGCTCGAAGGATTCGTTTACGCCATTACGCCGTTCAATTTCACCGCGATCGGCGGCAACCTGCCCACTGCGCCGGCATTGATGGGCAACACCGTCGTCTGGAAGCCGGCGAGCACGGCGGTGCTCAGCTCCTGGTACATCCTCCAGATATTGCGTGAGGCAGGGCTCCCCGACGGCGTGATCAACTTCGTGCCGGGCGATCCAAAGGCCATTTCCGACATCGCGCTCGGACACCAGCATCTTGCCGGAGTGCATTTCACCGGTAGCACGGGGGTCTTCAACAGCATGTGGAAGACGATCGGCGCGAACATGGCCCACTACCGCTCGTACCCCCGGATCGTCGGTGAGACCGGCGGGAAGGATTTCATCATCGCGCATCCGTCGGCCAACCCATCGGCGGTCGCCGTCGGTATTGCGCGTGGCGCCTTCGAGTATCAGGGGCAGAAGTGCTCCGCGGCGAGCCGGGCATATATCCCGCGCTCGTTATGGAATCGCATTCGCGACGAAACAGTCGCGATGATCGAGGACATTCGCATCGGCGACGTACGCGACTTCCGCAATTTCATGGGTGCGGTGATCGACAGGAAGTCGTTCGTCAAGATCAGCGAGTACGTGACCGAGGCGAAGAAAAGCGCCACCGTGGTGACTGGCGGTGCCTGCCGCGATGGCGAGGGCTACTTCATCTCCCCGACGCTGGTGGAGACCGACGACCCGGCACACCTGCTGATGCGCGAGGAAATCTTCGGCCCGGTCATGACGATCTACGTGTACGATGATGCGAAGTGGCTGGACATGCTGCGCACGGTGGATGAGACATCGCCGTACGCGTTGACCGGGGCGGTGTTCGCCACGGACCGCGGCGCAATCAAGGAAGCGTCGCTGGCCCTGCGCAACGCCGCGGGCAACTTCTACATCAACGACAAGCCGACCGGCGCGGTCGTGGGCCAGCAGCCGTTCGGCGGCGCCCGTGCGTCAGGCACCAACGACAAGGCGGGCTCCAAGCTGAACCTGATGCGGTGGGTGAGCCCCCGTGCGATCAAGGAGACCTTCGTGCCGCCGACGGATTGGCGCTATCCGTTCCTGGCCGAGCGGTAGTCGGGCGCCGAGGACTCTCTTACTCCTTTCCGAGGAACTTCGCGATGATTCCCCGCATGCTGCCCGGATCGCTGAAGTCGAAGCGGAATGTCTGCACCTTGGATCCGTCGATCCAGATCTCGTAATCCATCGCAACTCCCA
>CAZPCC010000158.1:0-2347 GCA_964584905.1 uncultured Gemmatimonadaceae bacterium | reverse complement strand
TGGATCGCCGGCGGCGGTCTGTTCGCGTACAGCACGGACACGATGTTCACGGACCGATCGATACGCTCGGAGCCGCGCGATCGCGAATGGGCGGTGTTCGAGGACAGCCTCATCGAATGGCAGCCGGAAACCCGCCCCCGGCGCGTCACCCGGCGCGCGAATCGGCCGGTGACACAGGAGGAGGTCACCTTCAGCAGCGGCGGGGTGACGCTCGCGGGAACCCTGCTCCTCCCGCCCGGTGACGGTCCGCACCCCGCGGCCGTGCTCGTGCACGGTTCTGGTCCCGCGGAGCGGACCAGCCTCCTCGGTATGGCGCGCGCAGACCTGCTGCTACGGCACGGCATTGCCGTACTGCTGTACGACAAGCGTGGGGTCGGCGGTTCGTCAGGCGACTGGCAGCAAGCGGGCATCGAGGACTTGGCGAGCGACGCGGAAGCGGGGGTCGCCCTGCTCCGGCAGCATCCCCGGATCAGTAGCCGTGCGGTCGGGTTGCTCGGGCACAGCCAGGCCGGCTGGGTCATTCCCGCCGCGGCGGCGCGCGGCACCGGTGCCGACTTCCTGATCGTCCTGTCGGGCGGCGGTGTGTCGCCGGAAGCGCAGGAGGTGTTCCGCGCGCGGGCCGAGGCGGCCGCCGCGGGATTGAGCGAGGATGCAGCGGCCGAGCTGATGGCGCTGAAGTGGCGGTTCGCCGCGTCAGGCGAAGGCTGGGACGCGTACATCGACCGCGTGCGCACCGCCGATCCCCAAATCGTTGCCCTCGTGGAGGCACCCACCGACTCCGGATCGACCAGCTGGGCGCTGACCCGCCGGTTTGCCCGTTATGATCCGGTGCCGGACCTCCAGACGATCCGCGTGCCGGTCCTGGTCATCTTCGGAGCGGTCGACGACAATGTTCCGGTCGACAGCGCCGCCGCGCTCTGGCGCGAGTCCGTGCCGGCATCGCTGCTGTCGGTAGAGATGATACCGGGTGTCGGCCACGCGCTCGTCGAGCAGCGGCCTGGCCGCTCGGTCTTTCCCGTGGCGATGGTTCGCTCGCTCGCCGAATGGCTGCGCGCTCGTTCATTGACGATGGGGCGTTAGGTATGAGGACATACCGGCGCGTCTCCCACCGCGACAACCCATCTCCGGCGACCTGCCTCGGGGCTTGCCCGGTCTCCGATGAGGACACGCATTGATGATCACCCCACTTGCGCTACTTATCGATATTCGATAATATCGAGTATCGATATCAAGCTGCGGGGAAAATGCGCACGTACCGTCCGGATCCCGTCGTCCAGGGGCTGACTACCGTCCTGTCCTTCGCGTACTACACGATGATGGGACTGGCGGTGCTGGTACTCATCGGCACGGTGGCCCTCAAGCTGCTCGCGACGGACTCCCCGGAGTGGGTGTGGGGCCTCGAGGTGCCGGCCAGCCTTTCGGAGCACGACGCCACCGTCCGCACCACCTGGGGATCCGCGCGAATCGAGGTCGAGGATGTTCGTGCACATCTGCGGATGCCGATTGCGATGTTGCCGTGGTGGTTGTTCGCGCTGCTGTGGACGCATCTGGCGGTGGCGAGCGCGCTGAGCCTGCTGTTCCTGCACCAGCTCCGAGGCATCTTTCGCCGAGTGCGTGACGGCGATCCCTTCGATGCGAAGAACGCTTTGCGGCTGCAACGCCTCGGATTGTTGTTAGGCGCGTTCGTTGTCGTCAAGGGCGTCGCGGAGCTAGTGACGTCAGCTGCCGTGCGCGGGGGGCTGGCGAGCGACAGCATCACGATGCCACTGGAGCTGAACATCGACCTCCGGCTCATCTTCGTCGCATTCGTGCTAGGCGCGCTGGGCGAGATCTTCCGCCGCGGCACGGAGCTGGAAACCGAGCAGTCGCTCGTCGTCTAGCATGGCAATCTACGTTCGGCTCGACCGCCTGCTGGAAGAGCGCGGCATGACGCTCACGGAGCTGAGCGAGCGCCTGGGGATGACGCTCGCGAATCTCTCGATCCTCAAGACGAACAAGGCCCGCGCGATCCGGTTCTCGACGCTGCATGCGATCTGCCGCGAGCTGGAATGCCAGCCCGGAGACGTGCTGCTCTACGAGCCCGGTGCCTGGCCAATCGACTCACGAAATTCCTCGGCGACCTGACCAGTACGTTAGGCACATATCATTTTGTGGGTCTTCCGGGAAGAGAGTGAGTAGTCGTCGAGCTGCAGGTTCACGACAGGCATCGTTTCGGCACAAAGTCCAGCAATTTTCACGCGGAGGACGCGGAGGACGCGGAGGTCTCGCGGAGGTCGCAGAGAATATGGCGCAGTGGCTAGTTCCTTCACGGTTAACGTTGACATCGTGCGTTGGGCTGTGTTCAGGC
>CAZPCC010000157.1:0-19514 GCA_964584905.1 uncultured Gemmatimonadaceae bacterium | reverse complement strand
GAGCGTCGGGCTCGTGCAGCATCATCGCTGCAATTCGTAAGCTCTGTACACGCACCGCCCTACAAAGGAAAGAGCACCCGGAGATTCTACGGGTGCTCCTCCAAACGCAGTCGTCACCGAATTCCTCTAAGGTGCACTTACTATTTCAGGGACGAGTCCGCTCAGTACGATCGTCGGTGCTGCCGCATCCTCCGTACCCAGCTTGTTCTCGAGCGTAACCCACACATCCTCGAACCCGATGAATGGATCGGCTCCGCTCAACTGAATGCGACTCGAAGCGGCCAGGATCGACATTGGGAAATCAAGCACGACGGGGTGGACCAGGTCGATGTCCGCATCGCGTAGCGACACACTGCGATCAGGGAACGGTGCCGTCTGCTCACCAAGCACCAATGTGTCTATGGCATTGCCGGTGTCGTCGCGCCGTACGACCCATGCGGCGTAGTAGTACCCGACTGGCGGACGCGCGAGCGCCGAATCATCTACAATCAGGATGTTCCCGCGAACGCCACCACGACCACGTCCGGTGGCGGTATAGCGATACTCATCTGCCGGATCGACGCTGAAGTTTCCGAATAATAGCGCAGTGGTGCCGGCTCCGCTGATGCCGCGAGCCCAGAGCGGAATGGTGGTGGGCGCGGCTGCACCTTGCGAGGGCTCGAGACTGACGATCATTACGTCGAAGCTCGTCGGATCGGCGCCTAGCGAGGCAGTCGTAACGATCAAGGTCGTCGTGATCGCCGGACCGCCAACTGTAATGCTCGACACTCCCGCGGTGGAATCCACGGTTACAGCGCTTGCAATCGGATCGCCCTGCGGGGTGAAGGTGGTATCGGTTCGAACGACCAGGCGAACACCGGTCGCCGGCGTCACATTGCTCAGCGCTCCACCCGCTGTATCGGCAAACCAGACCTGGTAAACACCGCTCGCCAGAGCCTCGAGGCCCTGGAGCCTGATCTTCGTGACGAGAGAAGAATCGGGCGCAAACAGCGTATCGACGCCGCGGATGACGCTTCCACGAGGTATGCCGCGTCCATCCGACGTCAGCGCAAAATCGTAGCTGGGATCACCTGAAGGTGACAACACCGTAGCACGATCGAACTCGCACGCGGCAAGCGCCCCGACGGCGACAAGACCGACGACTGCGCGCATCGCAAAGCGCAAAGTGTGTGCGTTCATCGGTTCTCCTCCCCCGCATCCGCCACCACGGAAGAACGCGGTACGAATGTGAAACCGATGCCGAACATGATGTTATGCACCGTCTCCTTCGCGGCCGGCGGTGGTTCGAAATCCTCCGGATACCGGGTGTTGTTGAAGGCGGCCGCGACCGGATTAAGATCATCCCGCTCGAATCCCGTGAAGATCAGGTCTCGAACCTCGAGTTGAATGCCGACCTGTTCTCCAAGGCGGAATAGAAGGCCCGCGCCGACATTCCCGGAGATTCCACCCAGGCGCTCGGGTCGCGTTTCCACCTGCGGGTCGAGATCCAGCGTGTAATACCCGATCCCGCCGTTCAGGAAAGGCGTGATCCGATCGCCCGGGTACCTCGCCTGAGCGTTCAACGCGACATCGATCATCATGAGCGGCTGCTCCACCGCGAGGTACAGAGTCGTGTCGCCGAACGAAAGTTGCGAAATGAAGTAGTCGCCGATCGTCTGCGGCCGGGAGATCGTGAGTCCGGTGCCAATGCTGAGAAACGGCGACACCGCGTACGCGGCGTCGACACCGATGTACGGGGCGTTGTCGATGCCCGACGAGTTGTCGAACGTCATGAAACCGCCACGCGGCGTGACGGAAAACTGCCGCGTCGACCACTGGGCGCTTGCCGACATGGGCAGCATCAGCGCGAAGGTGACGAGCAGCGCGGTTCGAATGCGCATCAAGTAAGTCTCCTGAAAGATGGCCGATCGCTCAGCGTCCGAACTCGATCGAGAACACCTGGATGTTCTGCAACTGATCGCCGAGCGACGTATACGCATAGTCGAAGCGGAGACCACTGCCGCTCACCGGCAAGCGCACTCCGAATCCGCCGGACAGCCCGTACGCGATGCTCGAGCTTTCGCCAACGTCACGATCGTCGTTATAGAATCGCTTGCCGCCGCGCACGAACAGTATGTCCCGCCAGGCATACTCCAGGCCGATGGCGGCCTGCACGTCGGTATCGATCGCGTCGCTTACGGCAATTTCACCAAGCACGTGGTGGCTGCCGCCTCCCTGTCCCCATAGCGAATTCGCCGTGCCGAAGATTTCCGATGCAACGGAGAACCGGAACAACGTCGGCAACTCGGTCTCACGCGTGTCGTAGGTGACGTCGGTGAGCTGGGGGGAGAAGTCGTCCGTGTTCACCTCACGCTTCACCAGCGATCCGCGCATGTGTGACGCGGGACCGAGATTGGAAAGGGAAGCGCCCACGGTGAGCCCATAGATCCCGGTTTGGAATTGTGTCCCGAGGTCCACGGCCGCCCATTTCGCATTCGCATCGCTGATCCCTTCCGACACGAACTTGACCGTCCCGCCGAGTGCCAGGCGATCGGTGAGCCGCCTGGCATAGCTCGCACCCACCGACGTGGCGCTCCATGTGAAAGTACTTCCGAGCGTCGGATCATCGCCGAGCGGGCTGGCTTCGGTGGTGCGTGTGATATCACCGGAGTTGAGCGCGATGACATGCACCCCGAACACTCCTCCCAGCGCCGGAAGGCCGAGCGCCACGTAATTGTGCGCGATGTCCAGATCATCGTAGAGATTCTGCCGGCTTGCGCCGATGCCGAACCGTTCCATCGACGCGCCTCCGGCGGGATTCCAGTACCAGGAATCCGGACCGCTGACATAACCAGTCGCTGAACCGGCCATGGCAACCGCTCGCGCCCCAACTCCCAACTGGAGGAAGTTGGCGCCGCGCGTGCCCTGCCGGGTTGGAGGTTGGTTCGCCGATGGAATCAAGGCTCCCGGAATGTCCTGCGCCGCGAGCGGCGCAGCAGCGGTGCTTCCAAGGAGCACGGCCGCTCCGACTTTCATGCGAAGTGTCAACATGGCGCGCCCCCTAGCGAATGACCACGAACTTGCCCCGGGCGAACTGCTTGCCGCCGGACCCGTTCTCGGCCGTGATGACGAAGATGTAGAGACCCGAGGTGAGATCCGTCCCCTCGCGCGTGCGCAAGTTGTACGGCAGGTCGCCGGTCGAATTCAGATCGGCCTCGGTCCACGATAGCTGCTGCAGATACTGTCCGCTGAGCGAGAACACACGGAGCGTGCCTCGCGCCGGAACATTGGTAAACAGAATTCTGGGATCGGCGCGACGCCCGCCGCTGACATCGTCGAACTGCGATTGAAAGACCCACGGGTTGGGGACAACCAGCACGCTGCTCAGGTCCCCCGCCGAAAGCGTAGTCGCCAACTGCAGCGCTGTCACATCAAACTCGACATCACTGAGCATGGAGAACGGTGTAGCATAACGAATCGCCAGGTACCACCCCGCCTCGTACGGTAGATATCCGGTACTCCCTCGCGTCGTTGGTGCAAGCGGGTTGCACGACACCCGGGGCGTGTTGCACCCAAGGTTCATGCGACCGAACGAGACCAGGGTGTCGGTCACCTGAATCGGTTGATCGCTGCCGTCCAGGATCACATTGCCGCCCGCGGTGCTGTCGCGCTGAATGATCTCCAGCACGTAGAACTGATCACCCGGCACCCACACATCGTCAGGCACCAGGACCCGCAGCGTGTCGGCCCCGGAACCAAGCAGGATCGTCGACTGCTTCTGCGCGCTGCGCATCGCCAGGATCGTCTGGCGATTCGCCGTTTCGTTCGTTATGGTGAATGGGAACTTGACCGCAATCAGGTCCGTGACGCCCAGCACATCAGCGATCCCCTGATCGGTAGCGCCGGTCGTGGCGGTCTGTCGCGCATTCAACGATGCCGTGACCTGGGAGCGAACCACCGACACGTCGCCGAAGTCGATTACGAACGGCACGGCCGGGCCAAACGCATCCTGCGCAAATTCCACGGTGTACAGCCCGTTGGCGCTACTGGCCCTGGTGGTCGTTCCCTCCTGAAGCTGGACCGCACTGTTGTTCATGATTCCGACGACGACTGTGTCGCCATTGGTCTTGACGATCCTCTCCAGGGTCTGGGTGCCACCCTGCGCATTGTTGATCGAAAGGGTAAATCCCGGAAAGTCGGAGCGACGCTGGAACTCTGAAGGGGTAGTGGCACCCGGAGTCAGCGACGTTGATACGAACAGCGGCTCGCCTCCCGGATCGAGCAGCACGAATCCCAGGCCGCTCACCTCGACCGTGGTCACACGGGTACCGCCTGCCAGTGAATCCGCAATTGTGCTGGTGCTGCCGGCGATCTGCACGGGTTCCGACGCCGTGTAGGTAACCTCGGATAGCGGGAAGTCTGGCAAGTTCACGCCCGGAGCGCTGCCACGCTCGGCATCGACCACATCCTGCACCTTCACCGTCGTCGACTGCAGTTCGTTGGTCAGCGTGTCGGTGACGGTGGTGATCTCGAACCGGTTGCCGAATACCAACCGATAGGTTCCGCCCACCACGTTCTGCGTGAACCGTGCAGTCAGCGCAACGTCGGCGGCACCCGCCATGTGCGTGAACGTGACACTGGCCGGGGTCGCACCTGCCGCCAAACTGATCGGCACGTATACGCGCGCCGTGGTTGGGCCCGAACGCTGGAGCGAGCTCAGAATTGTATCCGAAACCGTGAATACTCTCGATCCGAGCGCGTCAAACGTACCATCGCCGTCCGTATCAATCGAATCGAGAACTGTCGAGAAAAACCCGCGCGATTGGGTGACGACCGTGTACAGGTACGTCCTTCCACCGATCACGTTCGCATCCGTGAATTCGTTCGGAATGTTGCCGTTCTCATCCGCCGCGAACGTGACGTACGGCTGCCATCCGACACCGATCGGGGAGCCATCAGGACCCCTTGCTTCGTCGCCGATGCAGTTCGAATTACCGGTGAAGGTGGTGCCGCCATCACACGACTTGAAGATGTACAGTGTACTGAAGTTCTGCGCCGCCCGATCGAGAATCTGCTGCTGCAAGTTCGGATTCAACGTCCGTAGCCTAACCAGCGACGGATCGGCCGAGGCGCCGAGGTCGTTGGCGAACTTCGTCAGGAACGGGTCGGTGTAGCTTTGAGGGTCGGCTCCCAGGGTGAGGCGAACTAACGGCTCGCCAGTGGCGCTGACTGAGGTAGCCTCGATCTCCACCGACACCACGGCAGGCACCGGCGGAGGCTTCGGCGTGAGATAGAAGCTCAGATAAGCGTCGATGGTGCTGTTCACCAGCGCCTCGAACGAAGCCGAGTCGGGAGCGCCGACAAACGCCCAGACGAATGAGGTCGTGTCGCCGGCCGCGAGACTGAATGGTCCCGCAGTCATGGCGCCTCCGACGTTGCTATAGCGGACGACCTGCTTTCCCGGGGTCGTGTCCGCCCACGTCGCAACACACCCATTCGTGTGGCATGTATCGAAGAACAGCGTGTCGGGATTCCCGTCGTGGTTGTAGTCCCAGTTGCCGGGAACGTACCGGTTGAACCGGCCACTCAGTGTCGGAAAATCCGCATTCCGGAAGGTGCGCCAGTTTTGCGTGGCGGTCAGCGCCCCAGGCGTACGGCCGTCGAGCACGTTCTCTTCTGTCGATGAGATGATGCCGAACCCGCGCCGGTCCCGCACGTTGACAGTGTGGTCCCAGCATGAGCCGAACCCGCACATGTGCCCGTGGTTGAACGTGATGGTGTCACCAGCGTGCACGTTCGACGGGTTGTTGAACGGCCCGGCCCGAGTGAACAGTTTGTTCCGCGTGTCGCCGATCGGCGACTTGAGCCCGATTACGCCGATTGCGCCAGCCGTAAACCCTACCGTCGCACAGGGCGCCGTGCCGGCTGGCACGTTGGCGCCGTTGCAATTGCCCGATCCGCTCGTGCCGGTGGTGGAGACCTTCACGGCGTTCTGGGACGGCACGTAGTACACACCGTTGGCCTGGAAGGACCCCCAGCCAAGGTGCAGTCCCATGTACAGCGAGTCGTAATCAATGCCCAGCCCGTACAGCGCTTCGCTGTTGTTGACGACAGTCATCTGCCAGAAAACGGCATTGGCGATTTGCGGCAGGCCGAAGCTGAACGACTGGAAGTCCATCACGAGACCGAGCGGGTACCCCCCGATTCCCGACGGCCCGCTGCCTAACCTCGTAACCCCCCCGTAAGTGGCAAGAATCTCGGTGTAATGGTCGCTGATGCGTCCATAGGTGGAGAAGTCGCCCAGAAAGCCGGTCTGATCGAGCTCGTTCGCCGGGACCTCCCAATAATTAAAGTTGTAGTTCGCGGGATCGCTGTTGAACGCGCGAATGAACGCCGAGTCCGGAATCGGCCTCGGGCCTTCGAAGACGGCGTTCGCCCACGTATCCGGGCAGGTGCTGCCGGCGAGCAGCGAGACACCGGTAGACATGTACCCGTTGAGGTAACCCGTATTGTCCCGGCAGCTGCCATCGCTGGTGCTGGTCGCACCTGAGAACAGCACGCCAAGCGTGCCGTCGGCCGGTCCGACTTCCACGCGGCCGCCGAACACGAGGTAATTGTTCAGGTGAGTATAGCCGTCACCGCTGACGTTCGCCTGAATGTCCGCGTGCGCCGTGCGGATCTTGCGAAACTCGCTAGGCGGCGTGCCGGCGGTGATGTTGACCTCGAAGATCTGGAACTGGGCGGCACCGCCCACCAGGATGTCACCGCACTGGAACAGAATGAACCCATCGGCGCACGGGCCGTAGTTGGAAAGTCCCCAACCGAACTCGCGCGTCATCTTCATGCCTGTGCCGGCCAGGTCGGCATTTCCAAACAGCCTGAATCCCGACGTCGGCGGCACGAAGTCCGGCGTCTCGGGTCCACCGATGATGGCGGTCGGCCTCGTGGCGCGCTGCGACTGCGCGTCGGCGGCCAGTACGGCCGCCGCAGCGAGGAACAGCGCCATCGTAAAGAGCCGTCCGCCGCTCGCACGAACGCGCGACAGAACAGAATGAGTAGTCATTCCTTACGGTCCCCTGAGAAGAAAGAGAGGGAACTCCGCCTGACGACTTGTTGTCAGGCGGAGGCCGCAGAATCAGAAGTTGACGCGAACGCCGGCGAAGATGCTGCGCCGCGTCCCATAAAACGACGGCCGGTCGAAGTAGGTGCTCGATACGTTCTCGCCCACCGTGTTGCCCTGGCGCGCACGATTCTGATCGATCGCACCGGCATCGCAGCGGCCCGTCGTCACGTATACCTGAATGCAGTTCTTTCGATCGGTGAGGTTCACCACCCGCACGAAAGCCCCGTACCCTAGGTTCGCCACGCGGAACTGCTTACCTGCCACCATATCCACCTGGAACGTGGTTGGCGCCCGGCCGCTGTAGAGCTCGGACTGATTCGCATCGCCAAAGCCGGTAAAGCTCCGGGTCGGCGTGTACGGCAGGCCGCTCGCGGATCGACCCGTCACCGTGAGGTACGAGTTCCGCAGCCAACTTCCTAACGTGAACGTTGGGGTCTCCTCGCCAACCCGGAACATCAGCGCCGCATTGAACACGTGCGGCTGGTCGATCTCCGAACGCAGCTCACGGAGCGATGTCGGATCGCCCTCGGAAAGCGACTGCTGCTGCCGGTCAGGAGGCGGCGCGTTGGTGGTGGACTTGGAGTAGGAATAGTTGATGTCGAAGCCCCAGTAATCGCGAACGCGACGCTGGAACTGCAACTCGAGACCGCGCGTCGTGCTGAAGTCCTGGTTCACAATGACGAACGGGCGTGGCGCGGACGTTCCATACGTGTTTCCGATGTCGAACACGTCCTGCACCTGGCGAATTCCCGACAACCCCGACTCATCCTTGTTGAACAACGTCGCGCGAATGGCGTACGTGCCCCCGATCTCGGACGCATATCCGATCTCGTACGCCGTCGCCTGCTCCAACAGAAGATGCGGGTTGCCGATGTATGCCGGCGTGTACGCGTCGGCGACGATGATCGGGTAGCACTCGTTCGAGTTCGACTTCGTCTGTGTCACATCGCAGATCCCCTGCTCCGGTCCGGCGATCGTCCCGACACCGGTGTTCTGGTACAGGTTGTTGTATAGCGGGTTCTGAGTGTAACGCCCGGCGTTGAAGAAGAGTGTCGCGTGCTCGCTGAGCGGGAAGCTCACGCCGAGACGCGGACTGAAGGCGCGCCGTGCCTTGGCTTCGGTGAAGTCATCGGTCGCGGCAAGTTCGGTCGCTTCGGTCAACAGTGTCGATTTCGCGATCGGATGATTGCACGCGGCCAGACCGCTGAAGTTCTGTCCAGCGCTATCGGTGTATGTCACCGGAGTCGTCGCGCCAAGCGACGGCGCGTTGCCTTCGCATACCTCACGCGCGGTCGTTCCGTTGTTGGGATCGAGCGGATTCGTAAAGCCGCTGCCATCCGCCTTTCCGTAGTCGAACCGGAAGCCGAGCTTGACGGTGAGGAAGTCGTACTCGATGCGGTCCTGCACATAGGCTGCCGCGTCGTACGGCTTGGCCGCATATCGCTGCGGCACGACGACCACGTCGTTCACTCCCAGGTTGCGCGCTTCGGAGAAGAGAATGTCGTGCTGCTGGAAGAAGACGCCCGTCTGCAGGTTGTGGTGATCCGTAACCTGCGACTCGAGATCACCGCGGAAAATGTACGACTCCGCGCGCTCGCCGCCGAAGAACTCGTCAGAACCGGCGATAGGCGTCCCCTGGGAGATGCCCGGCGCTACGAACCGCTCCGTGAAGTTGATGTCGGCGAAACGCGGTCCGAAGCACACCCCCTGGAAGTAGTTGCAGCTCTCGCGCTCCTGGTCGAACTTCGCTCCACGAAGGCGGAGCACCGAGCGACCAAGCCGCTGTTCGAACGTCGCCCAATACAACTGGCGATCGGCGCGGATCGAGCCCTGCACGATGCTGGCATAACGCGCAAACGGCAACAGGCCAAGCGTATCCTCGAGCGACCGAACCGCCGGCGACTCGAGCGCGTTGAACCCCGTCAGCATGTAATCGAAGTCGAACGGCTGACGCTGCCGCTCATAGTCGATGAAGCTGAGGTTCAGCTTGGAGCTCGGCGTAACGTTGATCGTGGCCTTGGCAAAGATGTTCTGCTCGTTGTCGTAGCCGAACGCCCGCCAGCCGGGGTGGAGGTCGAGCGTATGCGGCGTGTTGAAGCGCTCGAGTACGTTCGTCTCCCCCGTGAACCGCGTGATATCGTTATCGAACTCCAGCACTTCGTCAGCACCGGACTGGAACTGTCCGGCAACGACGAAGCGCACGCGCTCACCCGTACCGGGCACCGGCCCCGAGATGTAGCCGCGGAGCAGATTCAGGCCCTTTAGCTCGTCGTAGTTGGAGCCGAGTGTCCCGCCGAGCTGGGTCGTCTGATACTCCAGATTTCCGGCGAGATCGGTGCCGCCCTCACGCGTCGCAATGTTGATGATCCCCGACAACGCGTTGCCGTACTGCGGCTCGAATCCTCCCTTCTGATAATCGAGCTGCTGCACCGCGGTCGTCGTAAGGTCGAAAGCACGACCGCCGAACACGATGTTGTTCACCGGGAGACCGTCGACCAGGGTCAGCGTCTCGCCAGCGCGGCCACCGCGAATGCGGATCGGCGACAGCACGTTTCGGCGCGTGTCGGTGAAGCTCACGATATCCGTGTTCTGCGGCACCTCCAGGAATCCCTGCTGGAGCGCCAGCACCCCCGAGACGTCCGTCACGGGGAGCGACTCGATGATCTCGGCCGAGATCGCTTGAGAGCTTCCGGTGAGTCCCGCCTCGACCAGCGGGGCGGCTTCCGCGATGATCGTCTGCGTCGCCAGTATGCCGGCTGCGCTTCCCATCGCGAAATTGATCTCGCGCGTCACATCGATGCGCACTTCCACTCCGGTCTGTTCCGAAGTGCGGTACCCCACGCGCCTTGCCTGCACCGTGAAAGTGCCTGGGGGGACGCTGATGATGAAATAACGTCCGTTCGTCCCGGTGACGGCACCATATCCGGTGCCCTGCACGTGGACCTGAACGCCCTCGATGGGCTGTCCTGACTCTGCGTCAGTAATGGTCCCGGCGATTTTCCCCGTTTGTGCCGCTAGCGGTGCGGCAAGGCAGCCGGCAATGAACACGGCGAGTACGGAGACAACTCTCTTACTGACAACTCTCGACATGCGGCCCTCCGAATGAACATGTGCGGTCATGCTGCGAGCGGCCAAACGCTCAGAAGAGTTACGACGCCATCAAATCCGGACTCGCCCGCCCTACCGTCACCAAGCTCGTGTGACGTTTTGGCCAACGCGCGCCTGAACGCTTGGTGATATTGGACCATGCTCGTCATATGTCAAGGTTCGGTCGGTAAAAGGATCGGATCTGGTATGAGCGCACCCAGTTCGGTGCTAGTCTCTGGACCCGTAACTCGAGGACTTTGAGAGCGTTCAATAGTCTTGTGCCGCGCCGCGATCCATTATGGACGAAACTGCTGAGTTCGCCTGTCCAAGCGTGCCGATACGAAGCCTTCGTGCGGCGGGCGGGCAAAAAAAATACCGGAAGCGCGACATGATTCGCAACTTCCGGCCAGTCTGTCACGGCCTGAAAACGTGGCTGTCTTATCCTTGCTCTTTCGCTTGTTCCGTCACCACACGCACCTGATCGTCCACCACCTGCAGAAAGCCGCCGGTAACGAGAAAGCGGCGCTCTCCGCCCCCACTCGTCAACTTGAGCACGCCACTCCCGAGCAGCGCCATCATCGGGGCGTGGCCCGTCAGAATTCCCACTTCCCCATCGTGCGCGGGAGCAATGACCGAGCTGGCGTCACCTTCGAACAGCGTTTGCTCCGGCGAGATCACCGCGACATGAAGCATGGTCGGATTACCCGCGCGCCATGCGTTCGGCGTTAGCCACTACGTCTTCAATGCCGCCCGCCATGAAGAACGCCTGCTCGGGCATCTCATCGTAGCCACCGGCTACCAGCTTCTCGAAGCTGGAGACGGTTTCCTCCAGCTTCACGTATTTCCCCGTAATCCCGGTGAACTGCTCGGCGACGGCGAACGGCTGCGACATGAACCGCTGCACCCGTCGCGCTCTCGAGACGATCTTCTTGTCATCCTCGGAGAGCTCGTCCATGCCGAGAATGGCGATGATGTCCTGCAGCTCCTTGTACCTCTGCAGAATCCGCTGCACATCGGTCGCAACCTTGTAATGCCGTTCGCCGATGTACTGCGCGTCGAGAATGCGGGACGAGGAGGCGAGCGGATCAACCGCCGGATAGATCCCGAGTTCGGTGATCGCGCGCGAAAGTACGACCGTCGCATCAAGGTGCGCGAACGCCGTCGCCGGCGCGGGATCGGTGATGTCGTCGGCCGGCACGTAGATCGCCTGCACCGACGTAATCGAACCGTTCCGCGTCGAGGTGATGCGCTCCTGCAACTCACCCATCTCGGTCGCCAGCGTGGGCTGATAGCCCACCGCGCTCGGCATGCGACCTAACAACGCCGATACTTCCGAGCCGGCCTGGGTGAAGCGGAAGATGTTATCGATGAACACCAGCACGTCGGCCTTTTCGACATCGCGGAAGTACTCCGCCACCGTAAGACCGCTCAGGCCCACACGCAGACGCGCGCCCGGCGGCTCGTTCATCTGTCCGTAGATGAGCGCCACCGAATCGAGAATGTTCGCTTCCTTGAACTCGAGATAAAGGTCGTTGCCTTCGCGTGTGCGCTCACCTACGCCACAGAACACCGACCGGCCGCCGTGCCCCTTGGCGACGTTGTTGATCAACTCCTGGATGACGACCGTCTTGCCGACGCCGGCGCCGCCGAACAGCCCGATCTTGCCGCCACGAACGAACGGTGCGATCAGATCGATGACCTTGATTCCCGTCTCGAAAACCTCTGTCTTCGGCTCCAGGTCGACGAAATCGGGACGGGCACGATGAATCGGCCAGCGCGGCGTCGACGCCGGTATCGCCGGGCCGTTGTCCACCGGCTCACCCAGTACATTAAGGATACGGCCGAGCGCCGCAGCGCCAACGGGGACAGTGATCGGGCCGCCGGTGTCGATCACGTCGGTTCCGCGCTGCACACCATCGGTCGTCGACATGGCCACGGCGCGAACCTGGTTTCGCCCGATGTGCTGCTGCACCTCGACTACCACCTTTCGCGTCACCCCCTCGCCGTCCACGACCGTGAGTTCTAGCGCGTTATACAGCTCCGGCAGGTTGTCGGCGATGAACTCTACGTCGAGCACTGGTCCAATTACCTGCACGACCTTTCCGGTATTCTTCTTTGTCATGGTGGCTGTCATAGGATTCCGACCATTCGATGTTTTCGTTTGCAAGAGACCAGCGGGACAGTGAAAATCAGCGGCGACATCGCGTTAGAGGATAGCGGATGCATGGCGTAGTACCGGACATTAGCTCGTTTCCGGGCGCTTCAATGTGTAAAGCCGAGCGCGAGCGCTTGACGAGTCCCGTGCGCTGGAGTTGAATGGGAGCGACCCACCGACCCCATGGTGAATGATGCGCCGCGTTCTGTTCAAGCTGTTGGCACTCATCGCCTTCCTCTCCTGCAGCTCCGAGGTGCCAACGGAGCAGAACGTGTTGAGCGGCGACTTCGCTTTGGAGTCCATCAATGGGCAACCTCTCCCGTTCATCGACTTTCTGGCCCCGCTTACGGGAGACACGCTATTCATCACTGCAGGCGATCTAAGCGTGCTCTCACGCGGACGCGTTCGCATCGTTCGCCATAGCCAGTGGCGCCCGCGCAATGCTCCCGCGATGCCCGTCACGACGGACACGACGGTGAACGCGTACGAGATAGAGGGGGACTATGCATACATCCATTATCCGACCGGTGGACTGCAGGGCGCGTACAGCGATACGCTCGAAATACTCGACAACTCGCTGATCATCCGGCAGCTGGTGAATCGCCAACGCCTCGGCCACTTCTGGCGGGACCTTCTTTTCGTGAAGCGCCAGTGACCCTGTACAACACCTGCTTTCGAGAGACGGTCGGAGGTGGAGATAGTCAGGTTTGAGCCAGCCATCTGAACCGAACCGGCAGCGCCGGATTCCATTCGTCCGGACGGGAGTTTGCTTATCCGACCAGGCGGCCGACCACACACTGTCCGGAATGCCGCGATGGGCCGCTCCATCAACCTTCCAGCGCCGCCGCGCCGCCAACGATTTCTGCGATTTCCTGCGTGATCTGCGCCTGACGAGCACGATTGAAGGTCCGGCGAAGGAGCGTGAGCATTTCACCGGCGTTGTCGGTGGCGTTCTTCATGGCGGTACGGCGCGCGCCCTGCTCGCCGGCCACCGTCTCGACTAGCGCGCGATAGACGGAATTCCTGACGTAAAGCGGGAGCAGTTCGGACAGAATCGCCTCCGCGTTGGGCGACAGGATGTAGTCGCGCTGCCCACTCTTTGTATGCGCCGGTGGCTCGACAGGCAGAATCCGAACCGATGTCGGCGGCGTGGAGATGGCGGTTTTGAACTTGGCGTATACCACATATACCGCGTCCAGCCGGCCGCTGCTGAACCCCTCCATCACGTCATCGACCAGCGACTTCGCATCGCCGGCTGTCGGCCGGTCGCTGATGTCGGTGCGCATGGTTGCCATCGCACGGCCCACGTATCTGAAGAATCCGATGCCCTTTCGCCCAACGACGTGCAACTCGACCTCGACCCCCTCGCCTTCGAGCCGCCTGACGAGGTTGCGAGCTTCCTTGATCAGGTTGGCATTGAACGCCCCAGCCAATCCGCGGTTGGAGGTGAGCAACAATACCGACGCCGTGCGAACGCGCTCCGGCTGGCGCAGAAGCGGAAAACGCTCGGCGAGCATGGGGGAATAGAGATCGCCGATGACGCTGGTGAGCGCTTGCGCGTAGGGCCGCGCCGCAACCACGCGGTCGGTAGCTCGCTTGAGCTTCGACGTCGCCACCATTTCCATGGTGCGCGTGATCTTTCGCGTGTTCTCGACCGATTTGATCCGTCCCAGGATCTCTCGTCCCTTCGCCATTAGCTATGCTCTTGCGAGTGGGACAGGCTCAGCGAGCGGCGACGGCGGGCGTCGCGTCGCGGGAAGCTCCGAACAACTCCTTGAACTGGCCGATCGCCCGCTTCATGTCCTCTTCAGTCTCCTTCGACAACACCTTGTCGGTGCGGAGCCGCTCGCCAACCTGCGGGAACTTCGCCTGCATGAAGTCGTGGAACTCGCGCTCCCACTGGCGAATCGAGGGCACCGGGACGTCGTCGAGGTGGCCGTTCGTCACCGCGTAAATGATCATCACCTGCTGCTCGACAGGCATCGGCGAGTACTGTGGCTGCTTGAGTACCTCTACCGTGCGCGCACCGCGATCCAACTGTCGTTTGGTAGCCGCATCGAGATCCGACGCAAAGGCGGCGAACGCCTCCAGCTCCCGGTACTGCGCCAGGTCGAGACGCGGGCGGCCGGCGACCGATCGCATCGCCTTGACTTGCGCAGCGCCACCGACGCGCGATACCGAGATGCCCACGTTGATCGACGGGCGCACACCAGCGTAGAACAGATCAGCCTCGAGAAAGATCTGACCGTCGGTGATGGAAATGACGTTCGTCGGGATGTACGCCGAGACGTCGCCGGCCTGCGTCTCGATCATCGGCAACGCCGTCAGCGAGCCGCCCGGCGCGAAGATCGTCTTGTTGTCCACCACCGCCGCATCCTCGCGCAGCTTGGCCGCGCGCTCGAGCAGCCGGGAGTGGAGATAGAACACGTCGCCCGGATAAGCCTCACGACCGGGAGGGCGCCGCAGCACCAGCGAAAGCTGTCGATAGGCAGCAGCCTGCTTCGACAGGTCGTCGTAAACGCAGAGCGTCGCCTTCCCTTCCTGGTACATGAAGTACTCCGCCATCGCGCAGCCGCTGTACGGCGCGATGTACTGCATCGGTGCCGGATCGGAAGCGGAAGCGACGACGATGATGGAGTACTCCATCGCGCCGGCTGACTTGAGCCGCTCAACTACGCTGGCGACAGTGGAAGCTTTCTGGCCGATGGCGACGTAGACGCAGATGACGCCTTGGCCTTTCTGATTGATGATCGTGTCGACCGCGATCGCCGTCTTGCCGATTCCGCGGTCGCCGATGATCAACTCCCGTTGGCCGCGGCCGATCGGGATCATTGAGTCGATGGCCTTGATGCCGGTCTGAAGCGGTTCGCGCACGGGCTGCCGCACGATGATTCCCGGCGCCTGCGATTCGACCTTGCGCGACAGCTTGGTGTTGACCGGCCCGAGTCCATCGATTGGATTGCCCAGCGCGTCGACGACCCGTCCGACGAGCGCCGGACCGACCGGCACCTCGAGCACGCGGCCGGTGCGGCGGACCTCGTCGTTCTCCTTCAACTTGAGATAGTTGCCGAGAATGACGGCGCCGATGTTGTCCTCTTCGAGGTTGAGCGCAAGTCCGACGATCTTGTCGCCGGTTTCGGAGGCCGTGATCTCGAGCATCTCGCCGGCGACCGCCTTGGTCAGGCCGTAGATGCGAGCGATGCCGTCCTTCACCTCGAGAATCGAACCAACTTCCTCGACGTTGATCGAGCCCAGCTCTGCGGCCTCGATCTCTCGGAGGAGGATGTCCTTGATCTCGGCGGGGCGGAGGGTGGTTTCGGATGCCATAACGCGACGCTCGGGAGGGGCGGAAGGGTGAAGAGAGCAGCTTGTGAAATTTATCACAAGCTGCCGGGGATTCAAGTGCCTTGGCTGCGCGCCACCGCAACGCCGCTCGTGCTGGCCCAGAGTCTAATCAAGTCGTCGCCACGGAGGCGGGGCAACGATGTCGCTCCCCGTCCCAGCACACGGCGCGCCATGCGAGAAAGCTGGCTCGGAGACGTGAATCCGAGCAATCGCGCCACATCAGCGAGATCGTATGCCGGGCATTTGGCGAGCTGGGCCGCGGAGAGGAGCCGCACCAGATCGATCGCCTCCTTGAGAGTAGGCGCGTCACGGGCGGCGAATGTACGACTCAGGTGCTCGCGTGAAACACGGCACCGTTTCGCTACCTCATTAGTGGATAACGTGCGTCCGGCACCAGCCACGATCGCCCGCCACGCCGTCAGCTGTAACTCCGCAGTCAATCCCAGCGCCGGGGGCGGATCGTGCATTGAAGCGGCAAACCGGCCGGTAAACGAGAGCACGGCGGCCAGGGGTGCGATGACGGACTCATCGACTCCCTCCGCAAGCACCTCGGCGAAACCAAGCTCCGCCGCCCGCCCCACCATGGCGGCATCGCCTACACCGAACTGCGCGCATCCGAGAAACGGGATCAGCGGCATGTCGCGGGCGAGCGGCGCAACTACTGTCAGCGCCCCGGCCGCGCCCAGATCGACCAGAGCGGCGTCGACCAGGTCGACGCGCATTGCGGCGGCGAAGCGCTCGGGACGCCTTACCGTGGTGAGACGCCACTGCCGCCGTGGCAATGCCGTGCGGGCAAGGCTTCGAAAGCGTTCGCGGGGCGCGAAGACGCACGCGTGCAGCAGCACGACTCGTCAGGCGTGTGCGCTGCTCACAGCGCGTCGCGCGCCTCGAGCACCGGACCGCCTGGCGCGGAGTCATCGCGGTCCTCCAGCATCTGCGCAGCCTGTCGCAGCACTTCGCGAGCATTGGCGTAGGATACGAGCGACATTCCTTCGTCGAGCGTGACCCATTGGCATCCGGTGATCCCCTCCTCCCGCTGCGGGACGGTGTCGCCGGTGGCCGATTCGATCAGAAAGAAGTGGCAGTATTTGTGAATGAGGCGACCCCGGAATCGGAAATACCAATCGATCTGATCGATCTCTCCGCGGAGCGCAAGGGAAGACAGTCCCGTCTCTTCCTGGACCTCGCGTAACGCCGCGTGCTCGGCAAGCTCGCCGCTCTCCAGGTGGCCCTTGGGGAACCCCCAGTTGCGGTAGCTGTCGCGGATCAACAGAAAAACCGGCCGGCTCTCGACGATCCGGTAAACCACGCCTCCTGCCGAACGTTCCTCCCGGGCCCGCGTGCGCGTCACGCGAAATCCCCAGCGGCAACCGACTCAGGCTGCGACAGGTCGGGCGCAAGGCTCGCCCGCCCTTCAATGAACTGCCTGACGATCGGATCGGTGGTGGCGCGGATCTCCTCGACTGTGCCCACCTGCCGTACGCGTCCCTCGTACAGCATGGCGATCCGCGTACCAACTCGATAGGCGCTCCGCATGTCGTGCGTGATTATGACGCTTGTCACTCCCAGCTGCTGCTGCATGCGGATCATCAGCTGGTCGATCACGGCGCTGGTAACCGGATCGAGTCCGGTCGTCGGCTCGTCATACAGGATGTACTTGGGCCTCAGCGCAATGGCTCGCGCAATGCCGACGCGCTTCCTCATCCCGCCCGACAGCTCGGCCGGAAAGTGCTCGCGCGCGCTGGGCAGATCGACCAGCTCGAGTGCCTCGTCCACCCGGGCGTCCACCTCGGCGCCACGCAGCGTGCCCTGCTTGCGAAGTCCCATCGCCACGTTTTCGCCGACGGTCAGCGAATCGAATAGGGCGGCGAACTGGAAAACGTAGCCAATGCGGGAGCGGAGCCTGTACAGATCGCGGCGCGGCAGCAGGTCCACCCGTTCCCCGTCGGCCCAAACCTCGCCGGCGTCGGGAATGAGCAATCCCACGGCATGCTTGATCGCCACGGACTTCCCGGTCCCGGAGTAACCGATGATGACCATGGCCTCCCCTTCGAGGACCTCGAGGGAAAAATCGGCGAGCACCTCCTTCTCACCGAAGGACTTGGCGACGTGGGACCAGCGGATCATTCCTTATTACGGAGCTCCATGTCGAGATGAGAGATGCGCGTTGCGAGAAAGCGCCGACCTCTCGCAACTCGCACCTCTCATCTCGTGCTCTGAACATACAGCGCCCCCTCGCGGGGGAGCAAACTCACGAACCGGCGCAAAACAAGAGAGGGCGGGTGAGTTTCCCCCGCCCCGTGCCTTATGAATGCCGTGGCCTCGTTATGCGGCGAAGCTGCGGAGTGCGCGGCCCACATCGCCTTCGCGAAGGCGCTTCAAGGCACGATCGCGCAGTTGGCGCACGCGCTCGCGGGTTACGCCGAGCATTGAACCGATCTCCTCGAGCGTGTGCTCCCTTCCGCCGTCGAGACCGAAATAGAGGCGGAGCACCTTCGCATCACGCGCTGGAAGGGTCTCGAGCGCCTCCTCGATCTCGTCGTTGAGAAAGCGGTTCATCGCTTCCTCTTCGGTGTCGGGCATCTCGTCGGCGACGAACCGCTCGATCAGTGCTCGATCTCCCTCGGGGTCCATCGGCGCGTCGAGCCGCACATCGCCGGTGTTGAGCGCGGCAAGCGACTGAACGACTTCAACGGAAAGGCCGGTGAGCTGTGAGAGCTCTTCGGGGCTCGGTTCGCGGCGGAGCTTCTGTCGCAGGATCTCCGAGGCCTTTATGACGCGCGAGAGGTCAGCAGTCCGATTGAGTGGAACGCGGACGGTACGCCCCTGACGCGCCAGCGCCGAGAGGATGGCCTGACGAATCCACCACACGGCGTAGGAGATGAACTTGACGCCCTGGTCGGGATCGAACTTTCGCGCAGCGGTGAGCAATCCGACGTTCCCCTCGCCGATCAGGTCGATGAGGGGCAGACCGCGGTTCTGGTACTTCTTGGCTACGGAGATCACGAAGCGGAGGTTGCGCTTGACGAGCTCCTGCAAAGCGTCGCCATCACCGGATCGTATCCGTTTGGCCAGCGCGATCTCCTCCGGAGCCTTCAGGAGGGGATAGGTGCTGACCTCGTACAGATACTGATCGAGTATGTCCCGCTCCGGCTCAGTTGGCGCAATCCCCGTGGGAACCGCGCGCCGGCGGCGGCGCTTGCCGTCACTCATGATGGATCTATGCCTCGCACAAAGTCGTAAGACAGCAGTGAACACGCCGGTCGTTCCGGCGCGGGCGCCGATACTCCGCCGCTAGGCAGGCGCGCGCGCAAAGATACACCGCAGAGCGCCTCGCGCCAGACCAAGTTTCTTGACACTCCGTATGGTGGCGAGTATGCTTTGTGGTTGCTGGCGGAACGCTCGTTTCGCCGCGGACGGGGGCGTAGCTCAGTTGGGAGAGCGCGTGAATGGCATTCACGAGGTCAGGGGTTCGATTCCCCTCGCCTCCACCTTCCGAACGGCCGACTGCCATCGTCCGTGCGCGCGGGAATAGCTCAGTTGGTAGAGCACAACCTTGCCAAGGTTGGGGTCGCGGGTTCGAGTCCCGTTTCCCGCTTTTTGCCGGGAGATGGGAAATGGTAAAAGGGAAACGTGTCTAGCAGGCCAACGCTTGAACTGGCGATCACGTTTCCATTTTCCTTTTCCCGTTTCCCGTTCTTTTCCAGGGCGGTTAGCTCAGTTGGTTAGAGCGCCACGTTGACATCGTGGAGGTCACAAGTTCGAGTCTTGTACCGCCCAGTTGGTGGAGGGGCCAGGGGCTAGGGGCTAGGGGCTAGGGGCTAA
>CAZPCC010000156.1:0-2633 GCA_964584905.1 uncultured Gemmatimonadaceae bacterium | reverse complement strand
GTGATCTACCACGAGCGCTATCGCGAGCGCGAGCGGGCCGTGGAGCGGTTGGCGGCAGGTCTGGCGGAGGCGCGGCTGCGCGCGCTCAAGATGCAGCGGCAGCCGCACTTTCTCTTCAGCACACAGAACGCGATCGCGGCTCTCATCCCCGCCGAGGCCAGGCCCGCTCGGCGAATGGTCGCCCGCCTCGGTGACCTCCTGCGCATCTCCCTCGAGCACGAAGAGACGCAGGAGGTAACGCTGCGCGAGGAGCTCGCGTTTCTCGAGCCCTATCTGGAGATCGAGCAGGCGCGTCTGGAGGACCGACTGACCGTGGTGATGGAGATTGCTCCCGACACGTTGGATGCACGCGTCCCCCATCTGCTCCTGCAGCCGCTGGTGGAGAATGCAATCCGCCATGGCGTCGCGCCGCGCATCGACCCAGGGCGGGTTGAGATCTCCGCTACGAGGGGAGCCAACGACGGCCGGCTGCACCTGGAAGTGCGGGATGATGGGTCCGGAGCGGACCGGGAGAACCAGACTAAAACCCGGAAGGGGGTCGGGCTGGCGAACATCAAATCCCGGCTGGAACAGCTGTACGGAGGCGAGCACGACTTCGCACTCGAGAATCACGACGAGGGAGGCATGGTCGTGAGGATCTCTCTTCCCTTCCGCCGCGGAGATCGGATGCCAGGCGAGCAGGAGATGTCCGCCCAATGACGATACGCGCCGTCATCGTGGACGACGAGCCGCTCGCGCGGGTGCGCATACGCGACCTGCTCGCGCAGGCAGGGGATATCGAGGTCATCGCCGAATGCGCGAACGGCGCGGAAGGGATCCGGGCCGTCGAAGAATCGACACCGGATCTGCTCTTCCTGGACATCCAGATGCCCGAGCTCGACGGCTTCGACGTGTTGCAGGCGATCGGCGTCGGTCACGTGCCCGTGGTGATCTTCGTCACTGCCTACGACCAGTTCGCCTTGCGCGCGTTCGAGGCGCACGCACTGGATTACCTGCTGAAGCCGTTCGACGACGACCGCTTCGAGGCGACGCTGCATCGGGCTCGCGAGCGGATTCGTCAGCAGCGGGGAACCGACCTGGAGAGCCGGATGCGAGCGTTGCTGAAGGAGGTGCGCGGGGACCGTGGATACCTGGAGCGGCTGGTGGTGCCCACGGGCAGCCGCAGCGAGTTCATCAGGACGGACGACATCGACTGGATCGAGGCCGAACGCAATTACGTCCGTGTGCACGCGGGTGGCCGTGCCCACCTGTTGCGGGAGAACATGCGCGGCATCGAGGCCGCGCTGGATCCGGCGAAGTTCTGTCGGATCCACCGTTCCACCATCGTCAACATCGACCGCATCCAGGCCGTCGAATCCCTCTTCCGCGGCGAGTACCTGGTGGTGCTTCACGATGGAACCAGGCTGACCTCGGGTCGCACCTATCGCCGTAACCTGAACGCCGTCATGGGCAAAGAGAGCTGAGCCCGGACGTTCGTACACCTGCAGCACGTCGTTCGTACTCAGAAATCTGCAGTTGGGGACAATCTCCTTCGTTCGTATCTGACGCCGGCCGATGTTTCGGACCGGCGCGTTTTCTCGCCGCCAACACTACCGATCGCTCTGGAGATGCAATGATGAACCGACGTGAATGGCTTGGCCTCTCGCTCGGCGCTGGCGCCGCGCTGGCGCTCCAGCCGCGGCTGCTCTGGGCCGCCCAGCAGCAGCTCATCACCCGCGCCATCCCCTCCACGGGTGAGCAGCTTCCGATCGTTGGCCTGGGGAGCTCCGCCACGTTCCGGCAGGTCGCCGACAGCGATGACGTGTCGGCGCTACGCGGCGTCCTCCGCACCATGGTCGAGCGCGGCGGGAGGGTGTTCGACACCGCTCCCTCCTACGGCGCCTCGGAGGAGGTTGCGGGGAGGATCGCCCGCGAGGAGAACCTGACCGACGGTGTCTTCTGGGCGACGAAGGTGAACCTCATCGGCCCCGGTGGGCCCGTGGATCCCGCGGCGGCGCAGAAGCAGATGCAGACCTCGCTCGAGCGTATCGGCAAGCGGCCGGTCGACCTGATCCAGGCCCACGGCGTGGGCGGTGTGCGGACGCACATCGGTCTGCTCAAGGAGCTGAAGCAGAGTGGGCAGATCCGCTACATCGGTGTGACCACCACCGCAACGCAGCAGTACGAGGAGTTGCAGCAGCTCATGCGCACCGAACCGCTCGACTTCATCGGGATCGACTATGCGGTGGACAATCGCGATGTCGAGGAGCACATCCTTCCGCTGGCGCAGGATCGCGGCATCGGCGTCATGGTGTACATGCCGTTCGGCCGCACGCGGCTCTGGAGCCGGATCGGTGACCGCCCGCTGCCGGACTGGGCCGAGGAATTCGATGCTCAGAGCTGGGCGCAGTTCATGATCAAGTACGTTGCCTCGCACCCGGCGGTCACCGTCGTTACGCCGTCGACCAGTAAGCCGAGCAACATGGCGGACAACATGGGCGCCGCATTCGGCCGGCTCCCCGACGAGGCGATGCGCCGCCGGATGGCGCAGTTCGCGGACGCGCTCCCCGCCGCGGCGCAGCCTCCGGTTACGCCGCCGGCGCCCGAAGTCGTGGTGCCGGCAGCCATCCTCGACCGCTACGTCGGTGTGTACC
>CAZPCC010000155.1:0-1614 GCA_964584905.1 uncultured Gemmatimonadaceae bacterium | reverse complement strand
CGCGTACCGTCGTGACCGCCGCAAGGATCAGTTGCTGCAGGAGAACCGCTACCTCGTTCTACGTTTCCTTGCCGAAGACGTCGGCAAGGATCTCGACGCGGTGCTCGATGCGATCCTGCGGGCGTTGAGCCGCTCGCGCGGCATGAGGTCGACGCCCGTCACACTGATGCGACGGGAATGACTGAGATTCAAGACGGCGAAGGCACCCGCCGCGTCGGCGCCAGCAAAGCCTACCTACGGCTCGGATCCCGTGGGGGCGATATGGGGGTCCAGGCCGTGATTCATATCGATTCATGCGGTTCTGGGGGTTTGGGCGAAACCCGGCAACTGCCTGCAACTGTTGCCGTTAATGGACTTACTGAGTTCGCCCCGGTGCTCCGAAGCCCACCCTCGCCGCCAACCTTCGCCACCCGCTCGCTTCGCCTTGGCCGCCGAAGCCGCACCGCCTAGCGGTGCGACGGCGAAGGCGGCTCGCCGGCTTCGGTTGGCAGGCCGGCGACTCTTCGCGAGCGCTCGCGAAGGTTGCAGCTCGTACCTCGGAGTACACGCTCGTGGATCCTGAGGCCAGAATGGATCGACGGCGCGGCACCGGCCGTGGCGCCTGATCGGCCGACCCGGTGGGACTGGATTGCAGCGGTTCCCGATCCGCGGCGGTCCGCGTAGAATTGCCCCAGGTTCGATCTCCCGGTCGCCGAGTCCATCGGCCGGTGAAGCTCGAGCTCGACGAGAACCTGCCGCGTCAGCGAGGCCGCGCGGGCGCGGGTCGCGATTCGCCTTGGCCCAGCCCTCCTCTTCGCCGCGCCGTGAGGCAGCCCGGACCCGATTGAGGGTCCAAGGCCCACAATGCGTCAGGCACTGGACGTCGAACCAGAGAATATGAGAACCAGGAACATGCACCTGCAAACGAACACGGACCGCAACGTCCAGGCCAGCGAGTCGCTGGCCGCGCAGGTGGAAGCCGTCGTCATTGGTGCCCTGGGTCGATTCGTGGATCAAGTCACCCGCGTCGAGGTCCACCTCAGCGACGAGAACGGCGCCAGGAGTGGGGCCGACGACAAGCGCTGCATGATGGAAGCGCGTCACGGGGGCCGTCCGCCAAGCGCCGTCACTCATCGGGCAGCCACGGTGGAACAGGAGATGGACGGTGCCGCGGGGAAGCTGGCACGGTCGATCGAGAGCTCGTTGGCACGCGAGCGCGAGTACTGACCGGCCGCACCACGCACCGCCCGACCACCATGGCACTGCGGATCGAGGACTACGCGTTGATTGGGGACTGCGAACGCGGCTTCAATTCCACCAAGCAGACATTCGTGCAGTCCTACGGCGGGAGCGAAGTGGATGCTTCGCTCTTGATGATGGCTGAAGTGGGGTTCTTGCCCGCATCGGATCCGCGCATCCTGGGCACGGTCGCCGCCGTCGAGCGCGATCTCGTGCGCGACGGCTTCGTCGATCGCTATCGCACGGAGAGCGGGATCGACGGCCTGCCCGCTGGCGAAGGCGCGTTTCTGCTCTGTACCTTCTGGCTGGCAGACAACTACGCGCTCGCTGGCCGGACCGCCGACGCACGGCGTACGTTCGAGGCGCTGTTGGCCATCCGCAACGATGTCGGGCTGT
>CAZPCC010000154.1:0-3460 GCA_964584905.1 uncultured Gemmatimonadaceae bacterium | reverse complement strand
GGCGCTGATCGCGCAGGCGCACACGCGTCTCGACCGGTTCGTGACGCACATGAATGCACTGAGCCGCTTCGGCATCCTCGAGGCGGGCTTCGGGTTCGTATACGACAGCACGCGTGCGATCCATGTCGCCGTGCGCACCGCGGTCGCGGAATATCGCGCGCGGTGGCGCGAACGCAGGGACCAGTACGTCGATCTGATCGACAACCAGCTCCCGTCTGCGACGGATGACGAGGAGCGCTATGCCATTCTCGCGGACGCCGAGCGGTTGGTCAGTGCGTCGCTCACCATCCCGGCGCCGGCGATTCCGGCGTACGTCACTGCGGTGGCCGGCAGGAAGGACGACTTCGACGACAGGCTCGGCGACTTCGACACTTTCCTCACGACGCATTTCGCGACGTTCCAGGACCTGTTCGATGCTGTGGACGCTCTCGCGACGGGCCTGGCCGATTTCGATCCGACGCCGCTCGACGTGGCCGAGGCGAACCGCCATACGCTGATCCTGCTGGAGGACGTGTTCAGGCAGTCGCGCGATACGGTCGCGGCAAAGCGGAAGCACATGGACGACGTGCAGACGCTGATCGACGAGGCCGCGGCTTCGGCCAGCGCGGCGGACCGCGTGGCGTTGCTCGCCGATGCGGCGAAGCGGATCTTCGGCCGCGAGTTCGTCATCGTTCCGCAGTTCACGTTCAGCCCGTCACAGGGAGCGGAACTGGCGAAGTGCTTTGGCGACCGCGCGCAGCTTCTCGACTACCAGATGAACGGCGCCGGGTCGGCGTTTCCGGAGGACGACTGGCTCTATGGTGTCGCGCGCGTGCGCGAGAAGATGGCCGCGTGGGAGAACCTCGTGATCCTCGCGGAGGGGATCCGTGATCGGGCACCGCTCCGCCTCACGCCGCTTCAGCTGCCATATGCGGAGGACGCGACCTGGTATGGCCTGGCATGGCCGGCCGCTATCGAGATACCGGGAGACACGCTCCTCTACACGGCATATCTCCCGGGTCTGGATACCGCGGATCGGCAGTGCGGTCTGCTCATCGACGAGTGGACGGAAGTGATCCCGGCAAAAACCGAGACGACCGGACTCACATTCCATTTCGACCGCCCGAACACCGAGCCGCCGCAGTCACTGCTGCTCGTCACGCCGGCTGCGTTCACCGGAGAGTGGCAATGGAGTGACGTGGTCGCCGCGCTGCACGAGACGCTGGACCTCGCACGACTGCGCGCGATCGAGCCGGACCAGGTCGACCGAAGCGCTTACGCGCAGTTCCTGCCCGCAACCGTCGCCGCGTCCACGGCGGCCCCGGTGACCATGGCAGTCAATTACATGATGGCTGCGGAGCGCGCGTTCCATTTCAACGGGGGTGGCAATGCCTGAGGTCGTCGCAATGATCGGCACGCCCGCACCGCGCCCGTTCCGGCCCACGGTAACGGTGTGGAACCGGCTCGAAGGGCGCGCCCGCGGCCAGAACTTCACGCGCGCACTCAAGGCAGAGGTACGTGACGCGCTGTGGTTCATTTCACGACAGTGGCAGATGGGCGAGTTCATCGGTGATGATGCGGCATCGCCGGTCCTGGCGAAGGCGCATCTGCGAACCACCATGCTCAACAAGTACCAGGCCGGCAGCGAGCCCGCCGAAGAGATCGAGAACGACGTACCGCTGGAAACGAAGGTCGAAAACCAGAGGATCCCGTTTGCGCAGGCGGGTATGGCGATCTCGCTCGACCTGCGGCTGCTCATGGGTCGGCAGTGGCTCCGGCTCGTTGCCACATTCGATCCCGATCTGAAGAACGAATACATCGCGCAGTACGGGATCGCGCGGCCGGACCCCGACGCGGAAGCGGACGCCCGAATCTGTGCGCACGTGAAGGCGTGGCAGCAGGTCGCAGCGGTTGCGGGCCGATGCATGGACGGTTACGCGTTCTACGAGTACCTCAACACACCGGCCAGCCCGGCCCATCGCGCATCGGACGACATTCCCGGCGTCACCACGGAGGCCGCGCGTCTCGAGCTCGATGGTCTCGCGACCCGCTTCCAGGAATGGTACGAGCATCTGTTCTATCAGCCGCTCCACAGGAACAATGCATCATGGCGGCCGGCATATCTCGAGCATCAGTTCGCCTGCTCCGCACCGGCGGGCGACACCGAGAAAGTGCTCGTGGCCGACGAGTATTACCACGGCCACCTCGACTGGTACAACCTCGACATCGCACGCGCCGCGACGACACTCGAGCTGGAACTCGGCGACGAGCCGCCGGCCGCCGCTGAGGACGCGATCACGCATTCGTTCATCCCGACGAGCGTGCGATTCGGCGGTATGCCGCATCCGAGATGGTGGCAGTTCGAAGACTGGAAGACCGATCTCGGGTTCGTGAAGCCGGACACACCCGACCTGAACAAGCTGCTCGTGCTCGATTTCATGCTGATCTACTCGAACGACTGGTTCGTCGTACCGTTCACACTGCCGACAGGTTCGATCGCGGAGGTCGCGGGGCTCATGGTGACGGATGTCTTCGGGCAGAGCACCTGGATCACGGCCGCAGGATCCGGCTCCGACGAGGACTGGCAGCGCTGGAGCATGTACGGCATGAACGTGCGCGGCACCGAGGATGTACCTGCGGACACGAGCCTCGCGCTCCTCCCCGTCGCGCGCAAGGTCCTCGAGGGCAAACCGCTCGAGGAGCTATACCTGCTGCGTGACGAGGTCGCGAACATGGTATGGGCAGTGGAATCGCAGGTACCGCTCGTCACCGGCAGGAGCAAGTCCGGCAAGGAAGCCGGCTATGAGCTCAGGGCGAAGCTCCAGCAGCTGCTCGATCGCACGAACCCGCCTGCCGCGCCGATCACCTATCAGGCGCCGATCCGGTATCAGATCGTCAACAGCGTCCCGGAGGAATGGATCCCGCTCGTGCCGGTGCACCTGGATGGCAGCAACCGCGAGATCCAGCTTCAGCGTGCGGCGCTGCCGCGGATACTCCGCAACGACCCGGGAAAACCGCGGCGGATCGAGCCGCGTACATCACTGATGAGGGAAGGACTCGAGCGCACTCCGAAGGAAGCGTACTTCATACACGAAGAAGAGGTCTCGCGCGCGGGCGCGAAAGTGCACAGCTCCTTTCAGCGCACGCGATGGTACGACGGCCGTGTCTACACCTGGCTCGGGATACGGAAACAGGTCGGCAGGGGCAGCGGCAGCAGCGGTCTCGCGTTCGATCAGATCGTGCCGACCCAGGCCGGGTGAGGACGGGAGACGAAATCTCACACGGCCCATGGTTGACCCGGCACTAATACGGCTACAGAGGCCCGCGGCGCCTTTGGCCTTGCAAGGGTCAAGCTGGGTGAAGCGTGGTTGTGGGGTTGGGGGTGGGGGGTGTTTATGGGGGGGGGGGGGGGGGGTGGGGGGGGGCCCGCCCCGCCCACCCCCCCCCCCCCCCCCAGACGCACCCCCCCCCCCACAACACA
>CAZPCC010000153.1:0-1964 GCA_964584905.1 uncultured Gemmatimonadaceae bacterium | reverse complement strand
TCCTGTGCCACATGCATAACGGCGGTGACGCTGGTGCAGCGCCCGGCGCAGCAGTTGGCAGGCTCCGGAAGCTGGCCGATGCGAGTGGAAGTGCTTTTTGGAAACAGGGCGGGCCAATTCACCCGGATTCCAACGGTGATCGCCGCCGAGACGACGGTGGTGCGGCTGCCGGCGAATGCGCCACCGGCGGAGTTCGTGTTCGCCAACTCGCGCGACTACGGTTACGCAACCATAGCTCTCGACACGATCAGCGCGGCGTGGCTGGAGCGGCACATCGGAACCATCGAGGACGACTTTCTCCGTGCCATGCTCTGGGGCGCGATGTGGGACCTGGTGCGCGCCGCCGAGCTGGCGCCGGGCGCCTACATTGAACTCGCGCTTCGCGAGCTGTCCAGTGAGCCTGACGAGTTGATCGTGGCCAGTACCCTCGGCCGCATGGCGCGGGCTGCGTCCGCCTACCTCGACGACTCGCAGCGCAACGCGATTCTGCCCGAAGTTGAACGAATGCTGCGGATCGCTGCAGATGACTCCACGCGCTCCTACGGCATTCGCAAGGCTCATCTGGACGCGTTCATTGCCTTGGCGCAAACGCCGTCCGGGCTCGCCAGGCTCGACTCGCTGCTCGACGATACCACCGCCGCCGGCGCGCCCCTTCGCGCCCCCACCCGCTGGGCGATCGTGAGCCAACTTCTCGAGCGGGGTGCACCGGGTGCCCACACCAGGCTGTCCGACGAGGTGCAGTCGGACTCGACGACCGAGGGCAAGCGCCGCGCCTTTGCCGCGGGAGCGGCAGTGCCTGACGCCGCAGTCAAAGGCGAGTACTTCCGGCGCTACTTCGCCGACAGCACGTTGAACGAAGAGTGGGCCACGGCCAGCCTCGGCAACTTCAACGCTATCGCGCATAGCGAGCTCACGCTTCCGTACCTCGAGTCCGCGCTCGATTCCCTGCCCTGGATCCAGAGCAACCGCCGGATCTTCTATCTCGGAAGCTGGCTGAGCGCCTTTCTGAATGGCCAGACGAGCGCCGAGGCGCTGGCGCTGGTGGACCGCTTTCTCGCGGCCAACCCCGAGCTGCCAATCGATCTCCGCCGGAAGATTCTGCAGTCGGCGGATGAGTTGCGGCGGACCGTTGCTATCAGGTCGGCGAACTGAGCGGGAAGAGGGAAGAGGGACGTGCGAAGTTGCGAAGTGCGAAGTTGCGAAGTGCGAAGTACGAAGTGCGAAGTTCGAAGTGCGCTGCGTAGCTGGCATCAATGTCGAAGGTTTTCTTGCATGAGGCGGATCGGGCGGATGAGGCGGATTGATCACGTGTGGAGTGGGTGGCGTTCGCCTATCGCCGAGAACGGCTTTCAAGAAAAGCGTTTACTACTTTCACTACTATTTTGACTGCAATCCATCTCGCTATGCGCCGATTCAGTCCTTCTTCTGCAACCTCTGCGATCCTCTGCGCCCTCTGCGGTAGAAAACGCGGAGCACCGTCCGGGATACGGCGCCGAAATAGCCAGGCGACGTTAATGACACTGACGGTCATTTCGCTGCTATCGCCAATAGCGTCCGAAGCGCAAGTGCCCTCCGCCGACTCGGTGCGAAAGGTGCTGCGAGCGCATCATCAGGCGAACTCGGCGACCATCGTTCGGGAATTGGTGGAGCTTCTGTCCATCCCTAACGTAGCGCGCGATTCCGCGAACATTCGGCGTAATGCCAGCTTGCTGGTGACGATGCTGGAGCGGCGCGGGGCGACGGCGCGCGTGCTGGAGTCACCCGGGAGTTCGCCCGCCGTGTTCGGAGAGATCAGGACCCCTGGGGCGACACGTACAGTGATGTTCTACGCGCATTACGATGGCCAGCCGGTCGACACGGCTTCCTGGTCTTCGGATCCGTGGAACCCGGTGTTGCGCGACGGGCCGCTCGACGGCGGCGGACGGGAGCGGCCGATTCCCAGCGGTGCGCGAGGCGAGTTCGGC
>CAZPCC010000152.1:0-8781 GCA_964584905.1 uncultured Gemmatimonadaceae bacterium | reverse complement strand
ACAAGTGGTGACGGGTGTTGAGACGTGTGCTCGTGAGTTCCGGGTCTGCCGCGCCTTCGTTCTCGTACCACGCGATCTCGTTGCCTAAAGCGGAGGCCGACATCAGGTCGAGGTCGCCGTCGCCGTCGAGGTCGGCGGCGTACACCGAAGAGGCCTCGTCCGCGGCCGTGGAGATCACGATCCGAGTGAAGGTCGGATCAGCCGCGCCGTTGTTTTCGTACCACGCGATCGCATCGTCGAGTCGTGACGCCGACATCAGATCGAGGTCGCCATCGCCATCGAGGTCAGCGGCGTGCACCGATTGGGCACCATCCGCCGCCGTCGAGACTACGATCCGGGTGAAGGTCGGGTCGGCACCCCCGTCGTTCTCGTACCACGCGATTTCGTCGTCGTCATGAGACGCCGACATCAGGTCGAGGTCCCCGTCGCCATCGACGTCGGCCGCGTACACCGATCGGGCACCGTCCGCCGCCGTCGAGATCACTTGCTGCGGGGAGAAGGGCACCGTCGCAGCCTCGGCCCCGGTGGCCAAAATCAGGGCGCCCACCATCCCCACGACCAGAACCCTCTGGCGCACCACCAACACCCAAAGGAACCGTGCGCCACGGCTCAGCATGAGATTCCAGTCCTTCATCAGTCTTCTCCTCGATCGGTAGGGTGCGGACGGCGTCGACGGTTGGCCTTGGCCGGCGGGGTGCTTCGAGGTGGCAGCGCAGCGTCCGCAGGTGGCAGTGGCGTCCCCAGGAGGGCCTCGAGCGCCTCGACCTCTTCGGTCAAGGCATCCACCGGCTCAGCGCTCTCCGCGAGCTTCTGGCGTTCGGCGTCGGCTGGTCTTGGCCCCTTGGTCACAATGACCGGCAGCCTAAGGGGAGAGGTCCACGCGGTGCTTTGCCGGATCGCTCGATCTCTTGACCGGATCGTTCAGATCGGCCATCGCGGCTCCGCGGAGCCCTGGTTTCCGCGGAGCTCTGTGTGGCTACGAGGACTGGAGATGGGAGGCGGGCGGCACGCCAAAGCGGCGTTTGTAGGCCCGGCTGAAGCCGGCCAGGGAGGCGAAGCCGACGGCGTAGGCAACTTCCGAGACGCTTCCTTCGCCCGCGGCCAGGAGCGACTCGGCGCGTTCAAGGCGCATGTCACTCAGAAGCTTGGATGGGGAGATATCGGCCTCTTCCTTCAACCGGCGAAACAAGGTCGGGCGGCTGGCGGCCGCAGCGGATGCGAGTTGCTCGACGCCGAATCCGTCCTCATGCAGGTGCGCCTGGATGATCGCGCGCAGCTGCGTCTCGTACGCACCGTGCTGGCTGGTACCAGCAGAGCCGGAGTCCCGGCCCTCACGGCTCTCCGCCTGGAGCCGAGTGCGGAGCCGCTCCTGCTGCCGCAGCAGCGCTTTCACGCGAGCGAGCAACATGGCCGAGCTGAACGGCTTGGTGATGTAGGCCACCGCGCCGGAGGCGAAGCCTTCCAGGGCATCTGCCTCGCCCGCGCGAGCGGTGAGATAGAGCAACGGAATGCCTCCCGCCTGCGGATCGTCCCGCAAGGCACGGCCGAGGGCAAAGCCGTCCATCCGCGGCATCATGACGTCGGCGATCACCAGATCCGGGAGCTCCCGCAGCGCCAGGGCGAGGCCGGCCTCCCCATCCTCGGCGGCGAGAACCTCATACTGACCCTCGAGGGTGCGGCGCAGGTAAGCACGAAGATCTTCGTTGTCGTCGACGATCAGGAGGCGCCGGCGGTCGGCGACCGTTGCCGTCGACTCTTCACTCTGCCCCGCGGTAGCCTCGGCTTCCGGCAGGAGCTCAGCGATTTCCTCGATCCGCTCTCGAAGCTCTTCCGGCTCTGCGGCTCGAGAGGGCCTCTCCAGGTAGGCGTCGCCTGCAGTCGGGAGCGTCAGCGTGAACGTCGAGCCCTGGCCATGGGTGCTCGTCACGTCCAGGCTGCCGCCGTGCAGACGGGCTAGCTCGCGGGCCAGCGCCAGCCCGATCCCCATCCCCTCCCGCGCGCGGGTACTCGAGCTATCGACCTGGTAGAAACGGTCGAAGAGGTGGGGGAGTGCCTCCGCGGGAATCCCGATGCCGGAGTCGCGAACCTGAATCCGGCACGCGGAGCCCACCTCGTCCAGCATCACCTCGATTGTCCCTCCGGGCTCGGTGCACTTGAGCGCGTTGGACAGCAGGTTGGCGACGATCTTCTCGATTTGCTCGGCGTCGGCCTGCGCGATCACCTCGGTGGCCGGGATCCGGGCGGTGAGCGTTACGCCGCGGCGTGCGGCCAGCAACAGGAAGGCCTCGACGGTCCGCCTGCTCAACGCGGCCAGGTCGGTGGGTGCGAGAAGCAACTCGAACGAGGCGGCATCGGCCTTCTGGAGATCGAGGAGCTGGCCAATCATCCGGCGCAGCCGCAGTGCGTTGCGGCGCATCGCCGGTGCCTGAGTTGCGAGGATGCTGTGATCCCCAGCCTCGGCGTCGAGGAGCGGTCCGAGCAGAAGCGTCAGCGGGGTTCGCAGCTCATGGCTGACGTTGGCGAAGAAGCGATTCTTGGCCTCGTCCAGCTCGCGCAACTGGGCCGCCTGCTCCTCCAGGCGCGCCAGCGCACGCTCCACCCGGTCCTTCTCCTGAGCCAGCTCCTCGGTGCGCTCTCGAACCGTCAGCTCCAAACCGTGCTGATGCCGGCGGTGGAGGCGGGCCCGCCACAGACCAAAAGACAGGACGACCGCCAGCAAGGCCGCGGACACCAGACCCGTGAACCACCGCGTTTCCACGAAGCGAGGGGCCAGAGCCAGGTCGAGGCTGGGCCCCGCCCGATTCCACACGCCGCGCCCGTTGACGGCCTGGACCTCGAAGCGGTATCGACCCGGCGGTACGTTGGTGAAGATCGCCCGCCGCCGGGTGCCCGCGTCGGTCCACTCCTCCTCCAGCCCGAGGAGGCGGTAGCGGAAGCGGACCTGTTCGGGGCTGACGAAGGTCAGTGCCGTGTAGGCGATCTCGAAGTTGCGTTCGGGCGGCGGCAGCTCGAGACGGCGCGGAGTCGGGAGACCCGCGATCTCGACGGTGCGCGACGTGCCCTGCCCGCGAGCGAGCAACGACTCCAGGACGATCGGCGGCGGCTCGGTACTGATCGCGAGCTGCCCTGGATCGATGATCACCGCACCGGCTTGAGTCGGGAACCAGAGCCGCCCGTCGCTGGCCCGGATACCGGCCGATTGAACGCCGCCGTTGGCCTCGCGGTTGCGCAGTCCGTGGTCTTCGGTGTAGCTCACCGAGCTCACTTCCCGCAGATGGCCCGCGGCGAAAGACTCCAGCTCGGCCCGGGCAACCGAGAAGATTCCACGGTTGGTACTCATCCACATGGAGCCGCGGCCATCATCGAGAATCTGGTGCAAGCCGTCGGCGAAGAGCCCATCCGATCGCCGGTAGCGGGTGATGCTGGCTTGGTCGAGCGACACTCCTCGGGCGTCCAACCGCACCAACCCGCGGGTCTCGGTTCCGATCCACACGATGCCATCGGGGTCGATCAGGATCGCGCGGATGAGGTCGCTGGGCAGACCTCCCGCCGCGGTCAGAACCTCGAAGCTGCCTTCCGAGAAACGCACCAGACCTCCGCCGTTGGTGCCGATCCACAGAGCCCCACTCGGATCTTCCGCGAACACGCGAAGGGAGGCATCGGGGAGGCCATCGGCGGCCGACCAATGCTGCCATCGCGCGCCATCGAAGCAGAAGAGGCCCTCAACCTTCGTGCCGACCCAGATCCGCGAAGCAGAGTCGCGAAAAAGGGCTCGCACCTCGTCCTTGGCGAAACGTGGGTCCAAACCATCGCGGTGGAATCGCCCATCCTCGAACCGATGGACCCCGGCGCCGCCGATCCAGGCTCCGCCGTGACCGTCTGGCAGGATCGTCAGAACCGGCCCCGCTGGTCGTCCAGAAACGGACTCGAAGGTCTCGATTCGCCCCTGTGCCACGCGCGCCAGTCCTCCGCCGGCGCTACCGAGCCAGATCGTACCCGGGGGTCCTTCGACGATCGGATAGAGATTCTCCCCGACCAGCCCTTCGGCCTTCCCCAGAATCGAGACCGACGAGCGGCGGAGACGGTACAGACCGTCGTCGGGAGTCGCGATCCAGAGACTGCCCTCGTGGTCCACCAGGAACGATCTGATCGTTGCGCCGTGCTCGAAGAGCAGCTGGCCCTCGAGCATCAGCCCCGAGCCCGTGTTCAGCAAGGTCCCAGCCGCGCTCGACGAGACCAGCCTTTCGACCCCCGTGAACCCGGCGGATCGACCCAGTTGCTCGAGATGGTCGCCCCGAAGAGCCTGCAAGCCCCGGGGGGTAGCGACGTAGAGGCTGCCGGCCGCGTCCTCTTCCAAGGCGAGGACGTTTGCATCCCGGAGATCCCCCTGCGGTGCCGGTAGCTCGAAGCGCGTACCAGACCAGCGAGCCAATCCAGCGCGAGTGCCAGCCCAGAGTGTACCGTCGCGGGCGAGTAGCAGCGCTTCAACCCACATCGAAGGCAGGCCATCGTCGAGGCCGAACGTGCGGACCTCCCCGTTGCGAGCACGGAGGATCCCCTGCTGCGCGGAGCCGAACCAGAGAGTGCCGTCTTCTTCCTGGGCAATCGCAAGAATCCACGTGCCGATGCGCTCCGGCGCAAACCGTTCCATCCGCCCGTCGCGATAGCGAGCCGCCCCCGCGAAAGTCCCAAACCACATCGTTCCATCTTCGGCCTCGAACCACGAGAGGACGCGATCGTCAGGCAACCCATTGCCGCGGTGGAAGAGGGTGAACTGGCCGTCCCGCAGGCGGAGCAGGTGATGTTGCTCGGTGGTCACCCAGAGATCACCTCCACGATCCTGGTGGACGGTGGTCAACCGATCGCTCGGCAACTCTGGATGATCCACAGAGCGGAAAACGGTGAATCGCACCCCATCGAAGCGCACCAAACCGTCGAAGGTGGCGAGCCACAGGTAGCCATCTCGGCCCTGCACCATCGCCGTGACCGAGGCGATGGGCAACCCCTCCGCCACGCCCCAATGCCTGGCGAGCCAGCCTTCGCCGACCTGAGCGGCCCGCACCGCCGGACTCAGAACCGCCAGCAACAGAATCGCGGCACAGGTCCGATGGCCTCGACCTGCTCCACCTGCCCGCTCCTGGTGGTGCAGTCTCAAGATCTGGACTCGTGGACGACCCTTGGACTGGGTAGATCGCGCCGCTCGCCAATTGCGGTATCGAGCAGGAAAGCCCGCTCGCGGCCGTCCGCGGGGAGCTCGCCACTTAGCCCGACCACCGATTCCTCGCCTTGATTGGGTGCCAAGACCGGAGCCCATCGTGTTCGTCGGATGGTGTGTCGTTGCATAGAGAGCCTCCGCAGAGCGCGCCTCGGGAGGCACCAGAGTGACGGATCGATCATGCATTATCCCCCACCGCGAGGACTTCGGATTCGCCAGCGGGCCGGGAAAACCTGGCCAACCATTGCCGCCAGCCGTGCCGGCCAGGCACGGCAGAGCTTTTGCTGTGGCCGTCAGGCGTGGAAGAGAAGAAACGTGCGCTGGTGGTGGATGACGACGACCCGATCCGCACCATGCTGGCCAAGGTCGTCGAGCGGCAGAATCTCGACGTCGACACCGCCCGCGACGGAGTGGAGGCGATCGATCGCATCGATCAGAACGGCTACTCGGTCATCGTCCTCGACCTGATGATGCCCCGCGTCGACGGCTACGGCGTGCTCCAGCACCTGCAGGCCCACCATCCCGACATACTCCGCTGCACGATCATCGCCTCCGCCGTCCCGGAGAGCGAGATCCTCAAACGCTTCGATATGCCGGTGTTCCGCATCCACGCGAAGCCGTTCGACATGGCGAGGCTGATCGCGGATATCCATGAATGTGTTGGCGGGACGTAGTGCTGGGTGCTGGGTGCTGGGTGCTGGGTGCTGGGTGCTGGGTGCTGGGTCATAACCGCCTAACCGGATGTTGGCCACTCAGGACTCAGCACTCAGCACCCGGCAGTGTCACCGATTGGCGTACTGCTTCTCGTAGTACGCCTTGTACTCAGCGCTTCGTTCCTTGATCGCGCGCCACCAGGGCTGGTGGTCGATGTACCAACGCACCGTGCGCTCGAGAGCCTCGTCGAAGTTCGTGTCGCACTTGAAGCCGAGGGCTTCGAGCTTGCGGGTTTCGAGCGAGTAGCGGCGGTCGTGGCCCTGACGGTCGCCGACCGGCTTGATCAGTGACTTCGGCTTGCCCGTGAGCTCGAGGATGCGGTGGGTGATCTCCGCGTTCTCCCGCTCGTTCCCGCCGCCGATGTTGTAAACCTCGGAGTTTTCACCGTGCTCGATGAGGAAGTCGACGGCCGCGCAGTGGTCGTCGACGAAGAGCCAGTCGCGCACGTTCTTCCCGTCGCCGTAAAGGGGCAGCGGAAGATCGTCCATCGCATTCGTGACGAACAGCGGGATCAGTTTCTCCGGGTATTGGAACGGTCCGAAGTTGTTCGAGGCGCGCGTGACGATCACCGGCATTCCGAAGGTCTGCGCGTAGGCGTAGGCCATGCGGTCGCCGCCGGCCTTCGACGCGGAATAGGGATTGCGCGGCTCGAGCGGATCGGTCTCGGTAAACGACCCGTCATCGATCGACCCGTAGACCTCGTCGGTGGAGATCTGGATGAAGCGCTTCAGGTTCGGTGCGTGCTTCTTCGCTTCCTCGAGAAGCACCAGCACGCCCTGCACGTCCGTCCGGATGAACGTCGCCGCCTCCATGAGCGAGCGGTCGACGTGCGTCTCCGCGGCGAAGTTGACGACGACGTCGATGCCGCCGCCGTCGACACCCTCGTAGGCTGCCGCGACATCCTCGGGGACGGCGATGTCGCCCTCCACGAAACGGTAGTTCTGCTTCCCTTCGTACTCCGCGAGGTTCTCGCGGATGCCGGCGTAGGTGAGCTTGTCGAGGTTCACGACCTGAGCGTCGTCGCCGTACTTGTCGAAGACGTAGCGGATGAAGTTCGATCCGATGAATCCGGCGCCGCCGGTGACGAGATAACGCATGCTGGGCTCGAGTCCTTGTAAGAGTAATCGTTGAATCAGTCGCGACGAGGTTGCCAGTCGCCCGTTTTCCGCTCCCAGTTTCGGTGTCGCTCAGGCGGAACTGCACTGGCAACTGGCAACCGGCCACTGGGAACCGTTCTTGCGGTGGCGAATCCTACTAGAATCGCGCGGCCGATGCGCGCCGAAGCCTTCAAAAAGGAGCTCCGGGAGTTGTTCCGTCTCGCCACTCCTCTCGCGGCGGCGCAGGCGGGCACGCAGCTCATGGGGCTCGTCGACGTGGCCGTCCTCGGGCGGCTTGGCGCGCGCGAGCTCGCCGGCTCGGGGCTGGCGAACGCGGTCTACTTCGCCATCTCGGTCCTCGGGATGGGGATGGTCCTCGGCATCGATCCCCTGCTCGCCCAGGCCGTGGGCGCCGGGGATCGGCTGCGCGCGCGGCGCGTGCTCTGGCAGGGCATCTGGCTCGCGATCGTCGTCAGCGCCGTGCTGACGGTCGTCCTCCTCGGCGGTGCGGCGGCGATTCCGCTGATCGGAACCAAAGCCGAACTGATCGCACCGGCACGGATCTACCTGTTGATCCGGATTCTCAGCCTGTTGCCGTTCCTCATGTTCTTCGTCGTGCGGTCGTATCTGCAGGCGCACGGGAACACGCGGCCGATGATCGTGTCGATGGTTATTGCGAACGTGTTCAATGTGATCGCGGACATCGTGCTGGTCTTCGGCATCGAGGGCTGGGTTCCGGCGCTGGGCGTGGCCGGCGCGGCGATCGCGACCGTCTTGTGTACGATCCTGCAGCTCGCCATCGTGGCTTCGGCCGTGCGCAAAGTGGACGCGGGCGGACATGTCGATCACCGCGCCGACCGCACGCAGATGCTCGCCGCGGTGCGTGTCGGGCTGCCGGTCGCGTTGCACATGGGAGCGGAGGTGGGAGTCTTCGCTCTCGTGGCCCTGCTCGCCGGCCGTCTGGGCACGCTCGATCTCGCGGCCCACCAACTCGTGATCGGCATCGCGTCGTTCACGTTCACCGTGGCGCTGGGCGTCGCCGCGGCAGGCTCCGTGCGCGTCGGGCTCGCCATCGGCGCGCGCGACGAATCGGGAACGCGCATGGCCGGATACGCAACGTTCCTCGGTGGCACGCTGGTGATGGGAGTGAGCGCGCTCGCGTTCGCGCTCGCGCCGGCGCCGATCGCGCGGCTGATCACCAACCAGGAGAACGTCATCACCGCGGCGATCCCGCTGATGATGGTGGCCGCGGTGTTCCAGCTGTCCGACGGAATCCAGGCCGTCGGGGCGGGCGTGCTGCGTGGGGCAGCGGACACGAAGTACACGTTTTACGCGAACATGGTCGGCCACTGGCTGGTCGGCCTGCCCATCGCGCTGTGGCTCGGTTTCTCGCGCGGGCTGGGCATCGTTGGGCTGTGGTGGGGGCTGTGCGCGGGACTCACCGTCGTCGCGGCGCTGCTGTTCGTCCGCTTCGAGAGGCTGTCACGCGGCGCGATCGCACCGGTTGCGCACTAGCGTCGTGCCACGGCTAAGAACGTGGGTTCTTTGCGGCGACGGCGGGCCGTCCGCGGCAGAAACAGGTGTCATCCTAAGCCGCGCAGACGGCGAAGGACCTTCTCCGTTGCATGATGGAAGGTCCTTCGCTGTCTACGCAGCTCAGGATGACACAGCTTTCTGCCGGGCTGTGTAAGGAATAGAGTGTTTTTGGGATTGTGTGTGTTACTTATTGTAGTTCTCGTTGGTGTTCTTATCATT
>CAZPCC010000151.1:0-2268 GCA_964584905.1 uncultured Gemmatimonadaceae bacterium | reverse complement strand
GCGGCCGTCTGGTTCGGCAGCACCGGGCTGGCCGCGTACTCCAGCGGCCAGGGCATCGTCCGCGTCGATGGTGTCAGACCGGGGGAGCACGACCTCCGCGTCGAGATGGTGGGCTACGGCAGCCGCTCCATGCCCGTGCGCATTCCGGAAGGCGAGAACCTCCAGCTCGACGTGCGCGTCCCCGCCGTCGCAGTGGCCCTGGAGCCCATCTCCGTGCACGGACACATGCGAAGCGAGTTTCGCACGCCGCGCGAGTCCAACACCCGCGTCGACATCATCGCGGGAGATGACATGGCGGCCGCCGAGGATCGCGGGGCACGCGTCATCGACCTGCTGCGCGCCAGCTTCCCGGGCGTTTTCGTGCACGAAGGACGCTATTCCACCGTCCACACGCCCGAGCTCAGCTACATGGTGTGCGTCGAATCGCTCCGCCGCATGGACCGGCTCCGGCTGCCCGCCGGCGTCGAGGAGCCGTTCTGCGACATGGTCACCGTGGTCTTCGACGGAGTACCGACGTTTGCCGCCGGTCAATTCCTGCGCAACATGAGCGTGCGGGAGCTGGAGAGCGTCGAGTATCTCAACCCGCTGGATGCCGGCCTGCGCTATGGCAACCGCGCCGCGCAGAGCGGCGCCCTCGTCATGTGGAGCCGCGGCCAGGGTCCCCACAAGTCTCCCTCCCGTCACAATTTTTGAATACAAAACGTTACACAGTCTCAGACGGTTGGCACCGCTGCGCAGCGGTTCGGTCCCCGCAAGCGACGAATTCAACCCTTGCGCGGCGGGCTCTGCGGCTTTAACACTACGCCGTCGCCAACCATGATAACGCTCGATGCAGCTCTATCTCCCCGGCCGGGGACGTAGTTCGTGCCCCGGCTCCGAACCCCAATTCGGAGGATGGCCATGAGACGTCGCATTCCCTGGATCGCCCTACTGGCAGCGCTGTTTCTGCCGCTTCCCCTCGCAGCACAGGAGGCCGCGACCATCACAGGTCGAGTGGCCGGCGCGGCGGGAACGCCGGCCGCGGGCGCTGTGGTGGCGATACCGAGTCTGGAGCTTTCCACGGTGACCAACGACCTGGGTAACTACCGCCTGGTAGTGCCTGCGGCGCAGGCCAACGGCCAGAGCGTGCCGATCACCGTCAGCCTGCTGGGCTATGAGGGGATCGAGACGACGATCCAGCTCACGGCGGGGGCGATTCGACGGGATTTCACAGTACGCGAGCGCGCGATCGCACTGGACCGGATCGTGGTTACGGGCACGGCCGGCAACCTGGAGGCGCGGGCGCAGTCGGCGTCGGTGGGAACGGTGAACGCGGCGCAGGTGAACGAGGTCGCGCCGGTGACCACGACGGCGGAGCTGCTGCAGTCGCGCGTCGCGGGCGTTTCCGTGCAGGCGGCATCCGGCACGTCCGGGACGGCGCAGACGATCCGCATTCGCGGCGCATCGTCCATCTCGCTGTCGAATGAGCCACTGGTGTTCATCGACGGCGTACGTGCGGACTCGCGCAGCACGCAGGAGTTCGGCGTGGGCGGTCAGGCGGGCAGCCGCCTGAACGACATTCCGCCAGAGGACATCGAGTCGATCGAGGTGGTGAAGGGCCCGGCAGCGGCGACGCTGTACGGCGCCGACGCCTCGGCCGGCGTGATCCAGATCATCACGAAGCGCGGCCGCACCGGCTCGCGGTTCTCGCAGTCGCTCACGGCCGAATACCACTCGCTGGACTCGAACTGGGATCCGCCGTCGAACTGGGGCGCCTGCCGGGCCGGGGACGTGACGCGCGACACCGACCCTGACGGCAACCCGCTCACGGTTGCGGACAACCCGTGCCTGGGTCAGGCGGTCGGTACGCTCGTTTCGGACAATCCGCTGAACCGGACGGGTGCGTTCCGGACGGGCGAGATGCGACAGATCGACTGGAGCGGTCGTGGCGGCGGTGAGAGCTACAACTACTACGTGTCGCTCAGCAGCATGCAGGAAGACGGTACACTGCCGAACAACGAGTATGGCCGCCTGGGCGGGCAGATGTCGTTCGACTTCCTACCGCGCCGCGACCTGCGGATCGAGGGTGGTCTCGGCATCACGAAGGTGGACACGCAGCTGCCGCAGAACGACAACAACATCTACGGTTATCTGGGCGGCGGTCTGCTCGGCAACCCGATCACGCGCGGACTGGCCAACGACGGCTGGTACGCCGGCAACCGCCAGGTGGAGGCGATTGCCGCGATCACCAACCTCAACACCACGCTCCGCACGCGGCCGCGCATCTCG